>JBLMYD010000052.1:0-10640 GCA_050258095.1 Chloroflexota bacterium
TCCGTCGCATAGCGACGGAAATCGGCCCGTCGGCGGAGGAGGCGGGCTGATGGCGCGCGTCCTCTTCGTCTGCCTGCACAACGCCGGCCGCTCGCAGATGAGCGAGGCGCTCTTCGCCCGCGAGGCGGCCGGCGCCCACGAGGCCCGCTCGGCCGGGACGACGCCCGGCGAGCGGGTCCACCCCGAGGTGGTCGAGGGAATGGCCGAGCTCGGCATCGACCTCTCCGGCCGCGTCCCCCGCAAGCTGACGAGCGAGGACGCCGAGTGGGCCGACCTGGTGGTGACGATGGGTTGCGGCGACGAGTGCCCCTACATCCCCGGCACCCGCTACATCGATTGGGACCTCGATGACCCCAAGGGCCGCCCGCTCGAGGAGGTCCGTGCCACCCGCGACAAGATCGAGCGGCGCGTGGTGGAGCTGATCAGCGAGCTCGACGATTAGCGTCGAGCATCCTGCGCAGCAGCAGCAAAATGCCGGTGGTCGCAACGAGCATGACGACGACCATCCCCAGGAACCCCCAATGTCGGTGCTCTCCTGGAACCCACGTATTGGCGCCGTAGAAACCCACCACCAGAGTGGGTACGAGAAAGCCGGTGGCGAGGAAGCCGAGATCCCTCTGCAGTCGCTCGTTGTGTTCGCGCTTCGCTTCGGTCTTCTTGACGTGGACCAGCTGGAACGAGCTGCGCAGTGTGTCGCCGAGCTTCGAGAGCGCCGCGAGGGCTTTGTCGACACGAGCATCGACTTTGATCGCGGCGTCGTGATCCGTCGCCGGCAACCACGCTTTGTCGACATCATCGCGAATACCGGGGAGATTGAGTGGATTGAGCCATTTGCAGAGCCGCGCCCGCGCACCCCAAAGATCATGGAGGCGGGCCTCTTGTTCGGGGCTGATCTCCAGCAGCTTGTGATCGTCTGACTTGTAGAGGGTCAGCTCCCATTCTTCCAGCGCGGTGAGAAAACGGCGGTGGGTATGAGCGTAGGTGAGCGCCAGTCCGTACATCACCATCACCCCCAGGTCGCCGGCGGTACCGCCATCGCGTGTCGCCCACTGCGTTTCCACCGACGCCCTGATGCCATCGCGCGACACCGGGGGGAGCGGCTCCCCGATCAAATCGGCGCCGCGGTAGACGCACGCATCGTGCCAGCGAGTGATCAGCCAGCCGTCGCCCGCCAGCAGCTCCACCGCCTCGTACACGGCTTCAGCAGAAGGCGTGTAGACAGGTATGAGTCCACCGTTTCCCCGCGCCTCCGGCGCATAGACGGCGAAGCTCGACGCCAGGCGCACCTCCCCGCCGTGCCAGCTGCAGCCTTCGGGCGTCTCGTCGGGACAGAGCAGGTCGACGAGCATCTCTCGCTCCAAGCCGGGACAGACCGGTTCGAGCAGGGCCAGCAACTCATCGGCCGACGCCGACGACTCGATATCGATCCAGAGAACTCCGTCGCCCCGTGACGCGGTTGTGAGATCGCACTTCCGCGGCTCCTCCCCCGGAGCCCAGAGCGTCGCGCTGACGAGCTGTTGGCTTACCTCTTCGGCGGTTTCGGGTGCACTCCCCGTCCCGCCACCGAAAAACACCATTACGCCGATGCTAACCGTATGAAGCAGCGTAATGCAAGAACGGTCTGGTTTTCCGATACGCCGGTGTCAGTCCGGCGGAATGTTCTGGTTATGGTGGAAGACGTTGTCGGGGTCGTACTCGCGCTTGAGCCGCTTGAGGCGGTCGTACTTCTCCGCGCCGTAGGCCTCGCGCACCCGCTCCTCACCCTCTTCCATCAGGAAGTTGACGTAGACGGTGCTCGAGTGGTGCGGCTCCAGCGCCGACCAGAGGCCGCGCGCCCACTCCCGCTCCTCCTCGAAGCCCTCGGCCGACTCGGTGATCGCCGAGATGTTGAAGGTGTGCCCGGCTGTGCGGCCGTGGAATGCCGTGTCCTCGTCGGCCATCCGCGCCACCGCGCCCCCCATCTGCCAGATCGGGAAGGCGGTCAGGGGTGAGCCGATCCGCAGCGAGTGCTCGGCGGTGATGTCGATCACCTCGTCAGAGAGCACGTCCACGTCGCAGGCGCGCATGTAGTACCAGCGGCCGGGCACGAAGGAGGGGTCGAACATCGCCTGGTGCTCGAGGAACGGCTTCGGTTCGCAGAGGTCGAGCAGCGGGCTGCCGAGCTCGCGCAGCGGGCGCACCGCCTCCTCCCCCGCCTCGTTCTCACCCGCCCAGCAGCAGACGATCGCCACCACCGGCTTGCCGCGCAGGTCCGCCGGCACCGCGGGCAGGTCGGGAGCCATCCGGTGGACGACGATCGTCATCAGGTCGTCGGGCGCCTCCGCAATCCAATCGCGGTAGAAGCGCAGTACCTTCGGCGAGTCCGCCATCGGCCAGAAGATCGGCCCGGCCAGCACCACCGGCCCGAGGGGGTTGAGGCGGAACTCGAACTCGGTGGCGATGCCGAAGTTTCCGCCGCCGCCGCGGACGCCCCAGAAGAGGTCGGCGTTCTCATCCTCAGACGCGCGCACCAGCTCGCCCTCGGCGGTCATCAGCTCGACCGAGAGGAGCTGGTCGATCGTCAGACCGTGCTTGCGCATGATCCAGCCGATGCCACCTCCGAGGGTGAGGCCGGCGAGGCCCGTGTGGGTGACGATCCCCGCCGGCACCGCGAGCCCGTGCTCCTGCGTCGCCCGGTCGAGATCGCCGAGCAGGGCGCCGGCCTGGGCCCTGGCTGTGCGCGCCTCGGGATCGACCTCGATTCCCTTCATTCCGCCGAGGTCGATCATCACGCCCTCGTCGCAGACCGAGTGGCCCGGGAAGCTGTGGCCGCCGCCGCGCACCGTGACCTCGAGGCCGCCCTGACGTGCGTAGCGCAGGGCCGCGGCGATGTCGGGTGCCCCCGAGCAGCGGGCGATCAGCGCCGGGCGACGGTCGATCGAGCCGTTCCAAACCCGGCGCGCCTCCTCGTAGCCCGTGTCACGGGGGGCGATCAGCTCGCCCCCGAACGAGGAGGTCAGCTCGCGCAGCGCGCCGGTCTCCATCTCAGCGAGTGGCCGCACCCAGGCAGACCGCCGGCATCGCGTAGGAGCCGTCCTCGGCGCGGAAGGGCGCGACGCTCTCCTCGATCGCGTCGCGGGTCGCCCGAAGCTCGGCGTCGTCTAGGCCTTTGAGGACCCGCGCGACCGGACCAGCCAGGCGCATCAGGAGTTCCCAGAAGTCGTCGAAGCCTTCGAAGTCGTACTCGAACGTGATCTCCTCGATTTCCGGTTCGCCGAAGCCGGCGCCCGTGACCAGAGAGCGGATCCGCGCCGGGTCTGCCATTGCGAAGACCCCGGGTGCGTCTGGCTCCGGCGGCGGCACGTGGCCGCGCTCGACCATCGTCCTCGCCGCAAGGGACAGCCACGGGTTGCGCTCGGGCTCAGCCCAGACGGAAAAGGCAAGTGGGCCGCCGTCGCGCAGCACGCGGCGCGTCTCGCGCAGCGCCGCCGCGGGATCGGCCATAAGCATGTATCCCCAACGGCACAGCGCCACGTCGACGCTGTCGTCGTCGAGGTCCATCCGCTCGGCGTCGAGGACGCGGAACTCGACGTTGTCGAGCCCGCGCGAGGCGGCGATGCGCCGCGCCACCTCGACCATCTCGGGGGCGAAGTCGGTCGAGAGCACCCTGCCCTCCGAGCCGACCCGGGCGGCAGCCTGGAAGCCGAGGTCGCCCGGCCCGGCCGCGATGTCGATGACCGTCTGCCCGGCCTGGGGCGCGGCGCGCTCGAGGAGCCAATCGTTGACCAGGCCGGCGACGTCGATCATCCACTCGTTGCGCTCCTCCCAGCCGGGCGCCATCTCGTCCCAGGTCCGCAGGCTCTGCTCGCGATAGGCGTCAAGGTCGGCGTTCATCTCATCCTCCAATCGATCGGTGCCTCAAGGCCGCTCAACCTTGTTCAGTCTAAGCGGGCCCCCAACGCTGACTTCGCTTTTCTTCGTCGTATGGGCGAAAAAAGGCGAAGTCAGCGGATCTGGCAGAGTCCGGGCCGTGAGGATCTGCCGCTTCGAGACGGCCGGAGGCGCGCCGGCGCTGGGGGTCGTCGCGGGCGACGAGGTGGTCGATCTCTCGAGCTCGGGGCTGCCGGCCGAAGCGGCCGCGGCGCTCGCCGAGGCTGGTCGAGGCGGGATCGAGCAGGCTGCGGCCGGCGCGCCGCGCCGGCCGCTCGCCGGTGTGCGGCTGCTCGCGCCGGTCGTGCCGCGCAAGTACCTGGCGATCGCGCTCAACTACGCCGACCACATCGCCGAGATGGGGATGGAGGCGCCCGAGGTGCCGGTCTTCTTCAACAAGCAGGTGACCTGCGTGGTCGGGCCGGGGGCCGAGGTGCACATGCCGAAGGTCTCGACCTTCCTCGACTACGAGGCGGAGCTGGCGGTCGTGATCGGCAAGCGCTGCCGCCACGTCCCGGTCGAGGACGCCCACGAGGCGATCGCCGGCTACACCTGCGCCAACGACCTCAGCGTGCGCGACTGGCAGGGACGGGCGCGGACGATGACGCTCGGCAAGTCCTTCGACACCCACGGCCCGCTCGGCCCCTGGCTGGTCACGCCGGAGGAGATCGGCGACCCGCAGGACCTGCGCATCCGCTGCTGGGTCGACGACGAGCTGCGCCAGGACGCGAGCACGGCCGAGATGGTCTTCGACTGCTTCCAGCAGGTCTCCCACCTCTCCGAAGCCTTCACCCTCGAGCCCGGCGACACGATCGCCACCGGCACCCCGGCCGGCGTCGGCCTCGGCCGCAAACCGGTGCGCGACAACATCCTCCACGTCGGCCAGACGGTCCGCGTCGAGATCGAGCGGATCGGCGAGCTGGTCAACACGGTGGTCGAGGAGCCCGAGGGTTACCTCGCGGGCAGCCGCCGCTGTGACTGACAGGTTGCGCTTAAACCTATAGGATCACTCTACTCTCCCTAAGCAATCCTCCGAAAGGAGCCACCCATGTTTGTTGCGAACCTGGCCCTGGTCTCGGAAGCCAGGGATCACGACCTAGGTGACGTCTCGAGGGTCACCGCGGCGCTGCAACGACAGGCGATCCGCGACTTCGCCCCGATCTGGGGCATCTGGGCGACCGTCGACGCCTTCCCGACGCTCGAGGACGTGCCGGTCGGCTACTGGCCGATGATCGTCCTCGACGACATCGGCGTCCAGGGGGCAGCCGGCATCCACCTCGACAAGGACGGCCAGCCCTTCGCTCTGATCGCCTACGGCGACAGCTGGTCGCTCACCGCCAGTCACGAGATGCTCGAGATGCTCGCCGATCCGACCGGCAACCGGCTGATCCCGGGCCGGTCGCCGAAGGAGGACCAGGGACGGGTTGAGTTCCTGGTCGAGGTCTGCGATCCGCCCGAGGCCGCCGAGTTCGGCTACACGGTCAACGACATCCTCGTCTCCGACTTCTACACCCCTCATTTCTTCGAGCCGGTCCCGGCCGCGAGCACCCGATACAGCTTCACGGGCGCGATCGAGCGGCCGCGCGAGATCCTCCGTGGCGGCTACATCAGCTGGCACGACCCGGTCTCCGATCACTGGTGGCAACAGCGATGGTTCGGCGCCGAGAAGGAGTACCTTGACCTGGGAGTGTTCGAGGCCAGCGTCAACAGCCTGCGCTCGGAGATCGACAAGCGGACCCCGCACCCGGAGCTGACCGAGGGGCTCGCCAAGGACGACCCGACGCTGCAGGCCGCGATCGCGGTCGGCGCCCAGACGGCGGACTCGGCGGGCGCCAAGGCGAGTCAGCTGCGCACGCAGATCGACGCGATCCGCAAGGCCGCCGGGAGCGAGTAGCTTGGCCGACGACGAGGCGAAAGCGCAACGCGAGCGGGCTCGCAGTCTGCGAGAGGAAATCGGACGGCTGGCGGCTGGGAGGCCCAAGCGCCGGCCGCCGCGCAGCCCGCACGAGTTCGTCGAGGAACGCATGGCAGAGGAAGCCCCCAAGCCCGAGGACGAAGGGGTGGAACGGGACGACGAGTCCTCTCACGAGAGGTGATGGCGTAACGCGATCGTCCTAATCATCACCTTTGCACTATTCAATGCAAACAGTTAGAGTACGCGGGATCGTCAGAGCATAGTTGGGGAAGGTGGTGCAGTTGGAGGCCAAGACGATGGCGCCGGCCGGAAAGGCGCAGGGCGCCCCCGAGCTGTCGTCCGAGGAAGCGACGAGGGCCCGTAAACACATCGCCGTCGCGGCGGAGCGCCAGCGCACCGCGCGGGGCACGATCGAGTACGTATCGGCGCCCTGGTTCAGGCGGCGAGGCCGGCAGCTTCACCTGGTCTGGATCTGGATCGCTCAGGTCGGCGGGACGGCCTGGCGGCGATTCACCGACTCCCACAAGCGGCCGGGACGTTGGTTCAGGCGAGTCACGCTCTTCCGGCCCACCGAGACGCTGTCGATTTGGGTCTTTCTCTGGACCGCCCTCGCCGTCTCATCGGCGCTCATAGCTTTCAAAAACCCGGATAACGCGGTCGAGAGATGGGCCGCGAACTGGATCCTAGGCGGGTCTGTCGCCGCGCTGTTCACCGTCGTCTGGCACGACGCTTTCAAGAGCCCCCGCACGGCAAGCCGGATTCGCCGCCGGATCGCGAGCGATCCGGAAGCGCTCCTGCGCCCAACCCTCGCCAAGCTGGTCGCGAAGATCGTCGAGCTGGACCCACCCGTCGACACGGTGCCCCGCGACGACCTCTACGACGAGCTGCTGCCGGGCGCGCTTGCCCGCAAGAAGGATGTGCAGATCATCGTCGGCGACCCGGGGGCCGGCAAGACGACGGCCCTGCTCGACCTGGCATCGGTCCTGGCCAAGATCGGCTTGGTGCCGGTCCTGCTGGAGCTGCGCGGCGAGCAGACGGACGACGATCTCTTCGACCGCGCCCGCGGGCGTTTCGAAAGTCAGGTTCGCCCCTTCGTCAAGACCGGCGCCGAGGCGGACATCGTCTGGCGCTGGCTGTGCCGGCGCCGGCGCATCGCGATCATGGTCGACGACATCGACCAGATCGGCTCCGACGGGGAGCCCGGATTCGTGATGAGGCGCCTGCTGGAGAACGTCGCAACCGAGGGTCAGGCGGTGATCGTCACCGCCCGGCCGGCGGGAGTGCCGATGGGGATAGCCGCCTCGGCGATCACCATCGAGCGGCTCGACTTCGACACCGCTGTGGGCCTCGCCGCCCGGCCTTCGATACGCGTACCTGGCGCCCAAACGTCCAAACCGACGCCGCGCGACGAGATCGAACGCTGGGTGAGGGAAGGAGAGCTGGCAGAAGCGCCCCTCTACCTTGAGGCGCTGGCGGAGCTGACCGCGGTCGGCGCCTGCCCCGACCTGCCCGAAGACCCCGAACGCTGGGAAGGGAAGGATAGGCCCGGTCGCTGGCGCAACGGCTCGTCGACCAAGCACGAGTGGAATCCGCTGTGGGTGCGCTACATGCTGCTCGAACAGTTCTACAAGGGAATCGTCAGGGGCGACGTCCGCCGCAGCCTCGCGATCGACCCCGCCGATCGCGAACGCAGCGTCAACGCGCTCCAGCTCGCGGCCCTCGGAACGCTGGGAGCGACGGCGCGAGAGGCCGCCGCTGTCGCCGCCCAGGACGGCAAGGCCCAAATCCCCGCACGCGGGGATTTGGTCGACTTCATCAGCACCGACGATCGGCGCGGCCTCGAGAGCAACGGGAACGGTCAGGCCAAGCGCCGGCACACGGTCTCCCAGCACGAGGCGATCGACACCTGCGAACGGCTGCGGATCATCGAAGCCGACTGGCGGGGGAAACCGCAGTTCCGGCACCGCATCCTGCAGGCGTTCCTCGCCGGTCGTTGCCTCGCCGAGCTCGGTCGGAGGGAAATGGAACAGGTTGGGAAATTGCGCAGGGCGGCGCAGCGGGACGGCATTGCCGGCCTTCACGACTTCGGCAACTTCGACGCCTGGCTGGAGGCGTTGATGGACAGCCACCATCCCGAAAAGCTGACTGCCCACCTGGCCCTCGTCTTCGCCGCGATCCATGCCGACGAGCGCGCGCTCGAGGGACTGAACCCGTGCTGGCACGGCCTTGCCGCCGCGATCGTGCAGCGACTCGTGAGCGCTGCCCAGGGCTCGATCTCCAATGCAAGTCGCACGGATGCGCGAAGCGACGCGCTCGAGTCGTTGTTCGGGCAGATCGACCCGACCGAGGTGCCCGACCCGCACGACCGCGCCGATCCCGACGACGACCTGATCAAGCTCACCACTGCGGCGGAACTCGCCTCTCTCCTCGGCCATCCCAAAGACGGGTTCGACAGCGAGCAGATCAACGAGCTGGTTCGCAAGACCGCGGGCGCGATGCGCTGGACGAAGCTGCGAGCGGTTCCGGCAATCGCGAACTTGGGCGGCACGGAAGACAAGAAGTCCTGGCTCACCGTCTGGCAGCACTTCGCATGCGATCCCGATTACGACGTGCGGCGGGCCGCGAGCAGGCAGCTCGAGCGGAACGCCCGCGGCGCGCACCCGCTGCTGTACGACGAAATCGAGAGCCACATCCTGCGCGCGGGCATCCGCTCGGCTGAAGGGGAGCCGCTCAAACCCGAGGACAAACACCTCGATCCGCTGAGGGAATCGTTCGTCGCGCTGGGGTGGGTCCTGCCGGCCATCGTCAGCGGGATGAGCGAGGAGCTGCGGACGGGCGCCTCGGGGAAGAGCATGGACCGGGTGGCCGAGGAGCGCCTCGGCAAAGCGCGAGACCAGCTGGTCAAATTCGCCACCCTTGCCTTCGAGGGCATCCGGCCCGAGCTCGAGGACTCGCTGGCCCAGGGCTTCAAGGCCGACGCGATGCGGCACGCCTCCGACCCGTCCGTGTTCAAGGGCCCCGGCTGGGTCGCGAACAACCGCCGGCTCGTCGCCGACGTCGGCCTCCCCCACGCAACGTCCTGGTATGCCCGGATGCTGCTCTGCCAGGCGCTGGCGTTGTATGGAATCGCGGGCACGAGCCGCGAGGACACGCTCGACATGCTCGCCTTCCGCCTCCACTCGACGCGCGAGCGCCACCCGCTCACACGGCGCGCGGCGAAGCTGGCGCGCCGGGCGCTGCGCCACGCCGAACTCAAAGGGTCGCGCTGGGAAGCCTTCATCTGGAGCGACGACGTCGAAGACGCGGGACGGCTGCCGGCCGCCCTCAGTCCCAAAGCGGCGCAGCTCGTCGGCGACGTCTCCGTCCTCGTCGACCTCAAGGAGGGCAGCCCACCCAACCGTCACGAGAGCTTCGGCCACATGGAGGAGCTTCCCTACTGCCTGAGCGAGAGCCGCGACCGCCATGAGATCCTCGGCTCGGGCTGCCCGACGCAGTGCGGCTGGGGGTTCTGCCCCTATAGGGCCGCCTCGCCGGACGAGCCCAACGAACACCGCGGAGTCAGTCGCGGCTTCTGCCGCGGGGAGCGGCGGCTGGTCAAGCCCGGGATTCGCCTGCCCGCCTGGCAGCGAAACATCAACAAGCGGCGGATGCGCGAGTTCTGGGAACAGATGGAGTACAAGGCGAGGCGATAGCGATGGCCGACCCACTCCGCATCCTCAGCGTCGACGGCGGCGGCATCCGCGGGCTGATCCCGGCGCTGGTCCTCGCCAGGCTGGAGGAAGAGCTCGTCAACCATCCCGAAACAGGCGCCGACGTTCGCCTCGCCGACTACTTCCACCTCTTCGCGGGCACGTCCACGGGCGGCCTGATCGCCCTCGCGCTGACGGCGCCCGGCGGGGTCCCGGCGACCGAGCTCTCCGGCATCTACGTCGAAGACGGACCGGAGATCTTCAAGCGCGACGCCCTCCTCCCGGCCGGGCCCCTGGCGGGACTGTTCGGACCGCTGTACGGAGCCGAGCGGTTGGCCAAATCGCTTGCGGCGAGGCTCGGCGAAAGCCTGGTCTCGAAAGCAAAGCGCGATCTGCTGGTCACCGCCTACGACATGACCGAACGCCAGCCGTTCTTCTTCAAGCGCTGGCGCGCCGTGGAATCCGAAGACCACGATTACCCGATCGTCGACGCCGGTCTCGCGACCTCGGCGGCGCCCACCTACTTTCCGTCCCACGGCCTTCGCGTGCCCGGCGACGCCGAGCCCCACGCGCTCGTCGACGGCGGCGTCTTCGCCGACGACCCGACGGTCGCCGCGATCGCCGAGGCGCTCGGCCGCGGCAGCGACCCGCCGGCGGGCCTGGCGCCGCACGACCTGTTCGTCGTCTCCCTCGGCACCAGCCGCTACGTGCCGCGCTACCGGCAGGAGGACGTCAGCGGCTGGGGCAAGATCCGCTGGGTCGTGCTCGGCGGCGCCGAACCGCCCCTGATCAGCGCGATGCTCAACGGCTCCGCCGACGGCACCGACTACTGGGCCCACATGCTGCTCAACCAGGAACCGGGCGAAGGGCCGCCGAACGCGGCGACGATCGGGCACGGTCCGCGCTACTACCGCCTGCAGGTCGAGATCCCGGTGGAAGTGGCGATGGACGACGCGAGCGAACGGGTGCTGCAGGAGACGCTTCCGGACGCCGCCGACCGTCTGATCGACGAACACGACGAAGACCTGAAAGCGATCGTCAGCGAACTCGCGAGCCTGGGACCGATACCGCCACTGACTTGAACCTGAGCGCCGCCCCGATTCCGGCGAGCGGATCGCCGGAATCGG
>JBLMYD010000053.1:0-19369 GCA_050258095.1 Chloroflexota bacterium
ACACCGCCCGCCGACGGGCCTATTTCCGTCGCTATGCGACGGAAATCGGCCCGTCGGCGGGCGGTGTCGGTTACGTCGATCCAGGCGACTTCGAGCTGGTCGCCGGTTAGCGTCTCGATCTCCAGCTCGGCGCCCTCGCAGTCGGTGTCGCGGGCGACGATCTCGAAGTAGAAGGCGAGCGAGCCGGGGGACGCCTGGCGCAGGTCTCCAAGCCTGACGTGGACTCGCTCGACCGGCCGTCCCTCGGCGTGGCGCAGGGCGGCGTCGACGATCGCGCGAGAGAGGGCGAGCTCGTGCATCAGCCGGCCTCCATCAGCAGATCCTCGGCAGCGGGTCGCCGGCGAGCAGGTCCATCACGCGCCGCCCGCCGAAGCCGGTCTCGACCAGGACCATCCCCGGCGGCTCCTCCTCGACGACGCCGATCTCGGCCGCGGCCTCGCCGCCCGGCGCCGCGCGCAGCGCCGCCAGGGCCGCCTCGGCCCCCTCCGGAGCGACGAAGGCGACCAGCACGCCCTCGTTGGCGATGTACATCGGGTCGATGCCGAGCAGCTCGGCCGCGGCGGCGACCTCGGGCTGGACAGGGACGGCGCCCTCGCTGACCTCGACGCAGACGCCGGAGGCGCGGGCCAGCTCGTTGAGCGCGGAGGCGACGCCGCCGCGGGTCGCGTCGCGCAGGCAGCGCAGCGAGGGCCCGGCGGCGTCGAGCATCGCCTCGACCGCGGGCCAGAGCGAGCGCGTGTCGGAGACGACCTCGGCGTCGAGCCCGAGCTCGTCGCGGGCGAGCATGATCGCCGTGCCGTGGGCGCCGACCGGCCCGGAGACGAGCACCTTGTCGCCGGGCCGGATCTTCCCCGTGCCGAGCGCCGCCCGCGCGTCGACACGCCCCAGCCCCGTCGTGCACACGTACATCGAGTCGCAGTGGCCGCGCTCGACCACCTTGGTGTCGCCGCTGACGATCTCGACCCCGGCCGCCTCGGCGGCGGCGGCGATCGCCTCGACCTCGGCGCGCAGCTCAGCCGCCGGCAGTCCCTCCTCGAGCACCAGCGAGACGGTCAGCGCCAGCGGCCGCGTCCCGGAGACAGCGAGGTCGTTGACCGTGCCGTTGACCGCCAGCTCGCCGATCGAGCCGCCGGGGAAGCGGATCGGGCGGACGACGAAGCTGTCTGTGGTGATCGCCAGGCCGGCGCCATCGACCTCGACCGCGCCGGCGTCGCCCAGCTCGGCCAGCGCCGCCGAGCCGAAGGCGGGGACGAGCAGGCCCTCGATCAGCGTCTGCGAGGCCTTGCCGCCGGCGCCGTGGGCCATCGTCACCAGCTCGTCCTTGAAACGGGGGCGCTTGCCGCGCGCCGTCTCGATGATCTCCAGCACGCGCTCCTCGGACCTCACGCCGGCGCCCCCTCGCGGGCGAAGCGTCCGTAGTTGTAGTAGGCGGCGCAGGCCCCCTCCGGCGAGACCATGCAGGTGCCGATCGCGTGCTCGGGCGTGCAGGCGGTGCCGAAGACCTTGCACTCCCAGGGCTTGATCGCCCCCTTCAGCACCTCTCCGCACTGGCAGGCCTCGGGGTCGGCGACGCTGCGGCCGGGCAGCTCGTAGCGCAGCTCGGCGTCGTGGGCAGCGAAGGCCTCGGTCAGCTTGAAGGCGCTGCGCGGGATCTCGCCCAGGCCGCGCCACTCGAAGCTCTCGCGCAACTCGAAGACCTCGCCCATCGCGCGCAGCGCCACCGGGTTGCCCGCGGCGGGCACCACGCGCCGGTACTGGTTCTCGACCTCGCAGCGGCCCTCGGCGAGCTGGCGCAGCAGCATCTCGATCGCCTGCAGGATGTCGAGCGGCTCGAAGCCGGAGACGACGAAGGGCTTGCCGTGCTCGGCCGGGATGAACTCGAAGGGGCGGGCGCCGACCACGGTGGCGACGTGGCCGGGGCCGACGAAGCCGTCGAGGCTGAGGTCGGGCAGCGCCAGCAGCGCCTGCAGCGGCGGCACGATCGCGACGTGGTTGCAGAAGCAGGAGAAGTTGGCGAGCCCCTCGTCGCGGGCGCGCATCATCGTCAGCGCGGTCGAGGGCGCCGTCGTCTCGAACCCGATCGCGAAGAAGACGACCTCGCGCTCGGGGTTCTCGCGGGCGATCCGCAGCGCGTCGAGCGGCGAGTAGACGACGCGGATGTCGGCGCCCGCCGCCTTCGCCTCGAGCAGCGTGCGCTCGGAGCCGGGCACGCGCATCATGTCGCCGAAGCAGGCGAGGATCGTGCCCTCGTGCTCGGCGATCGCGATCCCGTCGTCGACCCGGCCCATCGGGATCACGCAGACCGGGCAGCCCGGCCCGTGGACCATCTCGACCTCGTCGGGCAGCAGGTCGTCGATCCCGTAGCGGTAGATCGCGTGCGTGTGGCCGCCGCAGATCTCCATCAGCTTGTAGTGGCGGCCGGGCTCGAGCAGGGAGAGGATCTGGGCCGCCAGCGCGGCGCCCAGCCCGGCGTCGCGGAACTCCTCGACGTACTTCACTCGATCGCGCTCCCCTTCAGCTCGTCCAGCTCCTGCTCGTACTCGCTCCCCATCTCCTCGAGCAGTTTCAGCGTCGCCGCCGCCTCGTCCTCATCGACCTTGGAGATCGCGAAGCCGACGTGGATCAGGACCCAGTCGCCCGGCCCGACCCCGCCCTCATCGTCGTCGAGCAGGGCGACGCTGACGTTGCGCTTCACCCCGGCCACGTCGACCCGCGCGAGCCGGTTCGGCTCGTCGACGATCTCAAGGACTTGGCCGGGAATCGCCAGACACATCGCGTGCATCCCAACGTACCAGCCCGGGTGCAACGCGTTTGGGGTCTATTTCGCGTCAAAAGCGTTTCACCCGGAGGGGTTGAGGTCGGCTGCGACCGCCTCGGCGACGCGCTCGGCGGCGGCACGGACGGCGGCGCTGGGCTCGGTGCCGGTCTCGAAGCTCGCCGCCTCGATCCCGTAGACGACGAGGCGGGACGGCAGCCGGTCGAGCGCCCGGGCCAGCTCGACCGCCTCGGCGAGGCCCATCGCGTGGGTCGAGGCGCCGGCGAGCGCTGCCGGCAGGGGACCGGCGGCGGCGTCGACCCTATGCACCTCGCCCGGCTCGCCGCCGGAGGCGACGGCGTCGGCGACGACGACCGCCTCGGCCCCGTCCCAGGCCTCGATCAGCCCCACCGGCTCGCCCTCCAGCTCGCGCACCTCGATCCCCTGCGGCGCGCGCGCCCGCAGCGCCCGCGCCGCCAGCAACCCCGCCGCGTCGTCGCCGCGCAACGGGTTGCCGATGCCGACGAAGAGGCGCCTCATCGTCCCCCGTTCCGGTGCGCCTTTTGGACCCTATGGGTACATAAGGCGCACCGGAACGTCATCGGCGTTCGACCTCGAGGTCGAGGAAGTGGGTCGAGCAGGAGATGCAGGGGTCGTAGTTGCGGATCGTCTGCTCGCAGCGCCGGCGCAGCTCGTCGTCGGGCAGCGAGGCATGGGCGGCGACGAACTCGCGCAGGTCCTCCTCGATCGAGCGCTGGTTCTGCGAGGTCGGCGGCACGATCCGGGCGGCGACGATCTCGCCCGCGGCGTCGACCTCGTAGCGGTGGTAGAGCAGACCGCGCGGCGCCTCGGAGACGCCGTGGCCGACGGCGGCGCGCGGCTCCCACTCGACCGCCGGGGCGTCCGGCCGCTCGTAGGCGTCGATCAGGCGCAGCGCCTCGTCGAAGGCGTAGAGGACCTCGACCGCGCGGACGACGATGCTGCGGAAGGGGTTGCGGCAGCCGTCGCCGATGCCCGCCTCCGTGGCTGCCTCGGCGGCGAGCGGCGAGAGGCGCTCGCGGTTGAGCTCGAAGCGGGCAAGCGGCCCGCAGAGGTAGGCGCCGCGCCCCCGCACCCGCGCGTGCAGCGCGGTCGAGTGCGGCACCTGCTCCTCCTCGAAGGTCGCGTCGAACTCGGCCGGGGCGACGTCGATCCCCCGCGAGGAGACGATCCGGCCGCGGTCGATCGGGTACTCGCCATCGACCTCGGAGCGCAGCGCGACCAGCTCGTAATCGCGGTCCAGCTCGGGGAAATCGAGCCCGGCGGTCCAGCGCACCGTCTCCAATGCCTCCTCGCGGCAGCGTTCGAGGTCGTCGCGCAGCGCCTCCAGCTCGCGCCGCTCCGGCGCCCGGTAGAAGCCGCCGACGCGGACGTTGACCGGGTGCACGGCGCGCCCGCCGACGACCTCGATCAGGCGGTTGCCGGCCTTCTTCGCCCGCAGGCCGCGCTCGACGACCTCGCGGTGGTCGCGGGCCATCGCGATGCCGCTCTCGTAGCCGAGGAAGTCGGGCGCGTGCAGCATGTAGAGGTGCAGGCAGTGGCTCTCGATCCACTCGCCGCAGTAGATCAGCCGGCGCAGCAGGCGCAGCTGCCCGGAGACCTCGATCCCGAGCGCGTCCTCCATCGCCTGGCAGGCGCTGGTCTGGTAGGCGACCGGGCAGATGCCGCAGATGCGGGCGGTGATGTCGGGGGCTTCGCCCAGCGCCCGGCCGCGCAGCAGCGCCTCGAAGAAGCGCGGCGGCTCGAAGATGCGCAGCTCGACCTCCTCGACCACCTCGCCGCGCAGGCGCACGCGCATCGCCCCCTCGCCCTCGACCCGGGCCAGGTAGTTGGTCTCGATCCGGCGCGTGCTCATCCCATCTCCCACCCCTTCCGGTGCGCTTTTTGGGCCCCACAGGTACATAAGGCGCACCGGAGCGTCATTGGGGGGCTCCTTCCGCCCGTTTGCTCGCCGCGCGGAAGGCGGGCGCGTTGGCGTTGAAGTTGCGGTAGGCGCGGATCAGGTCGGGCGTCTCGGCGCCGAGGCCGCGCATCCAGGCGGTCAGCGACTCGGTGTTGGGCGACTCCATCGGGCCGAAGCAGCCGTAGCAGCCGCGGTCGCACGAGGGGCAGAGCGCGCCGCAGCCGGCCTGGGTGACGGGACCGAGGCAGGGCGTGCCGTGGGCGACGGTGACGCAGACGTTGCCGCGCCGCTTGCACTCGACGCAGACGCTGTAGGAGGGGATCGCGGGGCGGCGCTCGGCGAGCGTCGCGGCGACGACCTCGAGCAGCTGGTAGCGGTCGACCGGGCAGCCGTGCAGCTCGAAGTCGACCGGGACGGCGGCCGAGATCGGGGTCGAGGTCGCCAGCGTCGATATATACGAGGGGCTGGCGTAGACGGTGGCGACGAACTCGTCGACGTCGGCGAAGTTGCGCAGCGCCTGGATGCCGCCCGCGGTCGCGCAGGCGCCGATCGTGACCAGCTTGCGCGAGGTGCGGCGCACCTCCTGGATCCGCTCGGCGTCCGCGGGGGTCGTGATCGAGCCCTCGACCAGCGAGAGGTCGTAGGGCCCCTCGACCGTCGCCCGGCTGGCCTCGAGGAAGTAGGCGATCTCGATCTCATCGGCCAAGGTCAGCAGCTCGTCCTCGAGGTCGAGCAGGCTGAGCTGGCAGCCGTCGCAGGAGGCGAACTTCCAGACCGCCAGCTTCGGCTTCGGCCGCGCCGCCGTCACAGCTCCCTCACCCGGAAGAAGGGCGCGATCGCGCCGTAGCTCATCACCGGGCCCTCGCGACAGGCGAAGGCGGGGCCGAGCTGGCAGCGCCCGCACTGGGTGACGGCGCACTTCATGTTGCGCTCGATCGAGACGTGGACGTCGGCCGGGTCCATGCCGCGGTCGAGCAGGGCGTCGACGGTGAAGCGCATCATCACCTCCGGCCCGACGACGAAGGCGACGGCGTTCGCCGGGTCGAAGGGCGCGCCGCCGATCAGGGTGGTGACGACGCCGACGTGGTCGAGCCAGCCGGGCTCGGCGCTGTCGACGGTGACGCCGACGTCGAGCCGCGGGTCGTCCCGCCAGGCGTCCAGCTCGTCGCGGTAGAGGAGCTGCGAGGGCGAGCGCCCGCCGCAGAGGAGGACGAGGCCGGCGAGCCGCTCCCGCCCGGCGAGCGCCCGCAGCAGCGCCGGGCGCAGCGGCGCCAGCCCGATGCCGCCGGCGACGATGACGACGTGGCGCCCCGCGGCGCCCGCCAGCGGCCAGGAGCTGCCGAAGGGGCCGCGGACGCCGAGCTGCGCGCCCGGCTCGGCCCGGCAGATCGCGGCGCTGACCGGGCCGACCGCGCGCACCGTGTGCTCGAGCGGGCCGTCCCCGCCCGAGTCGCCGCTGATCGAGATCGGCACCTCGCCGGCGCCGAAGGCGTAGATCATGTTGAACTGTCCGGGGTTGAACTGGCCCGGGCCGAAGCCGGGTCGCGACCCGCCGTCGGCCGGCTCAAGCGCCAGCGTCCAGGTGTCCTCGGTCTCCCGGCGGCGGGAGACGACGCGGAAGGGCCGCGGGGTCATCGGCCCGGCCGCGGTCACGGGCGCCTCACTTCCCGCCAGAGCCGCCATAGACGTCGAGCAGCTGGAGGCGGGTGGCCTGCAGGCGTTCGAGCATGATCGCGGTGAAGCGCCGCATCAGCTCGTAGCCGAGCGCCTTGTCGTCCTCGCACTTGCCGCGCAGGCAGGCGCCGTCGAAGGCGACGGCCCGGACCCGCTCCAGCGCCCGCGCGTCGAAGCTCCAGCGGTAGGGCGGGAAGAGCCAGGACCAGCCGACGACCGAGCCCGCGCCGATCGTGGCGATCATCAGCGGGCCCCGGCCGGGCGCGACCAGCTCGAGCGCGATCCGGCCGTGGCGGATCGCGAAGAAGGTGTCGGCGGCGTCGCCCTCGCGGGCCAGATGCTCACCCGCCTCGAAGACGCGGTTGGAGCCGCAGCCGGCGATCAGCTCTCGCTGGTCGGGGTCGAGCCCGGCGAAGGTCGGCAGCTCGGCGACGAGGTCCTCAATCGATCGCATCGGCACGGATCGCCGCCACCTCCTCGGTGATGTCGATGGCCACCGGGCACCAGGTTATGCAGCGGCCGCAGCCGACGCAGCCGGAGGTCCCGAACTGGTCGATCCAGGTCGCCAGCTTGTGGGTCATCCACTGCCGGTAGCGCGACTTCGGCGACGCGCGGACGCTGCCGCCGTGGAGGTAGGAGAAGTCCATCGTGAAGCAGGAGTCCCACTGCCGGGTGCGCTCGGCCGTCTCGCCGGCGAGGTCGCTCGTCTCCTCGACCGTCGTGCAGAAGCAGGTCGGGCAGACCATCGTGCAGTTGCCGCAGGTGAGGCAGCGCTCGGAGACCTCGTCCCAGCGCGGGTGATCGAGGTTGTCGTAGAGCAGCTCCTTGATGCCCTCGGTGTCCATCGCGCGGCCCTGGCCGGCTGCGGCGCGGGCGACCCCGGCCTCGGCGGCGGCGAGCGCCTCCGGGCCGGCCTCCGCGCGCGGCAGCTCGGCCAGCAGCTCGGCACCACGCTCGCTGCCCGTCTCGCAGACGAAATAGTGGCCGTCCTCGTCGATCACCTCGGTCAGCGCCAGGTCGTAGCCCGACTCGGCCTTCGGACCGGTCTCCATCGAGACGCAGAAACAGGTGCCGCCGGCGACCGTGCAGTTGACGGCGACGATAAAGGCGCCCTCGCGTCGCGCCCGGTAGAAGGGGTCGGGGAACTCGCCCTCGAGCAGGACCCGGTCCTGGATCGCGATCGCGTGCAGCTCGCAGGAGCGGACGCCGACGAAGGCGTAGTTGGGCGCCTCCGGCGCCTCCTCGCTCACCGCCAGCTCGCCGTCGGCACCGCGCTTCATCCGCCACAGGGTCAGCTCCGGCGGGTGCAGGAACCGCTTCCACGACTGCGGCCCGACCGCGTAGCCGAACAGCGCCTCGTCCTCGCGGCGCCGCAGCCGGTAGCTGCCCCCGTCCTGCTCGTCGGTCCAGCCCGCCGGCAGGTCGTCGACGCCGGCGATCTCGTCGTAGACGATCGCCCCGTCGCGCACCGTCGGCCCGATCGTCTCGAAGCCGCGCCTGCCCAAGGCCGCAAGCAGCTCATCGAGCCCAGCTCGGTCGATCATCGCCTGGACGGACATCGCCTACAAGGTTAGTCCCGAGCGGGAACCGCACCATAAGCTCCGCCCGATGAGCAACCTCGCCCTCTTCCTCCACCTGACCGGCGCCCTTGCCTTCGTCGCCGGGATCGTCCTCGCCGGGGCGGCGTTCGAGGGTGCGCGGCGGCGCGAGCGGGCGGCCGAGGTCGTGCTGCTGCTCGGCCTCGCCAGGGTCGGGGCGGTCCTCGTCGCCGGCGGCGGGCTGTTGCTGCTCGGCGGCGGGCTCTGGCTGGTCGGGCTCGAGAGCGATGTCGGCTTCGGCACGGGCTGGGTCGACGTCTCGCTGGCGCTGTTCGCGCTCGTCGTCGTCCTCGGCACGCTCGGCGGCCGGCGCCCGCGCCACGCGCGCGAGCTCGCCGAACGGCTCGCGGGCGAGGGACGGGAGTCGAGCCCGGAGCTGCGCGCCCTGCTCGACGACCCCGCCTCGCGCCTCGCCAACTACGCCTCCGCCCTGCTCGTCCTCGCGATCCTGGCGCTGATGGTCTTCAAGCCGTAGCCGCGGCCTCGACCCGGCCTTCGGCGACGGCCGCCCGCAGCGCCTCGTGGTCGCGCTCGTTCTGGTCGGCGTAGGCCTCGGCGAAGGCGGCCATCGCCTCGTCGAAGGCATTGCCCTTGCCGAGGTAGGCGGCGATCGCGATCCGGTCGCCGCTGCGCGCGTGGGCATGGGCCAGCGTCGTGCCGCAGATCTGCGCGTAGGCGGTGAGCGCCTCGACGCCCATGCGCTCGACTTCGGCCGAGCCCTTCATGTCCCAGAGCTGGCGCACGTAGAAGTCGTGGCTCCTGCCGTCTGCCCCCTCGGCCCGGACCCAGCCGAGCATGATGTCGCTCGCCGCCTGCATCAGGCGCTGGCCTTCGACGACGCGCCGGCCCTGCTGGTCGTAGGCGGTCGGCGCCAGGTGGGGCTCGAGCACCGAGGGCTGTGCCTCCTTGATCTGCAGGAAGAGCGGGTCGCCCGCGTCGCGGCCGGTCATCAGCACGATCCAGGCCCGGGTGCCGACGCTGCCGACGCCGACCACCTTGAGCGCCGCGTCGGCGAAGCGGTAGCTGTCGAGCAGCACCCGGCACTCGTCGCCGAGCGTCGCCCGGTAGTCGTCGAGGATCCGCAGCACCTTGTCCTCGACGTCGTCGCCGAGCTCGGCGGTCAGCTCGGACATCGGCACGACCAGCGGCGGTTCGCTGACGATCCGCAGCCTGCCGTCGACTTCGCGCGTCAGCTTCGAGAGGGCGCGCATCCGGTCCTTGGCGCGCGCCTTGGCCACGTTGCGGCGGAAGCGACGGGCTTCCTTCGCCCCCGCCGCCGTCACCCAGCGCTCTTCGATCGTCGCCACGTCGATGTCCGAGTACCAGACCTCGAGGTTGCCGAGCGAGGCGAGCCGCCGCATCGTCGCCCGGTACTCGGCCGACGTCGCCGCGACGACCCGGCGCCGCTCTCGCCTGCCGAGCTCGCGCGCGCGGCCGGCGACCGCGAAGCTGGCGGCGAGCCGCTTCAGGTCCCACTCCCACGGCCCCGGCAGCGTCTCGTCGAAGTCGTTGACGTCGAAGACGAGATCGCGG
The DNA here is from genome assembly GCA_050258095.1 of Chloroflexota bacterium. Classification (GTDB taxonomy): domain Bacteria; phylum Actinomycetota; class Thermoleophilia; order Solirubrobacterales; family 70-9; genus VRUE01. Next base: position 9,503 of record JBLMYD010000053.1, read on the forward strand.
CCGGGCGAGGCGTAGGCGCCGAAGTTGGCGAGGTGGGCGTCGCCGCAGAGCTGCACGTCGAAGCCGCTGCACGGCGCGCGCGAGAGGTCGGCCGCCATCACCGCGGCGGCGCCCCGGTAGAAGGCGAAGGGCGAGACGAGCATCCGCGCGTAGCGCAGCGGCACCAGCTGGCCGACCCGCGAGACCGCCTGGCGCTCGAGCACCTCGACCGGGTCGGGACGGTCCGGCGCCGGGCGCCAATCGCCGTGGCTGGAGCGGGGCGCGACCTGGCGGCCGGCCCGGCCGGCTTCGGTCCGCTCCTCGGGTGAGGCGGCGCTGTGAGGCACGGCCTCCACTTTAGGTCGGAGCCGGCTCGGGGTCGAGGCCCGGCGGGCCGGCGCCGCTTTCGATCTCCTCGAAGCGCCGGGTCGGCAATCGCCGCGTCCACCGGAACGCGGCGAGCGTCAGGAAGGCGGCGAAGAGAAAGGCCGTCTTCAGCGCCTTGAGCTGCGCGTCTTCGTAGTTCTCTACCACCGCGTCGGTGGTAGACGGGTCGACCCCCGCGGCTTCGGACCCGGCCCGGACCTCGGCGGAGGAGACGAAGCTCCCTCCCGCGCTCAGGTGGATTTCGAACTGCTTGCCGACCTCGTTGGAGATGCGCGGGTCGCTGGCGACGTTCGAGGTGAAGGCGCCGATCAGGCCGGTGATCACGACCGCGCCGAGGAAGGCGGTGCCGAGCGAGGAGCCGAGCTGCTGGGCGGTGTACTGCAGGCCGCCGGCCTCGCTGCGATCGGCGCCGCCGACCGCCGACTGCACGACGTTGCCGAGCTGGGAGACGATCAGCCCCATCCCGACCCCGAGCACGCCCATCGCGACCAGGAAGGAGGCGTTGTCGAGCGTCGGCTCGATCGTGTCGAGAAGGAGGAGAATCGCGACGAGGACGACGCCGAGGCCGACCCGCACCAACGGTCTCGGCGCGAAGCGCTTGGAGAGCGCCGAGCCGGCGATCGCGGTGACGAAGAGCCCGACCGAGGCGGGCAGCATCCGCACCCCGGTTTCCAGCGCGTCGAGGCCCTGGACGACCTGCAGGAAGAGCGGGATCGTGAAGAAGACCCCCATCAGGATCAGGTTCTGGGCGAGGAACATCGAGACCCCGCCGCGCAGCTGGGCGACCTTCATCAGGGCGAGGTGGACGAGCGGGTCCTCGCCGCGCCGTTCGCGACGCCGCTCCCAGGAGGCGAAGCCGACGAGCACGAGCGCCCCGGCGCCGATCACGAACGGGGTCAGGGCGAAGCCGAAGGGCTCGATCGGCGAGCTGCGCGGGGTCAGCCAGCCCCAGTTGCTCGCCTGCAGCACGCCGAAGACGATCAGCGCCAGCCCGCTCGCCGAGAGCACGCTGCCGACCCAGTCGAGCGCCGGCGCCCTGCCCTCTCCCTCGCGCTCGGGCTCGCGGATCAGCCGCGTGCCGAGCAGGATGCCGAGCGCGACGACGACCTCGCCGACGAAGACGACGCGCCAGCTCAGCTCCGTCGTCGCCCAGCCGCCGAGGATCGGCCCGACCGCGATCCCGGCGCCGGCGACGCCGCCAAGCACGCCGTAGGCCAGGGCCCGGTCGCCGCCGCGGTAGCTGCCCGCGACCAGGGCGACCAGGGCGGGCAGGACGAGGGCGGCGCCGATCCCCTCGAGCACCGACCAGCCGAGCATCAGCGAGGGCACGTTCCAGGAGGCGGCGGTCAGGGCCGAGCCGGCGCCGTAGATGACGAGGCCGATCGCGAAGGCGCGCCGCCGTCCCCAGAGGTCGCCGAGCTTGCCGCCGGTCAACATCAGCCCGGCCATGACCAGCGCGTAGAGGGCGATCACGGCCTGGATCGTGGTCACGGTCGTGTCGAAGTCTTCGACCAGCTGCGAGATCGCGACGTTCATCACCGCCTGGTCGAGCACCATCAGGAACTGGGCGACGGCGAGGACGGCGAGCACCCCCCACTTAGAGCCCATCCTGGCCATCGTCAGCCCACCAGTCCGGCGATTCCGCGGATGATCACGAGCGAGCCGAGCACCGTGGCGCCGATTATCCCGGCCTGACGGCCGTTGCGGCCGAGCCAGGCGCGGAAGCGGTGGACGCGCTCGGCCGTCGCCTCCGGGGCGACGAGGTAGCCGGCGAGCGGCACCTCGAGCAGCAGCTGCTGGATCAGGCAGAAGACGATCACGAGCAGCGCCGTCGGCGCGACCGCCGCGTCGAGCTTGTGGATGTGGCTGAGCGCGGTCAGGTAGGAGACGCCAGGGAAGCTGAGCAGGAGGCCGACGACGAAGGAGACCCGCGGCGAGCCGCGGCCGAGCAGGCGCAGCGGCAGCGCTTCCCTTTCCTCGCCGCCCCTGGCCTCCAGCTTCTTCTGCTTGCGGCGCGCTTTGCGCTCGCGCAGCGGCCGGTCGCGGTCGGTGGCGAGGACGAAGGCGACGAGCAGGAGGAGCAGGCCGACGACGATGTCCTCGCTGGGGCTGATCGCGCTCTTGCTCGTTTCGGCGGCGCTCGATTCCGGCAGGGCGAAGACGATCACCATGCCGAGGCTGATGCTGGTCGTGTAGGCGCCGAGCAGGTAGCCGAGCATCAGCCGCTTCGGGCTCGGCAGCAGCAGCATCAGGGTGACGACGGCGAGCAGGGTCGGGTTGAACATCGCGAGCAGCGCCAGCAGGAAGACCTGGGCGAGATCGCTCACGAGCAGCGCTCGCAGGTGCCGCGCAGGACGACGTCGTGGTCGGTGACCTCGAAGCTGATCGCGTCGGAGAGCTCGTCGATCGCCCGCTCCAGCGAGTCGTCCTCGAAGGGCACCATCCGCCCGCAGCGGCGGCAGATCGCGTGGTGGTGGTGCTCGCCGCCGGGCGCCACCCGCTCGTAGCCGGCGGTGCCGCGGCTCACCTCCATGCGCTGCACGAGGCCGAGCTGCTCGAGCTGCTCGAGCGCGCGGTAGACGCTGGCCCGGGCCGGCGCCGGCCGGCGCCGGCGCAGCTCGTCGTCGAGCTCCAGCGCGGTCACCGCGCAGTCATGCCCGGCGAGCGCCTCGACCACGGCAGTGCGCGCGCCGCCGCGCCGGTAGCCGGCCTCGTGCAGGGCGGCGAGAGCGTGCTCGGCCCAGGAGCTGTCGACCTTGGCACTCAACTAGTGCCCTGTCTCCCAACGCCTGACCGGAAATGACGGCTCCAGATCACCGCCATGCGGCGTCCTCAGTCGCCCGAATAGCGCTGCTATTCGGGCTCCCTGCGTCCTTGCCTGGCGTCGCCTGGCCCTCGTCATTTCCTGACCAACGTTACGAGACAGGGCACTAGGCGATCCTAACCGCGGGCCGGGCGATCGCCGAACGGCGGCGGCGCAGCGCGCCGAGCGGCAGCGCCAGCAGGTAGGCGGCGACGAGGGCGAGGGCGACCGAGGCGCCGCCCGCGGTGCCCGCGTAATAGGAGAGATAGAGGCCGGCCGTGCCGGCCAGCGCCGCGATCGCCGCCGCGATCGCCATCTGCGTCAGGATGCGGTCGCCGAGCCGGCGCGCCGCGGCCGCCGGGGCGACGAAGACGGCGACGACGAGCAGGTTGCCGAGCCCCTGCACGGCGACCACCGTGGCGGCGGCGAGCAGGGCGAGCAGGGCGGCATCGACGAGGGCCGGCGAGACGCCGAGGGCACGGGCCGCGCCGCGATCGAAGCCGACGACCAGCAGCCGCCCGTGGAGGAGGCGCAGGGCGATGCCGACGAGGACGACGAGCGCGGCGGCGGCGAGCAGGTCGCCGTCGCCGACGCCGAAGACGTCGCCGAAGAGCAGCGAGTCGATCCCCGGCGGCGAGCGGGGCGAGAGGGCGAGGAGGACGCCGAGGCCGAACATCGTCGTCACCGCGACGGCGACCGCCGCGCCGCGCCCGACGCCGGCGACCCGCGCCGCGAGCGCGATCGCCAGCGCGGCGAGCAGGGCCGCGGGCGCGGCGCCGAGCAGCAGCGGCACGCTGGCGATCGCGGCCAGGACCAGGCCCGGGAAGAGCGAGTGGGCCAGCGACTCGGCGGCGTAGGAGTAGCCGTAGTGGACTACCCAACAGCCGAGCGCGCCGCCGGCGAGGCCGAGCAGGACGACCTCGGCGAGGGCGCGCTGCATGAAGGGCTGTTGCAGCGGCTCGAGCATCGTCAGTGGTTGTGGTGGTGGGGCGGCAGGATCGCCCGGCCGCCGCCGCCGGGGATCTCGACGATCGCGCCGCCGTAGGTCGCTTCCAGGACCGCGAGGTCGGCGAGCACCTCGGCCGGCGCGCCGAAGGCGACCTGGGCGCGGTTGATGCAGAGGACCAGGTCGCAGCCGCGCGCCTGCTCGAGGTCGTGGGTGGCGAGGACGACCCCCCTCCCCTCGCCCGCGAGCTCGCCGATCAGCGTTTCCAGCGCCTCGGCGCTGGGCCGGTCGAGGCCGGAGAACGGCTCGTCGAGCAGCAGCAGGCCGGCGTCCTGGACCAGAGCCCGGGCGATCAGGGTGCGCTGGCGCTGGCCGCCGGAGAGCTCGCCGTAGGTCTCGCCGGCAAGGGCGCCGAGGCCGACGCGCTCCAGCCCCCGCAGCGCCTCGGCCCGCTCGCGCCGGCCCGGCCGCCGCCACCAGGGCAGGCGCGGGATCGCGCCCATCGCCGCCACGTCGAGGGCGGAGACCGGGTAGTCGAGCCGCGAGCGCTCGGTCTGCGGCACCAGGCCGCAGGTCGCCTCGACCCGGAGCGTCCCCGCCAGCGGCCGCAGCTGGCCGAGCAGCGCCCGCAGCAGGGTCGTCTTGCCGCCGCCGTTGGGGCCGAGCAGGGCCAGCGTCTGGCCGGCGGCGAGGGTGAGCTCGACGTCGGAGATCGCCGCCGTCCCGTCGTAGCCGGCGGCGAACCCGGCCGCCTCGATCAGCGGAGGTGCGGACATCCCCGCCTCCCTCCGGTGAAGCCGCGCGCCATCGCCTCGGCGTTGGCCCGCTCCATGCCGACGTAGCCGGCGCCGGGCGAGCCGGCCGGTCCGAGCGTGTCGCCGTAGAGGGTGTATTCGGCCGAGGCGCCGGTCTGGGCGGCGATCTGTTCGGCGACCGCCGCGCTGACCGAGCTCTCGGGGAAGACGGCGCGCACGTGCTCGCGTTCGATCGTCTCGATCAGCGCGGCGAGGTCCTTCGCCGAGGGCTGACCCTCGGTCGTCTGCGCGGGGACGATCGCGCCGACGACGTCGATCCCGTAGCGCCGGGCAAAGTAGCCGAAGGCGTCGTGGTCGGTGACGAGCTTGCGGCGCGAGCGCGGGATCGAGCCGAGGCAGCGCTCGACGCCGGCGTCGAGCGCCCGCAACCGGCGCAGGTAGGCGGCGGCATTACGTTCGAACGCGTGCCGGTGGCGGGGGTCGGCGGCGGCGAGGCGACGCTCGATCTCGCGCACGGCGGCCTCGGCGTTGCGCGGGTCGTGCCACCAGTGCGGGTCGTAGCGGGACGCCTCGGCGCCGCTCGTGGCGCCGGGCAGCCGAACGGGCACGGCGGCGCCGAGGTCGACCGCTTCGGCGTCGCTGCCGCTGTCGCCGGCCACCTGGCTCATCCAGCTGTCGAGCTTGTCGCCGTTGACGAAGACGAGCTTCGCTTCGGCGGTGGCGACGACGTCGCTGGGGCGCGGCTCGTAGGCGTGCGGGTCGGTGTTCGGCTGCAGGATCTGGTGTACGGCGACGGCGTCGCCACCGACGTGGCGGACGAAGTCGGCGATCTGGGTCGTCGTCGCGACCACCTCGACCCGGCCGCCCTCGCCGCCGCTGCCGCCGGCGCAGCCGGCGACGAGCAGGGCGAGGGCCGCGAGCGCGGCGGCGGCGAGGGCGGGGGCCTCCGGCGCCGCCGAGATCGCCCGGGCGCCGGCGACGACGGCGAAGGTGACGCCAGCGACGACGGCGATCGTCCCGCCGGGCGGCGCGTCGGTCTTGACCGAGAGCCAGAGGCCGGCGATCCCCTCGACCGCGACGAGGGCGACGCTGGCCAGCTGCCAGGCGGGCAACCGCCGCACGAAGAGCCGCGCGGTCAGGGCGGGAACGACGAAGAGGGCGGCGACGAGCAGGGCGCCGACGACGCTGAGCGCGGCGACGATCGCGAGGGCGACGAGGCCGAGCAGGACGAGGTCGAGGGCCCGGCCGCCGACCGGCACGGCGCTCCCCGGCCCCGGGTCGAAGCCGGCGGCCAGCCAGCGCCGGCCGAGCAGCAGCGAGGCGACGACGGTGACGGCGGCCGCGGCCGCGGCGAGGGCGATGTCGCCGCCGTCGACGAGCAGCAGGCTGCCGAAGAGCAGCGTCTCGACGTTGGCGCCGGAGCCGAAGACGTCGCTGGCGAGGACGACGCCGCCGGCGAGGCAGGCGACGAGGACGATCGCCACGGCGCTGTCGCCCTCGTCCTCCTCGCGGCCGCCGAGCAGCGTCGCGCCGAGGCTGAAGGCCGCAGCGGCCCCGAAGGCGCCGAGCGGGGCGGCGAAGCCGAGCCCGTCGGCGAGCACCAGCCCCGGGAAGGTCGCCGTCCCGACCGCGTGGGCGAAGAACGGCAGGCCGCGGAGGACGATCCAGGTGCCGAGCAGGCCGGCGGGCACGGCGAGGATCAGGATCTCGACCACCCCCCGCTGGACGAAGGGCAGCTGAAAGGGCTCGAGCACGGCCCGCAGATTAAATCAAAATGAGACTCGTTTTAATTTTCAGCCGCGGCGGCGGCCGGGTGCGAGGCGTCGTCGGGCGCCGGCTCGATGCCGGCCAGCCGGCGCAGCTCGTCGAGCGAGTCCTCGATCCCCGAGCGCAGCTCCGCCAGGTCGGGGACGCGGCCGCGGTCGGCGTTGAGGCCGAAGCTGACCTGCCCGTCGTAGCTGACGGCTGCGACCCCCACCGCGTGGCCGGAGAAGATCGGCACCAGGGGCAGCACCCGCCGCACGGGGGCGCCGAGCGCGTAGAGGGTCAGCGGCGGCCCCGGCACGTTGGTGACCGTCAGGTTGAAGAGGCGCGGCGCGAAGGCGATGCGGGCGGCGACGCCGTGGATCAGCGGCGGCGCCGCGCCGGCCAGCTCCATCAGCGCCTCGGCGCCACCCGCCTGGCCGGCTCGCTTCAGGTCCTCCGACGCCGCCGCGATGCGGTGGTAGCGCAAGAGCGGGTCGGGCTCGGCGACCGGCAGCTCGACGAAGAGCGAGGAGACGCGGTTGCCGAGGGCGAGCGACTCGCCCGCCTGGCGCAGGCTGACCGGGACCATCGCCCGGACGCAGTCCTCGACCTCCTCCCCGCGCTGCGCGAAGAGCCGGCGCAGGCCGCCCGCGGTCGCGGCGAGGACGACGTCGTTGACCGTGCCGCCGAGCTGGCGCTTGATCTGCTTCAGGTCCGCCAGCGGGGCGGCGGTCGCGTCGAAGCGGCGCACGCCGCTGATCTCGACGTTGAGGCTCGTCTGCGGGGCGCCGTGCAGCTCGTCGCGGATCAGCAGGTCGGCGAGGGCGCGCGAGCGGTCGAGCAGCGGCCTCAGCTTACGCGGGTGGAGCGCGGCGTCGACGCCGGCGCGGGCGCCCGCGGCGAGCCTGCCGAGCGTGCCGGGGTGCTCCTCCCCGCTGCCGTTCCCGGCCAGCCCGGCGGCGGCGAGCACGCCCTTGGAGCCCGGCTCGGGCTCGGGTTCGGCGTCGAGCACGACGGTCGTCACCGAGGCGCCGCTGATGCCGTCGATCAGGCAGTGGTGGACCTTGGCGACGAGGGCCCAGCGGTCGCCCTCGAGGCCGTCGAGCAGGATCATCTCCCAGAGCGGGTGGGCGCGGTCGAGGCGGTGCGAGTAGAAGTCACCGATCCACTCGTGCAGCTCGGCCTCGCCGCCGGGGGCGGGCAGGGTCGCATGGCGGATGTGGTTGGCGAGGTCGAGCTCCTCGTCCCGCTCCCAGGTCGGCCAGTCGAGCCTGCCGACGCGGGGCGAGGAGAGCCGGCAGAGGAAGTTCGGCAGCAGCTCGAGCCGCTCGTCGAGCAGGGCCTGGACGTCGGCGAGCGACGGCGCGCCGCCCTGCGGGCACGGGTCGCAGAGCATCGCCCAGCCGACGTGCATGTGGGCGGCGGCGTCCCCCTCCTCGAGCTCGAGGAAGGCAGCGTCGAGCGGTGTCAGGTGGTCTGCCACGGTCGGAACGTATGGCAGCGGCGCCCGAGCGCCAACCGTAGGAACTGCTGATCCGGGTTGCGGGCTCCGTGTAGCGTGCGAGCCGTGAGAGGGACGGGCCGGTGAGGGCGCTGGTGCAGCGGGTGAGCCAGGCGGCGGTCGACGTCGAGGGCGAGCGGGTGGCGCAGATCGGCCCCGGCCTCCTCGTCCTGCTCGGCGTCCGCCGCGGCGACACGGCCGAGCAGGCCGACCGGCTCGCCGACAAGGTGCGGGCGCTGCGCGTCTTCGACGACGCCGAGGGGCGGATGAACGAGCCGCTCGGCGAGCGCGAGGTGCTCTGCGTCAGCCAGTTCACCCTCTACGGCGACGCCCGCAAGGGCAACCGGCCCAGCTACGTCGAGGCGGCGCCGGGCGAGGAGGCCGAGCCGCTCTACGACCGCTTCTGCGAGCGCCTCGGCGCGGCGAAGGGCGTCTTCGGCGCCTGCATGGGCGTGGCCCTCGTCAACGACGGGCCGGTGACCTTGATGCTGGAGTCGTGAGGTTGTTCGATCGACTCGTTCCGGTGCGCCTTATGGACCCATGAGGTCCATACGGCGCACCGGAAGCGGTGGGGTTGTGATCCGGGAGGCACGGGACGATGACGCGGGCGCCGTGATCGCACTCTGGACCGAGGCCTACTTCACTGAAGGCGAGGGCGGCCGGGACGCGCCCTACGAGCGCGCGGAGTTCGAGGAGACCGCCGCGGCCGCGGCTCATCTCCTCGTCGCCGAGCGCGACGGCGCGGTGGCCGGCGTCGTCGCCCTGCTCGCCCCGGAGGAGCCCTCCCGCGCCGTCGCCGGCGAGGGCGAGGCCGAACTGGCGCGGCTCGTCGTCGGCTCGGGCGAGCGCCGCCGCGGCATCGGCCGCGCCCTGGCCGAGCGCTGCGCGGAGCTGGCGCGAGCGAAGGGCTGGCCGGCGATCGCGCTCTGGAGCCGCCCCTACCAGACCGCCGGCCACCGGCTCTACGAATCGCTCGGCTACGAGCGCGTCCCCGAGCGCGACAGCGTCGACGAGACCGGCTTCGGCCGCCTCGTCTTCCGGCTCTCAATCCTTCATTGAAGGGTTTTGCGCAGATGACGAGCACAACCCTTCACTGAAGAGCCTGCACTGGGAGAATCGCCGCCGTGGAGAACCTCACCGCGCGCTTCGAAGGATCGCTCGTCACGCTCGAGCCGCTGCGCGCCGAGCATGCCGAGGAGCTGTGGGAGGCGACGCAGGCGCCGGAGATCTGGCAGTGGCTCGCGCACCTGAACCGGCGCGAGCGCTTCGAGCGCTGGCTGGAGCTGACCCTGGAAGCGGCCGCGGCCGGCCGCGAGGGCCCGTTCACGACCCGGCTGCGCGACGGCGACAGGGTCGTCGGCAGCAGCCGCTTCCTCAACGTGCGCCCGGCCGACCGCGTCGTCGAGATCGGCTGGACCTGGCTGCACCCGAGCGCCTGGCGCAGCGGCGCCAACGTCGAGGCCAAGCTGCTGATGATGCGCCACGCCTTCGAAACCCTCGACTGCATCCGGGTCGAGCTCAAGACCGACGCCCGCAACGAGCGCTCGCGCGCCGCCCTCGCCGCCCTGCCCGCCCGGTTCGAGGGCGTCCTGCGCAACCACATGATCGTCCCCGACGTCGGCCAACGCGACTCGGCCTACTTCAGCGTCATCGACTCCGAGTGGCCCGAGGTCGAGGCCAACCTCGAACGGCGTCTCGCTCAACACCGCCAGACCCGGTCGTAGCGCATTTCCAATGCAATGCATTGGAA
>JBLMYD010000054.1:0-2590 GCA_050258095.1 Chloroflexota bacterium
CCGGTCCCCAGGTGCCTAAATAGGCACCTGGGGACCGGCACGTCTGGGATGCCTGGGATTCCGGCCACGGGCGTCCGTAGCATGGGCGCCGTGAGCAGTTCGCCCGATCCGCCCGAGGTCGCTGCCGAGCGCGCCCGGGAACGGCTGCACGAGGAGATCGAGCGCGTGCGCGCCGGCGTCGAGGAGATGCTGGCCGAGCAGGAGGGCGGCATCGGCAGCGCCGAGCTGCGCCGCGAGCTGGACGCGATCCGCGACGAGAGCAGCACCCTGGTCAAGCGCCGCGTGCGCAAGGCCGAGAAGCGCCTCAACAAGCGCATCGACAAGGTCGACGCCCGCACCAAGGAGCTGGAGCAGCGCCTCGACCAGGTCGAGCAGGAGCGCAAGTACGCGGAGTGGCGGATTCACGCCAATGCCGAGCACATGCTCGACGGCCTCCTGCGCGAGGTCCGCGCGATAGCGGATTTGTTGACGACTGTGCGGTAGGGAGGGACGGGGGGAGGCCCCTCCCGCGGAACCCGCCGCCGGCAGCAGACTCAAGGCTCAGGCCGTGGCGGGCTCACAAGTTCCGCTGGAGGGGCCTCACCCCGTCCCTCACCAGCTTCGTCACCAAAAAGCTCTCACCCGGAGCTCGCGAGGGGGCACGTCTCACCGAGAGCTGATTCAGCTCAAAGGAAAGAGAGCTTCTCGACCGCGCCGGTAGGGGCAAGGGGGTGCCCCTCAGCGGAACTTGTGAGCCCGCGCCGGTCTGAGCCCTGGGGCACATCCCATCGGGCGGGTTCCGCAGAGGGGCACCCCCTTGCCCGTAAAACCGGCTACTCCGTCGAGATGCTCGGGTCCGCCTGCACCTTGTGCGGCAGCACCATCAGGAAGTTCGCCGCCGCATCGCTCGCCAGGCCCATGACCCGCTCGGCCTCCTCGCCCTGCCCGGTCGCGCGCAGCTCGTTGGCGTAGGCGGCGAGCAGGTCGTCGACGTCGAGCAGGCCCTCCGAGTCGAGCTCCTTCAGCTCGACCTTGGCGCCCTCGCCGAGGCGGCGCTCGATCGCCTCGCGGTCGATGCCGAAGGCGTTGTGGCGGACGTAGACGCGGCCGCCGGTCATGCCGGCGCAGGCCCACGGCCCGAGGTCGCCGAGCACGATCGCCCGGCCCGAGGTCATGTACTCGAAGGCGAAGCCCTTGGCGTTGGCGCGGTCGACGAGGCAGCCGCGGCTGTCGTCGATGTCCTCCTCCGGCTCCCCGGCGAGGACGACGTCGGCGCCGGAGAGGCGGATGCAGAAGCGCGAGTCGGCCGAGCCCTGGACGAAGAGGCGGCCACGCTGGGCGCCGTAGGCGAAGGACTTGCCGACCGAGCCGTTGAGGCGGCGGCCGTTGGCCCCCTTGCCCTTGAGCACGGCCACCGTCCCGCCCAGCATCGCCTTGCCGACGCCGTCCTGGGCGCCGCCCTCGACGCGGATCGCCACCCCGTAGGAGTTGAACGCCCCGAGCCCCTGGCCGGCGACCGAGCCGCCGTTGAACTCGAGGCTGGCGAGCACGTCGTCGCTTGGCTCCGGAGCCTCGTCGCCGAAGATGCGGGCGCGGGAGATCGCGCCGGAGAGCTCGGTGCCGAGCACGCGGTCGTTGGCGTCGGTCGCACGCGGGAACCGGTTGCGGACCGTGCGGCCCGAGCAGACGTCGCCGGCCAGCGAGGCGATCTGCGCCGATGCCTCCTTGGCCTCCATGCGGATCGGGCGGGCGACGACGAGGCCGGCCTCGGCCCGCTCCTCGGCCAGCTCCTCGGCCACCGGCAGGTCGAGCGGCTCGAGGTCGAGAAACTCCTCCAGCGGCGTGATCAGCGGCGCCAGGTCGATCGCCTCGTGGTGGGAGATCTGCTCGAGCAGGTCGTAGCGGCCGACCAGATCCTGGGCGCGCTCGTAGCCGAGCGAGGCGACGACCTGCTTGACCTCCTCGCCCATCGCGTGGAAGAAGCGGGCGCAGCTTTCGGCGGCGAGGTCGACCTCCTGCGGCGTGAACTTCTTCAGGCCGTGCTCCTGGGCCTGCTCGACCGTCTCGATCTGCGTCGCGATGCCGACGTGGCAGGTGTCGAGCTGGCAGCCGCGGCAGATCGTGCAGCCGAGGCTGACCATCGCCAGCGTGCCGAAGCCGACCCGGTTGGCGCCGAGGCAGTGCAGCTTGACGACGTCGTGGCCGTGGCGGTAGCCGCCGTCGGCCCAGATCTCGACCCGGTTGCGGATCCCGGCCTCCATCAGCGCCCGGTGCACGGCGCGGGTGCCGATGTCGGAGGGCAGGCCGACGTGGCGCAGCGCGTGCTGGCGGGCGGCGCCGGTGCCGCCCTCGAAGCCCGAGAGCGTGATGATGTCGGCGCCCGCCTTGGCGATGCCGAGGCCGATCGTGCCGATGTTCGGCACGACGGGCACCTTGACCGAGACGCGCACGTCGGGGTTGACCGTCTTCAGCTCGTCGATCAGCTCGGCCAGGTCCTCGATCGAGTAGAGGTCGTGGTTGTTGGAGGGCGAGATCAGGTCGGTGCCCGGCGAGGCGTTGCGCGCCGCGGCGACCTTCTCGGAGACCTTCTTGCCGGGCAGGTGGCCGCCCT
>JBLMYD010000055.1:0-14856 GCA_050258095.1 Chloroflexota bacterium
AACACCCCCCCCGGCGCGGCCCCCCCCAGCCCGTCCCCCCACCCCCCACCGCAGCCCCAACCCGACACCGATCACCGCCAGGAGATACGGAATCGGCTCGAAGAGACGGAACGACCCGAGCACCTCGGCCACCAGAAGAAGCAAAGCGATCGCGATCACCGACGTCGCCAGCTGAGCAGTCAACTCATCGAGCTCCGACACGAACCGCCTGCGGATTGCCGCCGCCCCGATCCATGCGAACCCGCCGAGCAGGAAGAGCTCGACGACCCCAAGGAGATAGCGACCCGGCCCGAGCATCTAACGCCGGCGCACGAGGCGCATGATCTGATCCAGCTCGGCGACCCTCATCAGCTTCGCCAGGCCGAGGTAGGTCAGCCCCCCGAGCCCGAGCGCGACCCCCAGCGAGACGATCTGGCCGCCGAGGCCGCGACCGAGGGCGCTGTCGAGGACGTCCCAGACGCCGAACGAGACGCCGGCCAGCGCGGCGGCCGCGACCGTGATCTTCGCCGTCGTCGCGAAGAGGCGGCGCAGCTCGAGGCCGTCGAACTGGCGGCGGAGGACAACCGCCTGCGCGAGGACCGCGGCGGTGGTCCCGATCCCCGTGCCGGCGACGATCCCTCCGGTCCCGAACGGCTTGTAGAGCGCCAGCGCCCCCAGCGCGGAGACGATCAGGTCGAAGGCGGCCAGCCCGGTCGCCATCCACGGCCGCTGCAGGCTGAAGAAGGTCCGCGTCTGCAGCAGGTAGAGACCGTTGGTCGGCAGCGAGAAGGCGAACCAGAAGAGCGCCGTGGCGACCAGCGTCGTCTGCTCCGGGGTGAATTCGCCGCGCTGGTAGACGAGCCGGATCATCGGCTCGGAGAGGACGAGCACCGCCGCCGCGGCGGGGACGAGGACGAAGAGGATCTGGCGCATGCCGTTGGCCATCGTCGCCCGCAGGTCGTCCATCTTGCCGCGGGCGGCGAAGCGGGCGAGGGTCGGGAAGAGGACGGTGGCGATCGCCACCGAGAAGACGCCCTGGGGCAGCTGGTAGACGCGGAAGGCCTTGTCGATCGCCGCCGGCGACTGCTCGCTGACGAGGCTGCCGAAGAGGCTGTTGATCAGCATGTTGAAGTTGATCAGGCCGAGGCTGATCGTCACCGGCAGCATCAGGAGCAGGACGCGGCGCACGTCGGGGTTGCGCCACTCGAAGCTCCACTCGAACTTGAAGGGCGTGTTGCGCAGGTCGAAGGCCGGGATCGCCAGCTGCACGACGGTCCCGGCGAGGATGCCGATCGCGTAGGCGTAGATCCGGTTCTGCCCGTGGAACGCCGGCGCCAGCGCGACGACGACGGCGATGATCGTCACGTTCCAGAAGAAGGGCGAGATCGCGAAGGCGCCGAAGCGGTCGTAGCTGTTGAGGATGCCGACGACGACGCCGCTGACCCCGAGCAGGATCAGGATCGGGAAGAGAACCTGCGAGAGGGTGACGGTGAGGTCGAGGATCTCGCCTTCGAAGCCGGGTGCGAAGAGTGGCATGACGACCGGGGCGAGGAGGACGAAGAGCGCCGTGATCGCGCCGAGGACGACGGTGACCAGGAGCAGCAGCGTCGAGGCGAGGCGAAACGCCTCGCGGTAGTTCTTGCGCTCGAGCTGCTCGGTGAAGATCGGCACGAATGCCGGTTGCAGCGCCGCGTCGGCGAACAGCGCGCGCACGAGGTTGGGCACCTGGAAGGCGATCGTGAAGGCCGACATCGGTCCGTAGACGCCGTAGTAGGAGGCGGCGACGATCTCGCGCACGAGGCCCGCGATGCGCGAGGCCGCGGTGGCGATGGAGAAGAACGCGGTGGAACGCGCGATCCGCCCCGGCCGCGGCTCCGGCGTCGGTTCCTCGCCGGGATCGAAGGCCTCGGCCGCCCGCACGGCGGCGTCTTCGGCGAGCACGGCCTCCTTGCGGTCTGGACTGTCGGGCGTCTCCAAGCTTGGTCTCAGTCGCTATAGTCGGCGGCCGCCTGCGGGGGGCTTGGCGCCCGCCCAGGCACACGACTCATGGCCAACATAGCCTCACAGAAGAAGCGGATACTGCGCAGCGAGCGCGAGCGCAAAGAGAATCGCCTGCTGACCAGCACGGTCAAGACCTACTTCCGCCGCCTCGAGGCTGCCGTCGAGGGCGGCGACGCCGCCAAGGTCGACGCCGAGCACCGCGCGCTCGTCTCCATGATCGACAAGGCCGTGCAGAAGGGCGCGATGCACAAGAACACCGGCGCCCGCAAGAAGTCGAGGGCGGCGCGGATCGCCACCGCCGCCAAGCAGTAGCTGGGGCCCGTCCCGGCAGGGGTTCCGCTTAACTTTTTCGAGAGATCGCGGAACAGCTGCCGCCCGAGAGAGCGCCCGCGAAAAAGTACAAGACGCTCCACCCCTACCGGGACGGGCTCATCTCGGCAGGCCCCACCGCGGCGCGAAGCGCAAGGGTGAGAGCTAGGTCATCGCCGTAGTCGGCGCCGCCGCGGCACCAGACCTCGAGGTCGGCAAGCGCGGCGGTCGCCTGGCGCAGGCTGTCGAGGCTGGTGCGGCCGACCCGGGCCACCAGCTGCTTGGCCGCGTAGGGATGCATGCCGAGGCCCGACTCGACCTGCTTCGGGGGCACCCCCTCCTCCAGCTGCGCGGCAGCGACGCAGGCGTTGCGCAGGCGCGAGGCGAGCCCGTAGATCAGGCCGGTGACGTTCTCGCCTTGCGCGACGAGCCGCTCGGCGATCGCCACCGCCCGCGCCGAGTCGCGCTCGAGCAGGGCGTCGGAGAGGGCCCAGACCGCCGCCTCCGAGGTATCGGCGATCATCGCTTCCAGGTCCTCGGCGCGCACCGCCCCCCCTTCGCCGGCCCAGAGCGCGAGCCGCTCCAACTCGTTGCGGAGCCGCACCCGCCGCGCCCCCATCCGATCGACGAGCAGTCGCGCCGCGGCAGCATCGAGCGCGAAGCCGAGCTGCTTCGCTTCGGCGACCAGGGTCCGGGGCAGGTCGCGGGCCTTCGGCGCCTCGAACTCGTGCGTCTCACCACCCGCCGCTTTGACCGCCTTGGCCAGCGTGGCCGGCGCCTTCGAGCGGGCGATCAAGACCAGCGTCAGATCGGGAGGCAGGCCTGCCAGCGACGCCGCCACCGCCTCGAGTTGGGGCGCGCGCCAGCGCTCGACTCCGTCGACGAGCAGGTAGCGACGCGACTCCGTCAGCGAGAGGGCCGGGATCGCGGCGATCAGCGCCTCGTGGTCGGGGGCGCCCCTGCCCTCGCTCGACTCGAAGACCTCGAGTGCCGCCACACCGCCCTCGCCTTCCGCCCGCGCACGCAGCCGGGCGCGGGTAGCGTCGATCTTCGCGTCGTCGGTGCCGGCGATCAGGTAGAGCGAGGCGAGCGCATCGGCCATCTGCGGCCGAGTCTAGTGACCGGCTCCGTGGGATTCGCCCGAGTGACCCGGCGCGTCTTCGGAGTGGCCGGGAGCTTCTCCCGAATGACCGGGGGCGGTGCCGGAGTGACCCGGCGCCTCACCCGAGTGACCGGGCGACGAGCTCGTAGGTTCGGATGGCTCTGGGGCCGGAGATTCTTTGCCCGGGTTTCCCGGCGACTTCTTTTCCGTCGGCGCCGGCACGGCCGGCGGCGGTGACGCGCCCACCTGCGACGGAGATTGAGGCCCGCCGTCGCCGTGCACGGATTGCTCGGGCGCGCTCACGCGCCGGCCGGCCTGGACCTCTCCACCCCGCGTCGCGGACGAGTCGGGCCGGTGCCGATACCCCGTGCCCGTCGCCCCACTCCGCCCGCGGTGACGGACGTGCCCGGCGGGACGCGCCGGCAAGGCGGACGCCGACAATGGGTCGTTTTCCACCAGCGGCGCCGGAGTCTGCGGCAGCGGTCCGCTGAGGACTCCCGGCCAACCCTGCTGCGAGATCACCCCGACGAGCCCGAGCCCGACCGCGGCGACCAGCCCGAGGATGCCGATCGTCGTGCTGCGCAGGCGCACGAGCATCCCGTCGCCGAGCAGAGCCGTTGACCCGAATGACCGTGCGATCGCCTGTCCGAACTTGGCATCCACCACTACGTCCATCGACGGGCGTGGTCGCTGCGCAAGCGAGCCCGGTGGAAAGCCCCACTATTGCCTCGTAGATTCGTTGAGGGCTCAGCCACCGGCATCGACCTCCACCGTCCCCTGGCGGACTTCGAGCGTCACGGTGCCGTCGCGATCGGTGCGCAGGGTCGGGACGCCGTGCGCGGCGAGCTCAGCGAGCGTTCGCGCGGTCGGGTGCCCGTACGGGTTGCCGGCGCCGACCGAGATCACCGCCAGCCTCGGCGCGCTGCGATCGAGGAGGGCGGGCAGGCCGGCGTCCTCGCTGCCGTGGTGCGCAACCTTGAGCACGTCCACCGGTCCCGGATCGAGCGGCACCGCCTCCGCCTCGGCGTCGGCGGTCAGCAGCATCGAGAAGCGGTGCCAGCGGGCGAGGAGGACGAGCGCCTGGGTGTTCGGGTCGGCGCGGCCAAGCGGAGCGCCGAGCAGCGCCGGCGGCGGCCAGAGAGCTTCGAGCCGCAGGGCGCCGGATCTGATCTCGCCTCCGGCGGCGAGTCGCGTCGGGTTCGCGCCGGCCGCATCGGCCTCGCCGCGCAGCCGGCGGCTGAGACGGGCATAGACGAGGCGGCCGACGGGAAAGCGCCCGAGCAGCTCCTCGATCCCGCCGGCATGGTCGGACTGTTCGTGGGTGACCACGGCGACGCCAAGGCGATCGACGCCGGCCGCCCGCAGCTTCCGCGCAAGCCCATCGCCGTGCGGTCCGCCATCGACGAGCACGGCCGGGGTCCCGGCCGGCTCGAAGAGGATCGCGTCGCCCTGGCCGATGTCGAGCACCTCGACGCGCAGACCGCTGCGAGGCGCATCCGCCGCAGCTCCACCTCTCGATCCGACCCACGCAAGGCCGAGCGCAAGCGCGCCAACCACAAACCACCGCCGACGGGCCGATTTCCGTCGCCAGGCGTCGGTTTTAGGCCCGTCGGCGGGGGAAGGGCGTATGAGCCGCGGCAGGGCGACGGTCGCAGTGGCGATGGCGGCGTAGGACGCCGCGAGGCCCGCGATGCCGAGGTGCACGTGGAGGTACGCCCAGCTTGGGCGCCCGCACCAGGCGGCCACCTGGGCGATGTAGGCGAGCAGCGGCGCGTCGATCGCGTTGAGCAGCGCGACCGGGAAGCCGGGGACCTGACCGGCCGCGGCGGCGAGCATCCCCAGCCACATCGCGGGCGCGACAGCGGGCAGGGCCAGCAGGTTGGCGACCAGGGTCGTGGTCGAGACGGATTCGAAGTGGAAGGCGATCAGCGGCGCGGTCGCCAGCGTCGCGGCGATCGTCATCGCCGCCCCGTCAGCCAGGGCGCGGCGCCACCCCGAGTCGCCGATGCGGGCGACGATCGCGCCGCGAACCGGCGCGCCGAGCACGAGGATGCCGAGCACGGCGGCGAAGCTGAGCTGCCAGCCGACGTCGGCGGCGACGCGCGGATCGATCGCAAGCGTGACGAGGGCGGCGAGGGCGAGGCCGTAGAGGCGAGCCGGGCGCCGGCCAGCCAGCGTGGCGAGCACCGCGAGGCCACCCATCACCCCGGCGCGGACGATCGACGGGCCGGCGCCGGCGAGCGGGACGTAGACGACGATCGCGGCGAGGATCCAGACGAGCCGCGTGCGCAGCGGCATCCCGAGCGCGGCGAGGAGCGGCATCGCCAGCAGGGCGAGCAGAGCGACGTTCTGGCCGGAGACGGCGAGGAGATGCGAGAGGCCGGCGCGGCGGAAGTCTTCGACCGTGCCTTCGTCGATCGTCTCGTCCTCGCCGAGGACGAAGCCGCGCGCGAGCGCCGCCTCGTGGGCCGGCATGGCGTGGCTCAGAGCCGCCTCCGCCCGCGCTTTGATCTCCCCCCGATGCGCCAGGGCCAGCGCCGCGACGATCGCGATTGCGAGCGCCGTCAGCCGGGGGACGCCGCCAGAACGCATCGCTCGCGCTACGGCTGCAGGCGGGCCCGCAGCGCCTTCATCGTCGCCGGCCCGATGCCGCTGATCTGGTCGAGCTGGTCGACGGAAGAGAGGCCGCCGTGCCGTTCGCGGAACTCGACGATGTTCTGCGCCGTCACGGGGCCGATCCCTTCGATCGTGTCGAGTTGCTCGACCGTCGCCGTGCCGAGGCTGATCGGGCCGTCTTCCGCGGTCGCTCCGGACGCAGCGACCGCTGCGCCGCTCGGCCCCTTCCTGGGCACGACCACCTGCTGGCCGTCGGCGAGCCGCGCCGCCAGGTTGATCGCTTCCAGCTGCGCCGCGCCCGTCGCGCCGCCGGCCCGATCGACGGCGTCGGTGACCCGCGCGCCGGCAGGTAGGCGGTAGACGCCGGGGCGGGCGACGGCGCCGGTGACGTCAACGACCACGTCGCCGGAGCTGCCGCTGCCGATGCTGATCTGCCCACCCCCCACAGGGGACGGGTCGCCCGAGGAGGCCGTGCTGCTCCCCTCGGCGTGGATCGCACGGACGCCGAGCAGCAGCAGCGCCACGGCGACAGCGCCGTAGACGGCGATCTGGGAGCGCGAGAGGTCGGGCATGGACCAAACCGTCCCCGATCCCGACGCGCGCGTGGCGCGCAGAATCAAACGTTTTGGCTACAGATCTTCGTCGTCGTCGTAACCGGCGACCTCTGCGAGCTGGTCGCTGTAGAGCTCGGCGGCCGCCACCGGCGGCGACTGGACCGAGATGCAGGCCAGATCGGCGTCGCCGTCGTTGGCCAGCGCGTGCTCGGTGGCCGGCGGCACGAGGATCAGATCGCCCTCGCCGACGTCCTGCGTGTCGCCCGCCACCGACATCGTGCCGGCGCCGCGAACGACCACGTAGACCTGCTCGGACTCCTCGTGCGAGCGCAGCGTCTGCTCGCTGCCGGCAGGCAGCTCAAGCCAGGTCACGGACGTGTTGCGCGAGCCGAGTTCGCCGGCGTCCATCAGCACGTGCGTGCGCAGGCGGTGCCACTCCTCCACCGGCGCATCTGCGAGTTTCCTGACCTGCACGGGCGCTTTGTACCAGAGAAGGCCGTGAACCGGTGCCTCAGCGGACGACCAGGTTGACCAGCTTGCCGGGCACGACGATCTCCTTGACGACGTCCTTGCCGTCGAGGAAGCGGGCCACGTTCTCGCCGGCGCGAGCGAGGCGCAGGAGGTCGTCCTCGGAGGCGTCCGCGGCGACCTCGATCCGGTCGCGCAGCTTGCCGTTGACCTGGACGACGAGGGTGACCGTGTCGCTGGCGAGCAGCGCCGGATCGGCCTGCGGCCAGGGCTGCTCCCAGACCCGCCCGCCTTCGATCCGCTCCCAGATCTCGGCGCCCATGTGGGGCGCGAAGGGAAAGACCAGCGAGGCCGCCGTCGCCGTGGCGAAACGCAGCGCGGCCTGGCCGTCGGGGTCCTCGTAGAGGCCGTCCTTGAGCCGGTAAGCGTCGTTGACCAGCTCCATCACCGCGGCGATCGCCGTGTTGAACTGGAAGCCCCGCTCGAAGTCGCGCGTCACCTTGTCGATCGCCCAGTGCGCCTTGGACAGCAGCTCCCTCGTCCCGCCGGCGGGGTCGCTCGGCACGGCCTGGCCCGCGGCGGTGCGCTGCTCGACCTCCTCGCAGAGGCGCCAGAGGCGAGCGAGGAAGCGGTTGACGCCCTCGACGCCCTCGTCGGCCCAGTCGGCGTCGCGCTCGGGCGGGCCCATGAAGCAGATGTAGGTGCGCGCCGTGTCGGCGCCGTAGCGCTCGACGTACTCGGCGGGGCTGACCGTGTTGCCGCGCGACTTCGACATCTTCGCCCCGTCGCGGGTGATCATCCCCTGGGCGAAGAGGTTGGCGAAGGGCTCCTCGACGTCGATGTGGCCGCAGTCGGCGAGCGCCTTGGTGAAGAAGCGCGCGTAGAGCAGGTGGAGGATGGCGTGCTCGACGCCGCCGATGTACTGGTCGACGGGTAGCCAGTGGTCGGCGAGGGAGCGGTCCCAGGCCGCCGCTTCGTTGTGCGGGTCGAGGTAGCGGATGAAGTACCAGGACGAGTCGACGAAGGTGTCCATCGTGTCGGTCTCGCGGCGGGCGGGACCGCCGCAGCGCGGACACTCCGTCGCCACCCACTCCTCGGCGGCGGCGAGCGGGCTGCGGCCGCGCGGGGCGTAGTCCTCGACCTCGGGCAGCTCGACCGGCAGCCGGTCCTCCGGCAGCGGCACGATCGCCGGCGCGTCGCCCTCGCCGCACTCCTCGCAGTAGACGACGGGGATCGGCGCCCCCCAGTAGCGCTGGCGCGAGACGAGCCAGTCGCGCAGGCGGTAGTTGACCGAGGCGTGCCCGCGGCCCTCCTCGGCGAGCCAGGCGACGATCTCCTCGTAGGCCTCGCGATTGCCCTTGCCGTCGAAGCGCCCCGAGCCGGTCATCGGCCCGTCCCCCGGATAGGGCAGGCCCTCGTCGTCGCGAGCGAGCTCGGGGTCCTCGCCCTCGATCACGCGGCGCACCGGCAGGTCGAACGCCCTGGCGAACTCGTAGTCGCGCTCGTCGTGGGCCGGCACGGCCATGATCGCGCCGGTGCCGTACTCCATCAGCACGTAGTCGGCGACGAACATCGGGATCTCCTCGCCGTTGACCGGGTTGACGACGCTGCGCCCGAGCGGCACGCCCGTCTTCGGGCGCCCCTCGGCGCCGCGATCCTCGGCCGACTCGCGGGCAGCGTGGTCGACGTACTCGCGCACCTCCCCCTCGGCCGGCGTGCCGGCGACGAGCCGCTCCAGCTCCGGGTGCTCGGGGGCGAGGACGAAGAAGGTGGCACCGAAGAGCGTGTCGGGCCGGGTCGTGAAGACCGGGAAGTCGAGGTCGAGCTCCTCGCAGCGGAAGCTGACCTCGGCGCCCTCGGAGCGGCCGATCCAGTTGCGCTGCATCGTGATCACGTGCTCGGGCCAGGACTCGACCGCGTCGAAGCCGTCGAGCAGGCGCTCGGCGTAGTCGGTGATCTTGAAGAACCACTGCGCCAGCTTGCGCTGCACGACCTCGGTGCCGCAGCGCTCGCAGCGCCCGTCGATCACCTGCTCGTTGGCTAGGACGGTGGCGTCCTTGGGGCACCACTGCACCGGCGCCTCGGCCCGGTAGGCGAGGCCGCGCTCGAAGAGCTGCAGGAAGATCCACTGCGTCCAGTGGCAGTACTCGGGCGTGTGCGTCGCCAGCTCCCGCGACCAGTCGATCGAGATGCCCCACTCGCGGAACTGCCGCTGGAAGGAGGCGATCGAGCGCTCCGTTCCCTCGCGCGGCGGCTCGCCCGTCTTGATCGCGTTGTTCTCGGCGGGCAGGCCGAAGGAGTCGTAGCCCATCGGGTGGATCACCTCGAAGCCGTGGCGGCGGCGAAAGTGGGCGATCGCGTCGCCGATCGCGTAGCAGCGCAGGTGCCCGACGTGCGGTTCCCCGGACGGGTAGGGCAGCATCTCGAGCACGTAGGACTTCGGCTTGTCGGGGTCGAAGCCGGGCTGCCCTGGGTTCGGGACCTCCCAGGTCTTCTCCTCGGCCCAGACCTGCTGCCACTTGCGCTCGATCGATTTCGGGTCGTAGCCGGCCACGTAGAGGCGATCTTATGAGGCACCATGGCCCGCGGGTCCTGTCGCTCGTGGCGCGGCGGGTCCTGTCACGGATTTGGTGCCACCAGCCCTGCGGTAGCTAAAGCTTCCTCGGGCTGGTCCCCCAAATCCGCGCCACCCGCCGCGAGAAGCGCTGATACCGGGACGCGCCTCCGGCGTGTCTGAGCTTTCGGAGCTCATAGCACCCGTAAGCTCAGACACGTCCCGCTGACGACGTATCTCCCGCGGGTGGCGTCGTAGGGGGAACCGCCCCCGAGGACGCTTTAGCGACCGCAGGGGGCGGTGGGTCCCCTGCGGCGACAGGACCCGCGGGGCCATGACGCCGTGACAGGACCCGCCGCGCCATGAACCCGCGGGCCATGACGTCCGTCAAGCCACCGGTGAGAGAGCTTCCAGGATGTGGGGCCAGACGTAGACCTCGATCGTCGCCGCGGCGATCAGCGTCGGGATCGCGATCAGGACGGTGACCAGGGTGGCGGCGAGCAGCTGGTTCCACTCCCCCTTGCGGCTGGCGATCAGCCAGGCCGCCAGCGGCAGGAAGAGCGCGGTCAGCTCGGGGATCGCGTGCGGCAGGACGCTGAGCAGGAGCACCCCCATCGAGATGTGGAGCTGGTAGGAGATCGTCCCGCCCTGGAAGCCGAGGTAGAGCGCCTGGGTCGAGAGCGAGAAGAGGGTGACGGCGCAGACGAAGAGGATCGCCAGCTCGCCCGCCTTGACGTGGACCCAGCGCGAGAAGCCGCTGCGCTGCTCGGCGGCGAGGGGCATCGAGGCGCCGGCGATGAAGCCGGCGATGCAGGCCGTGGCGTGGAGCGCGAGGACGAGCGAGTTGCGGTAGAGGATCGGCAGCAGGTCGGCGGGGTCGGACGGTTCGGTCAGGCCCGGCAGGTGGATCGGCGTGATGTCCGGCGTGAGCAGGCCGGCGACGACCCAGACGGCGCCGAGCAGCGTCAGGGCGATCGCCAGGCTGAGCGCCGTCCAGCCGCGCAGGACCTTCCAGCTCCCCCCGCTCCAGCTGTCCAGCGCCGCGCGCGTATCCCGCATCCCGTGCGAGAAGACGTGCTCGTTGGCAGTGGTCATCGCTAGCTCATCGGCAGGAAGCGGCGCCGATTTGAGGAGTGGAGCTGGGGGGATTCGAACCCCCGACCTACGCGCTGCCAGCGCGTCGCTCTGCCAGCTGAGCTACAGCCCCACGAAAGCCGAGTCGGCGCCGAGTTTAGCGTCGCCGGCGCTCAGTGGAACGGCAGCGTCCCCAGGCGGGCGAGGCCGCCGACGAACATCAGCGTGCCAAAGCTGAGGGCGCCAATCGCAATCCGGTCATTGCTGAACTTGGGCGAGAGACCGGCGAAGAAGAGCACGGCGGCGAAGAAGATCGTGGCGAGGATGTAGTTGTCGGAGGTCTGGTTGGCTTCGCGGCCTTCGCCGAACCGGCGATTCGCCTCCTCGCTCAGCCTGTCCGCTTCTTCGAGCTTGGCGATTTTGTACTGGGGCAACTGGAAGGGCAGCTTGACCGCTTTCGGGTTGGTCAGCGGGTGCTGCTTGAGCCACGCCCGGTAGGCGCGCTTGAACTCCGTTCGGAAGAAGCGCGTGCGGAGGATTCGCAGCAGCCGCTTGTTGCCCTGGGAGAAGGCGACGGCGTACTGGGTGAAGATGTCGGCGTCGATCGCGACCAGGGTGAAGCCGTCGGACTCGGCCTTGGCCGACTCGGTCCGCGCCCCGCTCGCTTCGGTGAAGCTGGTCGCCTGCACTCCGCCCCAGCGGGTCGCCTCGTAGGCGCTGTAGGCGGTTGCCACCGTGGCCGCCGCGAGCAGGATCGCCGACCAGAGCTCGATCCGCTCGCGGATCGGCACCCTACGCGTGGTATCTCGATCGTCGCCGCTCATTTGCGTTCGGCCGACCGAGAACCTATCGTCTGACCCTGATCCCCTTCATCCGACAGAACGGAGGCGAGGCATGAACGAGAACCTCTACCAGGACGAAGTCAGGGAGTTGACCTGGGGCTGGTGGCTGCTGGTGCTGGTCGGCGTGCTCAGCGTCATTGCCGGCGTGGTCATCATGTTCAAGCCCGGCAGCAGCCTCGCGACGCTCGCCGTGATCGCCGGCATCTTCCTGCTCGTCGACGGCATCTTCGAGCTGGCCGCCTCGTTCTCGCGGCGCACCGCCAACCGCGGGATGGTTGCCCTGCTCGGCGCCATCACCGCGATCGTCGGCGTGCTCCTGATCCGCCACCCGGTCGGCGGGGTCGCCTTCGTCGCGCTGCTGATCGGGCTCTGGCTGATCGTGGTCGGCGTGATTCGCTTCGTCACTGCGTTCGAGGAGTACGAGCACCGCGGCTGGCACGCCCTCGCCGGGATCGTCGAGCTGATCGCCGGCATCGTCATCGTCGCCAACCCGAACATCGGCTTCGCGACCCTGGCGATCCTGGTCGGCATCGCCTTCATCCTCAACGGCTTCGCAATGACCGCCCTCGGCTGGGGGATGCACGAGGTCAGGCACGACGCCGGGAGGAGTGGCGGCTAGCGCAGCTTGACGCTCACCTTGCCGCCCGCCGGCAGCTTCGCCCCCGGCTTCGGCCTCTGCTTGGTCACTCTGGCCGACCGGCGCCTGGTACCGGAGACCTTGCCGAGCCTGCAATGGGCGCGTCGCAGCCGCTTTCGGGCCCGTTTCAAGGTCGTGCGCTTGAGCTTTGGGACGGTGCAGATGGCGAGGTAGGTGAACCGATCGGCGGCGACGTGCGGGCTGCTTCCGCCGGCCGCGGCGACCGTGACGTCGACGGCGCCCCGCGCGGCGCTCGGCGGCGAGACGGCGGTGATCGAGTCTTCTGAGTTGACGACGAAGCTCGCGGCGGGAGTGGAGCCGAAGCTGACGGCGGTGACTTCGGTGAAGTCGTGGCCCGAGATCGTCACGCTGGTCCCACCGGAGACCGGGCCGGAGGCGGGCGAGATGAGAATCACCTGCGGGGCCGGCTGCACCGCGGCGTCGAAGCCCAGCTCATGGGCAGAGCCCGGCTGGGGAGCCGCGGTCCATCCATCTTGGAGAGGCGGCCGCCAGATCGAGAAGCTGGAGCCCGCGTTGCTCGCAACGGGGAAGCTGCTGCTGGCGCCGGCGCCATCCAGCCCGATCAGATCGCCGGCCTGGATCGGCAGGCGGGTCGTAAATGTTTCGGTCCCGGTGCCCAACCGGGTCTCCGGAGAGCTGGTGCCGGCACCCGTGTATCTGCCTTCGCCGGCCGGGCGCAGGATCCTGAGCTTGTACGGACCGGCGGTGGAGAACCCCGTCATCCGCCAGCGGACGACCATGCCGTCGACGGGCGAGGTCACGTTGGCGCTGGGATCGGCGAGGGTCGTGTTCGCCACCGTTCCCTGTTCTGTGAACGCCACCGCGACGTTGAAAGACCCCACCAGGGGGCTGCCGACAGTGATCGTCGTCGCCCCCGCGCCTCCCGCTCCCCATACGCCTGCCGCGAGGATCGCGCAGACGAGGGAGGCGGATGCCCTGCCCCGGCGATTCATGCACTTCATCGCCTGCCGACTGTAGAGTGAGGAAGGCCCTGTGTCCACCCCCCTTCTCAACTACTCGCGCAGGACCCGTGACCGCTTGCCCCTTAGGGATCGTGCCTCAGTTAGTTGAGGGCTTGATGGTGTAGTTCCACTCGCCATGGAAATCGTCGCGCACGAGGTTGACCGCGGCGAGCTCGGAATCGCTGACCTCGACGCCCTGGGGATAGTCGCGGGTGTCGAGTTGGGCGTAGACCTCCAGGCCGGTGTCCGTAGTGGTGGCGGCGATCGAGTTGATGATCACCTCGTGGCTGACCAGCGGGCGGCCGCGCCAGGTCTTCGAGATGAAGCTCCAGAGGCGGTGCTCGATCTTGTTCCACTTGCTTGTACCGGGCGGGAAGTGGCAGACGTCGATTTCGAGGCCGGTGTCGTCGGCGAGGCGCTGTAGCTCGGTCTTCCACAGGCGCGTGCGGTTGCCGTTGCCCCCACCGCAGTCGGCGGTGATCTGCAGGGCCTTCGCCTGCGGGTAGCGCGCCTGCCCCAACTGCCGCCACCAGCTGCGGATCGAGGCGACCGCGAAGGCGGCGGTCTCCCTGGTGATCCCGACGTTGACGAAGCCCTTGTCGGCGCCGATGTCATAGACGCCGTAGGGGATCGCCTTGCCGGGGAAGTCATGCACATTGACGGCGACCGGCTCGCCCTTGGGCCGCCACTCGCGCCCGCCGTTTGCGTATTCGCCGACGAGCTCCTTCTTCTTGGTGTCGATGCTGATCGCGGGCCGGTCCTCCCCGATCGCGGCGGCCACCTTCTCGTTGATGTGCCTGAACTGCGCGTCGCGGTCGGGGTGCTGGGAGCCCTCCTTGGTCTTGCGGTTGGCCTGCAGGCTGTATCCCAGCTCGTGGAGCAGCCGTGCCACGGTGCGGTAGCTGACCTCGTGCCCGAGCCCGCGCAGCGCCTTGGCCAGCTCGCGCACGCTCTTGGACGTCCACAGCAACGGCCGCTCCGGGTCGCCGCGCGTGTCGCCGTCGACGAGCCGCTTGAGATCGTCGATCAGCGTCTCGTCGGTGTCCGCGCGCCGCTTGCGGCCCGCTCCCGCCTTTCGCACCCTGCCCGCCGGCAGCTGCTCGGGCGAGTCGAGCTCTTGCAGCCCCTTGCGGATCGTGTTCTCGGCGACCCCGGTCGCACGCGCCACCGCCGCGATCCCGCCACGCCCGTGCGAGCGCGCCTCTGCCGCCACCCAGCGACGTCGCTGCCGCTCGTCGAGCGACCCTGCCATCGCACGGAACCGCTTACCGATCGCGCGCTCATCGATCACCGTACCCGTGATTCCATAACACGGGTGCTACTCCTTCGCGTTATTGCGTCACGATTCCTTAACGCAGGGACCTGATGCGATCCTCCGACAAGTTTGGGAGGTAGGCCGGTGCGCCTTCAAACGACGCCCACCAGCGCGATGCCCAGAGCCACGCCGCTTAAGCCTCAATCCACCGATTCACCCGCACGGATAGGGACATCGCCGGCGACAACGGTGTAAACGGCGAAAACAACCACCCGTAACTCGATTCGTGTGCCGATGGGTGGGCGAATGGCCCCGCGAGGCTCACTCCGCAGCCGATTTCTGGCAGCTCGCGACGGCCGAGCGCCCTCAGCGGGTAAGGAGAAGTCGGTCGAGTTGGATCAGGTCGCTGCCGGCAGCGACCTGATCTTGCTCAGCGCCTCGATGAAGGCTTCCTGCCAGGGCCAGCGGGCCGGCAGGTGAAG
>JBLMYD010000056.1:0-2972 GCA_050258095.1 Chloroflexota bacterium
CCCTGCTACCATTCCCCGTTGGCCGAAGGGCCATGTTCTTGTGCCCGCGGGCCCGATTCATGGGGCTCGTGGGACTTCTCCGAAGTTGATTGGATACGACCCAGCGAGTAGAGGGTGAAGGTACGAGCGTCCGTGAAGCCGATGTGTGAGCGCTGCCGAATCATTCGGCGGCGCGGCGTCGTGCTCGTGATCTGCTCCAACCCACGCCACAAGCAGAGGCAGGGGTAGGCGCGGGTGGCTCGCATCGCGGGGGTCAACATCCCGACCAACAAGCGCGTGGAGGTGGGCCTCACCTACGTCCATGGCGTCGGCTCCTCCACGGCGTCGAAGATCGTGAAGGACACCGGCGTCGATCCGAACACCTACATCAAGGACCTCACCGACGACGAGGTCGTGAAGCTGCGCGAGGCCGTTGAGTCCCGCGAGGTCGAGGGCGACCTCCGCCGGGAGCGCTCGCAGAACATCAAGCGGCTGTCGGAGATCGGCTCCTACCGTGGGCTTCGGCATCGCCGCGGCCTGCCCGTTCACGGCCAGCGGACCAAGACCAACGCGCGGACCCGCAAGGGCCCCAAGCGCATGAGCATCGCCGGCAGGCGCAAGCCGCCGTCGCCGAAGTAGGACGGGGGTAGCGAGCCATGCCGCAGCCGAAGAGGACGGGCCGGACGAAGGGCCGCGCGCGCCGTCGCGTCAGGAAGAACATCGCCTACGGCGTGGCGCACATCAAGACGAGCTTCAACAACACGATCGTGACCATCACCGACACCGATGGCAACGTCGTCTGCTGGGAGTCCGCCGGCTCGGCCGGCTTCAAGGGCTCGCGAAAGTCGACCCCCTTCGCCGCCCAGGTGACGGCCGACTCCGCGGCTCGCAAGGGCATGGAGCACGGGCTCGAGCGCGTGGAGGTGCACGCGAAGGGCGCCGGATCGGGCCGCGACACCGCGATCCGCTCGCTGCAGGCGGCGGGCCTTCAGGTCACGACGGTCAAGGACGTCACCCCGCAGGCACACAACGGCTGCCGACCGCGGAAGCGCAGGAGGGTCTGATGGCTCGCGATACCGGACCCCAGTGCAAGCAGTGCCGCCGGGAGGGGCAGAAGCTGTTCCTGAAGGGCGAGCGCTGTCTGACCGAGAAGTGCGGCGTCGAGCGCCGCTCCTATCCGCCGGGAGAGCACGGCCGCGGGCGCATGCGCCAGTCCGAGTACCGGCAGCAGCTCCGCGAGAAGCAGAAGGCGCGCCGTTACTACCAGGTGCTCGAGAAGCAGTTCCGCAGCTACTACGACAAGGCGTCGCGCCAGCCCGGCGTCACCGGCGAGAACCTGCTGCGCCTGCTGGAGCGCCGCTTCGACAACGTGCTCGTGCGCCTCGGCTTCGCGGCGTCCCGCCGCCAGGCCCGCCAGCTGATCAGCCACGGTCACTGGAACATCAATGCGCGCCGGGTCGACATCCCCTCCTACCAGGTGCGCCCCGACGACGTGATCTCGATCAAGCCCAACTCCAGCGCCGCCGATGTCGTCCGCTCGGCTACGGAGCTCACGGCGGCCGTGCCGCCGTGGCTGCAGGCGGACCACGACTCATTGACCGCGAAGGTGCTCCGCCTGCCTGAGCGCGGCGAGATCACCACGCCGGTCTCCGAACAGCTGATCGTCGAGCTCTACTCGAAGTAGTAGGGCCCGCAACTCAAAAAGCGACAACGAAGGAAGCGATGACCACCCTGCCCGAATTCCAGATCCCGAAGATCTCCTCCGAGAAGGAGGACGACAACCGGGGGACCTTCACAATCGAGCCTCTCGACAAGGGCTTCGGCTACACGTTCGGCAACAGCCTGCGCCGCGTGCTGCTGTCCTCGCTCGGGGGAGCCGCGATCAAGAGCGTGAGGATCGAGGGCGTCGCCCACGAGTTCTCGACCGTCCCCGGGGTGAAGGAGGACGTCACGGACATCGTCCTTAACCTCAAGGACATCGTCGTCCGCATGCACACCGACGCCGACGAGGTCGAGGCGCCGCTCGTCGCGAGCGGACCCGGCGACGTGAAGGCGAAGGACATCGACCTGCCCGCGGGCGTCGAGATCCTCAACCCCGACGCCCCGATCGCGACGCTCGAGAAGAAGACCAAGCTCGAGGTGTACCTCACGATCGGCCGCGGCCGCGGCTACTCGCCCGCCGAGGAGAACAAGAGCGAGGATCAGCCGCTCGGCGTGATCCCGATCGACTCGATCTTCTCGCCGATCCGCCGCGCCGCCTACTCGGTCGACACCGCCCGAGTCGGCCAGCGCACGGACTTCGACAAGCTGGCGCTGGAGATCGAGACCGACGGCTCCATCGAGCCCTCAGGCGCGTTGCGCGAGGCGGCCGAGATCCTGATCAAGAGCCTGGCGATCTTCACCGACGCCGACCGCGTCGAGGAACTCACCAGCCGCGACGGCGCGGGTGCCGCGGAGGCCGCTTTCGCTCCCCTCGCGGCTGCGGAGGGCGATGACCGGCTGATCGAGGAGCTGGAGATCGGCGTACGGGCTTACAACTGCCTGAAGCGCGCCGGCATCCAGACGGTCGGCGACCTCGTCCAGCGCTCCGAGTCGGAGCTGAACGCGATCCCGAACTTCGGGAAGCGCTCCACCGACGAGGTCAAGGACGCCCTGAACGCCCTCGGGCTCTCGCTGCGAGACGAGTGAACGATGCGCCACGGCAAGCAGCGACACAAGCTCAGCCGTGACTCCGCGCATCGCAAGGCGCTTCTGCGCAACCTCTCGCGCGAGCTGATCGAGCACGAGCGGATCAAGACCAGCCAGGCGAAGGCGAAGGCCGTCAAGCCGGAGGTCGAGAAGCTCATCACGCTGGCCAAGGGCGGCAGCCTGCACGCCCGGCGCCAGGCGCTCTCGGCGCTCGGCCAGGACCGCTTCCTCGTCCACAAGCTGTTCGAGGAGATCGGCCCGCGCTACGCGGAGCGCCCAGGCGGCTACACGCGGATCGTGAAGCT
>JBLMYD010000057.1:0-82434 GCA_050258095.1 Chloroflexota bacterium
GCGTCGTTGTTGATCACCCAGTCGGCGTCGTGCTCGGTCGCCGCCATCCGCGCCATCCGGGTGACCCAGCGCCCCTGCGAGTAGTCGTCGGTGGGCTCCTCGATGACTCGCACGACACCGCGCGCCTCGTAGGAGCGCAGGATCTCGAGCGTCCCGTCCACCGAGCCGTTGTCGGTCACGATCACCTCGTCGACCCCCTGCGCCAGATGGAAGTCGAGGTTGTCGGCGACGATGTCCTCCTCGTCGCGCACCAGGAGCGTCATCACGAGCTTCATCGCGGCCATTCCTAGCAGGTCGCGCCCGATACCCCGGCCTACAATGCCCGCCCTTGGCCGACCGTGGATCCCCAGAGTCCGGCGTTCGCGTCGTGATGGCGCTCAAGGTGCGAGACGAGGGAGACATCCTCGAGTCGAACCTGCGCTTTCACCACGCGCTCGGCGTGGACCACTTCGTCGTCACCGACAACGGGTCCACGGACGAGACGCCGGAGATCCTGAGCCGCTACGCCGACGCGGGCATCGTGACCGCGATCTCGGAGCCGGGCACCGACTACCGGGTGGCCGGTGCGGGCTGGCTCACCAGCATGGCTCGCCTCGCGGCTACCGAGCTCGATGCGGACTGGGTCGTGCACACGGACGCCGACGAGTTCTGGTGGCCGGTCTCGGGCTCGATCAGGGACACGCTCGCAGCCATTCCGCCTCAGTACGGCGTGGTCGTCGCGCCGCGCGTGGAGTTCGCAGGCCGGCCCGACGGCCCGGGAACGTTCGCGGAGCGCCTCACCGTGCGCGAGGCGCGGTCGCGTCTCCAGCCCAAGGTGGCGCACCGGGCCGAGCCGGAGGTCGTGAGCCTGGACCGCGGGGCGCACGACGTGGCCATCGAGGGGCCGAACGGCGTCGCCGAGACCCTGCGTCCGCCCGGGCGCGCGGTGCACCGGACCGTGCGGGACGCCGAGGGGGCTCAGGAGGAGGCCGGCGAGGACGAGACCCGCCTGGTGTGGGCACCGATATGGCCGCTGCGGATCCTCCACTTTCCGGTGCGGTCCCTCGCCCAGTTCAAGCGCCGGACCGAGGTCGCGATCTTCGAGGGCCACTATCCGGACTGGGGACGGTTCAAGCGGCTGCGCGAGATCTACGAGGAGGGCCGCTTCGAGGAGCTCTATGCCGAGCTCGTCCTGGACGACGCGGACGTGGAGGAGGGGATCCGCGAGGGCCGACTCGTCCGGGACGAGCGGTTCGCGCGCCTGCTCGAGCGCTGTCCCGATCCCCTCGACGGGGGCGAGCCGGGGTCGCTGCGGGTCGAGTCAAGTCCCGAGGAGACGGAGGCCGAGAGGTCGGAGCTCGAGTTCGACGCGATGCAGCTCCTCGCGCGCACGTCGCGATGGACGAGCCTCCAGCGCGAGCGCGGCCGCGAGCGATCGGAGTCCCTGATGGAGGAGGTGAAGAGCACGGCCAAGCAGCGGGACGCCGCGCGGCGGACCGTCAAGCGCCGCGACCGCCGGATCGAGGCCAAGAACGAGCGCATCGAGGTGGCGGAGAGAAGGGTCGAGCACAAGCGCAAGCGAATCGAGACCCTGCGCAGGCGCCTGCGGGCGGAGCGCGCCCGCCCCTGGAGCCGGATGCGCCGATCCGTCAGGCGGCTGTTGCGCCGCGGGCGTCGACGGGCGAAGGCCAAGCCCAAGCGCCAGAGGCGTCCTGACTAAGGTAGGCGCGTGCCGAGGTACCTCCTCACCGGCTGCGCCGGCTTCATCGGCTCCACGCTCGCGGAGACCCTTCTCGACGGGGGCGCCGAGCTGGTGGGGATCGACGGATTCACCGACTACTACCCGCGCGCCCGCAAGGAGGCCCACCTCGAGGCGGTTCGCGATCGTCCCGGGTTCGAGCTCGACGAGCGCGACCTCGGTGCGGGGCCGCTTCCCGAGCACCTGCTCGAGGGCATCGACGGCATCTTCCACCTCGCCGCGCGCCCCGGCGTCCGGGCGAGCTGGGGGGCGGGCTTTCCGGCTTACCTGAACGACAACCTCGCGGCCACGCATTACGTCGTCGAGGGCGCCGCCGAGCGGGACGTCCCGGTCGTGTACGCCTCTTCGTCCTCGATCTACGGGGACGCTCTCTCCTACCCCACAGCGGAGGACACCGGACCCGCGCCCATCTCGCCATACGGCGTGACCAAGCTCGCGAGCGAGCATCTGATCGGCGCCTACATCCGGGACTTCGGCCTCCGGTGCACGACGCTGCGCTACTTCACCGTCTACGGGCCGCGGCAGCGGCCCGACATGGCGTTCCAGCGCATCGTCGAAGCGCTGGCCGCGGAAAGCGAGTTCGAGGTGTACGGGGACGGGAGCCAGTCGCGTGACTTCACCTACGTCGCCGACGCCGTGGCCGCCACGATCGCGGCGATGGAGGCGGGGCCCGACGCCCGCACGTACAACGTCGGCGGTGGGAGCGAGGCAACCCTGCGCGAGGTCGTTGCGACGGTCGAGGAGCTCTCGGGCCGCTCCCTCCGGGTCCGATACGGCGACCGCGCCGCCGGGGACGTGCGTCGCACGCTGGCCGACACCACGAG
This sequence comes from Chloroflexota bacterium, assembly GCA_050258095.1. GTDB lineage: Bacteria > Actinomycetota > Thermoleophilia > Solirubrobacterales > 70-9 > VRUE01. The sequence goes on from JBLMYD010000057.1 coordinate 2,563, forward strand.
CATCCGGAGGGAGCTCGGGTGGGAGCCGCGGTTCGATCTCCGCAGCGGCCTCGCGGCGCAGCTGGACGCCGTGGGCGCGCTGGCCTCGTCGGCGGGCTAGCGGGCGTTTGGTCGGACGAACAACGGCGGCAAGTAGGGCGGCCCCGCCCTATCCGCAGCCCCCGCGATCGTTCGGCTCTTCGAGAGTCGGATTCACCTCCGCATACGTGGTCAATCCGCCTCTCGATCCGTCGAGCGTCTTCCAACCCCGTCGCGACCCTGGGCGCCTCGCTCACCTTCCGGCTCGACGGCCCATGCGGGGCGCCAGCCCCCCGCCGGAATAGGTTCTAACCTCGGGGTCCGTGAAGGCGAAGGTCCTGATCCGGCCCAAGGACGGCATCCTCGATCCGCAGGGCAAGGCGGTCGAGCGCGCCCTCCCCGCCCTCGGCTTCGAGGGCGTCTCCCATGTGCGCGTCGGGCGGCTGGTCGAGCTGGAGACCGACGATCCGGACGCCCTCGCGGAGCTGTGCGAGAAGCTGCTCGCCAACCCGCTGATCGAGGACTACGAGATCGAGCGGCTCGACGGCGACGCCTGATGCGCTGGGGCGTGCTCCAGTTCCCCGGCTCCTGCGACGAGCGCGACGCCCTCCGCGCCTGCTCGCTGCTCGGCGAGGCACGGCTGGTCTGGCACGAGGAGCGCGACCTGGAGGGGATCGACGCCGTCGTCGTCCCCGGCGGCTTCTCCTACGGCGACTACCTGCGGGCCGGGGCGATCGCCCGCTTCTCGCCGGCGATGGAGGCAGTCGCCGAGCTCGCCGCGAGCGGCGGCCCGGTGCTGGGAATCTGCAACGGCTTCCAGGTCCTCTGCGAGGCGGACCTCCTGCCCGGCGCCCTGCTGCTCAACGAGAGCATGCGCTTCACCTGCCGCCAACTGGACCTCATCCCCGCCGACGGGCGGAGCGGCTGTCGATTCCGGCTAAGCACGGGGAAGGGCGCTATTACGCGCCGGACGAGGTGCTCGACGCGCTGGAGGCGAACGGGCAGGTCGCCTACTACTACGCGCCGGGACAGAATCCGAACGGCTCGGCGCGGGACATCGCCGGGGTGCGCAGCGAGGCCGGCAACGTGGTCGGGCTGATGCCGCACCCCGAGCATGCTGTCGATCCCTTGACCGGGTCGACCGACGGCCTCGCGGTCTTCGAAGCGGTGGCGGCGACCGGAGCGGCGGGGTGACGGTCGCCGTGTCCAAGCACAGGGAGCTGGGGCTGACCGACTCCGAGCTCGAGCTGATCCGCGAGAAGCTCGGGCGCGAGCCGAACGACGTCGAGCTGGCGATGTTCAGCCTGCTCTGGTCCGAGCACTGCGCCTACAAGCACTCGCGCAAGCTGCTGCGGCGGCTGCCGACCGAGGGCGAGAGAGTGGTGATGGGGCCGGGCGAGAACGCCGGCGCCGTCGACGTCGGCAGCGGCTACGCGGTCGCCTTCAAGGTCGAGTCGCACAACCACCCGAGCGCGGTCGAGCCCTTCCAGGGCGCGGCGACGGGGGTCGGCGGCATCCTGCGCGACGTCTTCGCGCTCGGCGCGCGGCCGATCGCGATCCTCGACTCGCTGCGCTTCGGCGAGCTCGACTCGGTGCGCTCGCGCCACCTGCTCGACGGCGCGGTGCGCGGCATCGGCCACTACGGCAACTCGATCGGCGTGCCGACGGTCGGCGGCGAGATCTACTTCGAGGCGCCCTACGAGCACAACTGCCTGGTCAACGCGATGTGCGTCGGCCTGGCGCGGACCGGTGAGATGGTGCGGGCGGCCGCGGCCGGGGTCGGCAACGCCGTCGTCCTGATGGGCGCCTCGACCGGGCGCGACGGGATCGGCGGCGCCTCGGTGCTCGCCTCGGCCGAGCTCGGCGACGGCGACGAGGCGAAGCGGCCGACGGTGCAGATCGGCGACCCGTTCGAGGAGTCGAAGCTGCTCGAGTGCTGCCTGGAGCTGCTGGCGAAGGGGCTGCTCGTCTCGCTGCAGGACCTCGGCGCGGCGGGGCTGACCTCGTCGGCGGGCGAGATGGCCTCGGCGGGCGGCGTCGGCATCGACCTCGACGTGGCGAAGGTGCCGTTGCGCGAGGCCGACATGGAGCCCTTCGAGATCATGGTCTCCGAGTCGCAGGAGCGGATGCTCGCCGTGGTCGAGCCGGGCAAGGTCGCCGCGGTGATCGCGCTCTGCGAGAGATGGCAGACGGGGGCGGCGGAGATCGGCGTCGTCACCGGCTCCGGCCAGATCCGGGTCCTGCGCGGCGATGAGATCGTCGGCGAGATGCCGGTCGAGGCGCTGGTCGACGGCTGCCCGCTCTACGACCTCGACCCGGCCGAGCCGCAGGGGTGGATCTACGGCAACCGGCGCACCCTCGGCGAGGGCGCCTCGGCCGAGGAGACGCTGCTGGCGCTGCTCGCCTCACCCAGCGTCGCCTCCAAGCGCTGGGCCTTCGAGCAGTACGACTCGATCGTCGGCTCGCGCACCGTGCGCCGCCCCGAGTCCGCCGACGCCGCGGTCCTGCAGCTGCCCGAGGCCGGCAACGCGATCGCGGTCTCGATCGACGGCAACGGGCGACGGGTCGCCTGCGACCCCTACGCCGGCACGGTCGAGGCGGTGCTCGAGTGCGCCCAGAACCTCGCCTGCGTCGGCGCCGAGCCGCTCGGCCTGACCAACTGCCTCAACTTCGGCAACCCGGAGAAACCGGCGCCCGCCTGGCAGCTCGACCGCGCCGTCAGCGGCCTCGCCGACGCCTGCGAGGCGCTCGGCGTCCCCGTCGTCGGCGGCAACGTCTCCCTCTACAACGAGGGACCGGAAGGCCCGATCTACCCGACGCCCGTGGTCGGCATGGTCGGCGAGCTGCCCGACCCGGCGCGCGCCTGCGGCAGCGCCTTCGTGCGCGAGGGCGACGCGATCGGCCTGCTCGGCCCCTTCGCGCCGTCCCTCGCCGGCTCGGAGCTGGCCAAGCTGCGCGGCGAGCTCGACGTCGGCCTCGCCCAGCCCGACGTCGCCGCCGTGGCCGCCGCCTGCGCCACCGTCCGCGACGCGGTCCGCGCCGGCACGCTCTCCTCCGCCCACGACATCAGCGACGGCGGCCTTGCCTGCGCCCTCGCCGAGTGCGCGATCGGGGGAGGGCTCGGCTGCAAGGTCGACCTCGCCCCTCTGCTCGAGCACGGCCACTCACCCGAGGAGGCATTGTTCGGCGAAGGTCCCGGCGGCTTCGTCGTCAGCGGAGAGCGTGCGGCTCTCGGCGCCATCGGCGCGGCCGTCATCGGCGAGACAACCAGCGACGCGCTCAAGATCGCCGGCGACGGCCGCGACCTCGCTGTCGAGCTCGACGCCGCGCAGAGCGCCTGGCGCTCACTCGGTGCGCGGACCGAGCACGAAGGCGCCTGAGCCTCTGGAACATTCTCCCGGTCAAAATCTGAATATTTTCCCGGTTAGAATTCTTATTTTTCTTCCGTTATATATCTTCTATTTTTGCTGATAAACTTCGAAAATGCCCTATGTAGAGCGGATCGTAGATAGAGAGCTGGCAGACGATCTTGCGGCTATGGGAGCCGCGGTCATCGAGGGGCCAAAGGCTTGCGGGAAGACCGTGACCGCTCAGAATGCGGCGGCAAGCGAAGTCCGTCTCGACGTCGACCCCAAAGCTCGGCAAACGGCTGCCTTGGAACCGGCGTACATCCTCGATGGTCCGACGCCCCGACTAATTGACGAGTGGCAGCTCGAGCCGGACATCTGGAATCACGTGCGGCGGGCGATCGACGACCGCGGCAAGTCAGGCCAGTTCATTCTCACCGGCTCGGCAATACCCGCCGATGACGTGACCCGCCATTCGGGCGCAGGGCGGTTGACCCGCCTGCGCATGCGTCCGATGAGCCTATTCGAGAAGGGACTGAGCACCGGGCGTATCTCGCTTGCCCGCCTTTTGAATGGCAGCGACGAGGGCACGCCCGAGGCAAAGCTGACGCTTGCGGAGATTGCCGATGAGATCTCGATCGGCGGCTGGCCGGGATTCCTGGGGAAAACGCGAGAGCAGGCGCTCAGTGCCGGGCGGCGCTACCTTGAGGAGGTTCGCCGAACCGACGTCAGCTCCGTCAGCGGAGCACGCCGCGATCCCGTCAAGGTCGGCCGTCTGCTCCGCAGCATCGGGCGCAACGTCTCAACCCAAGCGTCGATCACGACACTTGCCCGCGACGCCGGGGGGATCGACAGGCCGCTCAAGTTCGAAACCGTCGACAGTTACCTCGATGCCCTGCGGCGCCTGATGGTGGTCGAGGACCAGCCGGCCTGGGGCGTCCACCTGCGCACCACTCATACCCTGCGCAAGGCATCGAAGCTCCACTTCGTCGATCCGTCACTGGCGGTGGCGGCGATGCGCGGCGGACCCGAGCGCCTGCTCGCCGATCTAAATCTCCTCGGTTTGCTCTTCGAGTCGATGGCGATCCGCGATCTTCGGGTGTACGCCCAGGCCGCCGACGCGGAGGTCTTCCACTACCGCGACAGCGACGGGCTCGAGGTGGACGCGATCATCGAAGCCCGCGATGGCCGCTGGGCGGCGTTCGAGGTGAAGCTCGGCTTCCACCAGGTCGATGAAGCCGCGACCAACCTCCGAAAGTTCGTCAAGCGAATCGACATCGACAGGTGCGGGCCTCCGGCTGCGTTGGGCGTGATCATCGGCAGCGGCTACGGCTTCAAGCAAGAAGATGGGGTTCACGTCATACCGATCGGCGCTCTGGGGCCCTGAGTGCGGGGTCGATGCAGTATTACGCCGAGACCACAGGCTGGGGATCGACACCGAACTCCTCTGTCAGCCGCTTCAGCGTGTAGCCGTGAGTCATCTTCACCGCCGAGTTCTGGTTGGCGAAGAAGTCCGAGTCCTTGACGGCGTCGGGCTGCAAGCGGGTGGCGATCCACTTCACCGGAACCACCCACTCGGCGAGGGCGGGTTCATCCAGGTGCTGTGAAGCTTCAGGCGATTTGGTCACCTCGAGATATGGGACCTCCCGGCCGTCCTGACTCACAACGAAGTCCTTCGCGAGAAGCGCCTTCTCGGTGACCTCGCCGACTCCCACATATCCCCCCACGCCATTGCCCTTTGGTATGTAGGCGAAAATCCGGTGGCCCGGCTCGAGTTGCTGGAGGCTCCTCGTGTACCACTCCCCGCCCCCGGCGCTGATGAAGCCGAGCTCGACGGCCTCGTCCCATGAGCGCTGGTCGTTCTCGCCAAACGAAACGTAGAAGTCCCGTTCGTTCCAGGCCGGCTGCACCTTGGCCGCGTCGCGATACGCATCGGCAAGAGCCGCGAGCAATGCGTCCGAGGGGTTGCGAACCGTGCTGCCCTGGCCGATCGGCTCGCCGACGATCTCTTCGACGGGGGCGATGCGGTCCCAGGCGAGACGCACGAACACGGAGCGCCAGAGGGACAGATACGCGCCATTCTCGTTCCAGATCGAGACGAGCCCGGCGGTCTTTCCGGGCACCCACACCTTGAGGATCTGGCGTTCGCTGCCGAAGACCGTGCGCAGGGTCGCAATCCGCTCACCCTCCAGCTCCCGCGCCCACTTCAGCAGACGCATCAGCTCGGGCCGGTCCGTCTCGGGCGCGCGGTTGACAGCCGCCTCGAAGGCGTCAGAGCCATCGACCTCGCGTCGTGACTTCGCCGTGCGCCGGACTGCCGCTGGCGTGAGCGCGGCAACCTGCTCGTCCGGGTGCTCGGGGTCGACCCGCTGGGGCACCAGAAGCTGCTCGTCGCCAGCCTCGTACGCGGCAACGGTCACCAGGTCGATGACCACGCCGCTGGCGATGCTCTCCAGGTAGCCAACGAGCTGAACCAGCTCAGACGGTGCTTCGTCGAGCACGAGGACCAGGCGGAAGGCGCCACTGGCAAGCGATTCGGCCAGTCCGTCCGAGAACTCCACCCCATCCACTTCCGGGGACTGCTCCGAGCTTCGCACCAGCTCGAGCACGGAGCCCACTTCCGCCCTGGCAAGATGCGGCCGCAGGATCTCTTCGAAGGCCGGGATCGAGAGGCCCTTGAGGTAGGCGGCGTAGGTGAGGATTTGGCCGATCACCGCGCGGCGGGCATCGGAGTTGCGACTCAGCTTGATCTCGAGAACCGCGACTCGACCGTCGGGCTCGACCGCAACCAAGTCGGCGAACCCGGCGCCAAGCGCGACCTCTCTTCCCAGCACCACAAGGGAGGGACTACCGGAGAGTGGCAGCAGACTTGGCTCCCTCTCGACAAGATCGTGGAGCTTTTCCTCGGAGGGAAAACCCGCGGGGGATAGCCGCTGCCACTCTTCGCCCTCCTGCCGCCAGATCGCTCCCACGTACTCGACTCTATGCCACATGCGATCGGGTCCCGCCCCGTTGCTACCCTGCCTGGGTAGGCACTGCCTGCGCGTCACGTCCTTTAAAACGCGAGGGAAGCGCGCTTGACTCCGCCCCAGGGGCACCCGATAGATCGCGACGGCCCGCGCGAGGAATGCGGGGTGTTCGGCGTATACGCGCCCGGGCACGACGTCTCGCGGCTCGCTTACTTCGGGCTCTACGCGCTGCAGCACCGGGGCCAGGAGTCGGCCGGGATCGCCACCTGCGAGGGCGGCCAGATCACGACGCTGCGCGACTCCGGCCTCGTCTCCCAGGTCTTCGACGAGGAGAAGCTGCGGGCGCTGGCCGGCGACATGGCGATCGGCCACGTGCGCTACTCGACGACGGGCGGCGGCTCGTGGGAGAACGCGCAGCCGGTCTGGCGCGACGACGGCCGCGAGCTCGCCCTCGCCCACAACGGCAACCTGACCAACGCGGTCGAGCTCTGGAGCGAGCTGAAGGAGCGCGGCATCTCCTTCCGCGGCACCTCAGACTCGGAGATCATCGCGGCGCTGCTCTCCTGCAGCGACGGCAAGCTGATCGAGGACGCCGTCGCCGAGACGATGCCGCGCCTGCAGGGCGCCTACTCGACCGTGGTGATGACCAAGCGCGCGATCGTCGCCTTCCGCGACCCGCACGGGGTGCGGCCGCTCTCGCTCGGCCGGCTCGATGACCGCTTCGTCGTCGCCTCCGAGAGTTGCGCCTTCGACATCATCGGCGCCGAGCTGATGCGCGAGGTGCACCCGGGCGAGATGGTCTCGCTGACCGAGCGCGGGCTGGAGACGCGCCAGGTGGTGCGCGCCGAGCGGCCGGCAATCTGCGTCTTCGAGCACATCTACTTCTCGCGCCCCGACAGCCGGCTCGAGGGCAAGGTGCTGCAGCAGGTGCGCGGCCGGATGGGCGAGATCCTCTGGGACGAGGCGCCGGTCGAGGCCGACCTGGTGATCTCGGTGCCGGACTCGGGCAACCCGGCGGCGGCGGGCTTCGCGCGCGCCTCGGGGCTGCCGCGCGACGACGGCCTGATCAAGAACCGCTACGTGGCGCGCACCTTCATCCAGCCGGGGCAGGAGCTGCGCAAGCACGGCCTGCGGCTCAAGTTCAACCCGCTGCCGGAGATCGTCGCCGGCAAGCGGATCGTCGTCGTCGACGACTCGATCGTGCGCGGCAACACGACGCGGCAGATCGTCGGCATGCTGCGCGAGGCCGGGGCGCGCGAGGTGCACTTGCGGATCACGGCGCCGCCGATCCGCAACCCCTGCCACTACGGCGTCGACATGTCGACTCGCGAGGAGATGATCGCCCACGGGCGCACCGTGCAGGAGATCGCCGACGAGCTCGACTGCGACTCGCTCGCCTACCTCTCGCTGGACGGTGTCTACGAGGCGGTCGGCACGGCGCCCGAGGACCACTGCGACGCCTGCTTCAGCGGCCGCTACCCGCTCGGCGACCCCGAGGCGGCCAACGGCAAGTTCGCGCTCGAGACCGCATAGCGGGCTGTGACCCGGCGCATATCTGCGTCCTCGGTCGCTCACGTGCAGAAGCACGCTTCGCTCCCTGCGTCCTTGATCTGCTTGGTCACAGCCCGCTATGGAGTTAGGTTGCGGACTATCTCCCCCGCGGGTCGTACATCCTTGAGGCGGGCGACGGTTTCCCCCGCGTAGAGAGGGCCGTCGTCGACCAGCTCCACAGGTCCGTCGTCGGTGGCGGCGAGGGGCGGCAGGGGCTCGCTGCTCCCGCGCTCGGTGGCGGCGTTTGGGACGACGCGATGCGGCGCCGGCCAGCCGAGGCCGAAGAGCTCGGTGAGGATGGTCTCGTCGGCTCCGAGCAGGCGGCGCTTGTACTCGGGGTGGGCGCGGCTCTCCTCGGCGAGGAGGAAGCGGGTGCCGGCGACGGCGGCGCTCGCTCCCGCATCGAGGGCGCGCTCGACGTCGGCCCGCTCGGCGACATCGCCGGCGAGGAGCAGCGGGCAGTCCTCCGGCAGCGCCGCGCGGACTTGAGCGAGCAGCTCGAGCGCCGGCAGGCGACCGCGCACGTGCCCGCCCGCCTCGACGCCCTGGACGATGAGCGCGTCGGCGCCGGCCGCGTGCGCGGCGCGGGCCTCCTCCACCGATCCGCACTGGTGGATCCACACCCCGGCGGTGCGCCGTCGCGGCTCGCCCCAGAAGGTGACGACGGCATCGGCGTCCGCGGCGGCCTCGAACCAATCGGGTTGCGCGAAGGGCAACAGGAGGTTGACGGCGATCGGGCCACCGGTCAGCTCCCGCACGGCGTGCAGCTCGCGCTCGATCGCTGCCGCTCCGACGACCGCAATCGTCCCCAGCCCACCTGCCTCGGCGACCGCCGCTGCCAGCTCGTGGCGGCTCAGGCCGCCGCCCAGGCCGGCCTGGACGACCGGCGTCCGCAGGCCAATTCGCTCGAGCAGGCTCATCCCACCCGATCCTAGGGCGCGGTCGTCATCTCAACCGCCATGCGGACGATATGGCGACCGCGCTGCCGATCGCGGTTCGCGATGATGCGGGGCGTGAACGACTTCCGCATCGTCGTCCTCGCCTCGGGCACGGGGTCGAACCTGCAGGCGATCGTCGACAAGCTGCACGGCCGGGACGGCATCCGCGTGGTCGGGGTTGGCTCGGACAAGGTAGGCGCGCGGGCGCTGGAGCGGGCGCAGGCGGCGGGCATCGAGACCGCCTCCTTCCCGCTCGACGGCTACCCCGACCGGGCGGCGCGCGACGCGGCGATGGGCGACTGGATCGAGGGGCGCGGCGCCGACCTGATCGCCCTCGCCGGCTACATGCAGCTGCTCGGCGAGAGCTTCGTCGGCCGCTTCCGCCACCGGATCGTCAACGTCCACCCGGCCTTGCTGCCGGAGTTCCCCGGGCTCGACGCGATCGGCCAGGCGCTCGCCGCCGGAGTCGAGGTCACCGGCGTCACCGTCCACTTCGTCGACGAGGGGGTCGACACCGGCCCGGCGATCGCCCAGCGCGAAGTGCCGGTGCCGGCGAGCCGCGACCGCGCGACCCTGGAGGAGGCGATCCACGCCACCGAGCACGAGCTCTACCCGGAGGCGATCCGCATGATCGCGGCCGGCAAGGCTAGGATCGACGCCGACGACCCCCGGGTCGTGATCGTCGATGAGTGAAGCTCCCGCGGACACCCCCACCGAGACCGTCAGCGACGGCGCGGTCCGGGTGCGCCGGGCGCTGGTCTCGGTCTCCGACAAGACCGGGGTCGCCGAGTTCGCCCGCGGCCTCGCCGGCCTCGGGGTCGAGATCCTCTCCACCGGCGGGACGGCGGCGGCGCTGCGCGAGGCGGGGCTCGAGGTCACCGACGTCTCCGAGCTCACCGGCCAGGAGGAGATCCTCGGCGGCCGGGTGAAGACGCTGCACCCGCGGCTGCACGCGGCGCTGCTGGCGCGGCGCGACGACCCCGAGCACATGGCGACGCTTGAGCGCGAGGGGATCGAGCCGATCGACCTCGTCTGCGTCAACCTCTACCCGTTCGAGGCGACGGTCGCGGGCCACGACGTGTCGGCCGAGGTCGCGGTCGAGAACATCGACATCGGCGGGCCGACGATGATCCGCGCCGCGGCCAAGAACCACGACGGGGTCGCGGTCGTCGTCAAGCCGGAGTCCTACGACGCGGTGCTGGCCGAGCTCGAGGAGAGCAGCGGCGAGGTATCGGCGCAGACGCGCCACTGGCTCGCCAACGAGGCCTTCGCCCAGACCGCGCGCTACGACGCCGCGATCAGCCGCTGGTTCTCGACCGAGTACGAGGAGTTCCCCGAGCACCTGGCGATCGCCTACGAGAAGGTGCTCGACCTCTCCTACGGCGAGAACCCGCACCAGCGCGGGGCTCTCTACGCGGAGGCGGGCGTGCGCAGCCATATCCTCTCGCGGGTCTCGAAGCTGCACGGCAAGGCGCTCTCCTTCAACAACGTGCTCGACCTCGACTCGGCGCGGCGCCTGGTCGAGGACTTCGACCGGCCGGCCTGCGTGATCGTCAAGCACAACAACCCGTGCGGGGTGGCGATCGGCGCCGGCGCGCTCGAGGCCTACCGGAAGGCGCTCGCCTGCGACCCGATGTCGGCCTTCGGCGGCGTGATCGCCTTCAACCGGGCCGTCTCCGAGGAGCTGGCGAAGGAGCTGCACGAGAACTTCGTCGAGGTGCTGATCGCGCCCGAATACGAGCACGGGGCGCTTGCGGTCCTGCAGCAGAAGGAGGCGATCCGCATCCTCTGCGAGGAGGAGCGACGGCAGCGCGACCCGGCCGAACGCGACGTCAAACGGGTGCTCGGCGGGCTGCTGATCCAGGACCGCGACGGCGACCCCGAGCCGCGTGAGCTGATGGAGGTGGTGACGAAGACGCAGCCGAGCGAGGCGCAGTGGGAGGACATGTGCTTCGCCTGGACAGTGGTGCGCCACGTCCGCTCCAACGCGATCGTGATCGCCAAGGACGGGGCGACGCTCGGCATCGGCGCCGGCCAGATGAGTCGCGTCGACTCGGTGCGGCTCGCGGTCGAGAAGTGCCGCGAGGCGCGCGGCGAGGAGGCCGAGCCCCTGCTCGCCGGCTCAGCCCTCGCCTCCGACGCCTTCTTCCCCTTCGCCGACGGGCCGCAGCTGGCGATCGAGGCCGGCACGACCGCCGTCGTTCAGCCCGGCGGCTCGAAGCGCGACGCCGAGGTGATCGAGGCCTGCGACGCCGCCGGCGTCGCGATGGTGTTCACCAAGCACCGGCACTTCCGGCATTAGCCGGACGCGGGTTCCGCCCTCACGAGTGTCCTAAGTCACGAGTGTCCTAAGTTAGCTCGCGCTGCAGGTGCGTCGCCTTCTCGACGTGGCCGCAGATCTCCTCGACTGTGTCGGCGGTGACGAGCAGGTCCATGTCGGGCGGTGAGATCAGCGAGGTGTCGTCGAGGTCCTCGTCGACCCACTCGAGCATCGGCGCCCAGTGGGCGGAGTCGACGAGGATCGTCGGGAAGAGCTGGATGCGGTGGGTCTGGATCAGGGTGAGGCTCTCGAAGAGCTCGTCGAGCGTGCCGTAGCCGCCGGGGAAGATGAGGAAGGCGCGCGCGTAGCGGACGAACATCAGCTTGCGGGCGAAGAAGTAGTGGAAGGTGAGGCCGCGGTTGACGTAGGGGTTCGTCCTCTGCTCGACCGGCAGCTGGATGTTGAGGCCGACGGAGAGGCCGCCGGCCTCGGCGGCGCCGCGGTTCGCCGCCTCCATCAGACCCCCGCCACCGCCCGTGATCACGGTGAATCCCTTGCGCGACAGGCAGGCGGCGGTCTCGCGGCAGAGCTCATACCAGCGGTGCCCCTCCGCGACCCGCGCCGAGCCGAAGATCGAGACGCCGTCCTCGACGTCGCGCAGGGCGTCGAAGCCCCGGTCAATCTCCACCTTGATCCGGTCGAGGCGAAGCTCGTCTTCCTCCTCGACGTCGCAGGGCGAACGGAGCAGCTCCCTGTCGCGCGTGCCGTTGGTTGCCATGCAGAAGCGTGGCGCGTCGCTAGCGCTGGACGGTCACCCGCAGGAAGGTCGCCGGGATCGAGGTGGCATCCTCACTCGTATTCTGCGTCTCGAAGAGTTCCACGAACTCGTCCTGCAGCTCGTCCTCGCGGCCGTCGGCTTCCGCCGCGGCGAACGCGTTCATCGTCGGCCCGTAGTAGGTCCTGAAGGCCGCGACCAGCTCCGCCGGCGAGCCAGGGTAATCGAAGGTGTAGGTGTCACTCTGGAAGGAGATCCGGTCCTCCGGGACGCCGGCGGCACCGAAGCGCTCGACCACCTCGTCCTCGACGCCCCAGGTCATCGGGCTGACGAAGCCCTCGGGGGGCGGTGGCGAGTAGGAGGCGCTGATCCTCAGGATCTGGGCCACGAGAGTCGGATCGTTCGGGATCCAGTTCCCCATCACGATCCGGCCACCCGGCTTGGCCACGCGGACCATCTCCTTCGCCACGTCGAACGGCTTCGGAGCGAACATCGCGCCGAAGACGCTGACGACGAGGTCGAAGCTCCCGTCCTCGAGCTCGTTCAGGTCCGTCGCGTCGCCCACCTGGAACCTGCAGTTCGCCAGCCCAAGAGCCTCGGCGCGCGCGTTGCCGGCCGCGACCAGGTTGGCGGCGATGTCGACGCCCAGCACGTCGGCGCCGAGCTTGGCCGCCGGCACGGCCGTGGTCCCGTCCCCGCAGCCGAGGTCCAGCACCCTGAGCCCCTCGGCGATGCCGAGCTTGCCGACGAGCTCCTCCCCGCTCTCGCGCATGGTCTCGGCGATGCGGGTGAAGTCGCCCTTCTCCCAAAGTTCCCTGTTCGCGCTCATCTTGCCCATCATCATAAGCCGCACTCTCTTCAGGGCCCCCTTAACTTCAATAGCCATACTCTCCACCCCCTTGCTTCGCCACCTCCGCGACAGCGCCGGCATGCGGCGCCGCCCGGCGCCGACACGCAGCCGCCGTCGGGGGCGTTGGCTGGCACCGCTCGCCGGCGCCTGCACGATCGCGATCGGCGTCGTCAACATCACGTCGGCTCTGACCCCGAATCTGCACGCCCGGATGCAGGTCCTGTTGGAACTGGTCCCGCGCGAGGTCCCGGTTGCGGCGCACGCCCTCGCGCTCTCGGCCGGCGTCGCGCTGACGATCCTCGGGGTCTACCTGCTGCGCCGCCGTCGCCGTGCCTGGGGCTTCGCGCTCGCCACCCTGCTGATCGCCGGGGCGCTCAACCTGCTGAAGGGACTCGACGCAGAGGAGGCGCTCGCCTGTTGGAGCCTGGCGGCGGTCCTGGTCTGGGGGCGCGGCGCCTTCGTCGTCCTCCCCACCGAGCTCGGCTGGCGCGGCCCCCTGCTGCGCAGCGCCGGGACCGCCGTCGCCGTCCTCGCGATCAGCGTGGTGACCCTGATGGCCGCCTCGCACTGGGGGCACCCGGGGCTCAACCCCAGCCGCGCAGTGGCAGAGCTGGAAGCGATCCTCACCCTCTCCGCCGGCCCAATCGACTACCGCGACCCCTTCGAGTGGATGCCAGCCTCGCTCCTCATCCTCTGGATCGGCGCCGCCCTGACGATCGGCTGGCAGCTGTTCCGGCCGCTCGCGCAGTCTGCCGGCCTGCCGCCGGAGGAATTGCGGCCGCTGGCCCAGGAGCTGGTCGAGTCCCACGGCAGCGACACCCTCAGCTTCTTCAAGCTGCGGGCCGACAAGCACCACTTCTTCGACCGCAGCCGGCGGGCCTTCGTCGGCTACCGGGTCGAGGCGGGGACGTTGCTCGTCTCCGGCGATCCCATCGGCCCGCGGGAGGCGGTGCCGCGCCTGCTCCGCGAGCTTCGCGGATTCGCCGAGGCGCGGGGACTGGCGCTCGGCGTCGTCGGCGCCAGCGAGGAGTTCGCCGAGCTCGCGGCCGGCGCCGGCCTCAGCTCCTTCTACATCGGCGACGAGGGGATCGTCGACCTCGCCTCCTTCTCGCTGGAGGGGCGGGCGATTCGCAAGGTCCGGCAGGCGGTTACGCGCGTCCGGAAGGCCGGCTTCACCGTCTCGCTGCGGAACATGGGCGAGCTCTCCGAGGAGGAGCTGCTGAACCTCGAGGAGGTATCGAGCCGCTGGCGCGGCGAGGAACCCGAGCGCGGCTTCTCGATGGCGATCGACAGCCTGCGCGGCGATCACCTGCGGGAGAGCCTCGTCGTCGTCGCCCACGACGCCGAGGGCGCCGCCCGGGGCTTCCTCCATTTCGCCCCCTGCTATGGGCGGCCCGCCGTCTCGCTGGGGCTGATGCGGCGCGAGCGCGGCGGCGTCAACGGGCTGACCGAGTTCCTCGTCGTCAGCGCGATCGAGATGCTGCGCGAGCGCGGGATCGAGGAGATGTCGCTGAACTTCGCCGCCTTCGCCCGCCTGCTGCGCGACCCCGGCAATCTCTTCGAGCGCACCTTGGGCCGGCTCGTCGCACTCGCCAATCCCTACTTCCAGATCGAGAGCCTCTACCGCTTCAACGCCAAGTTCTCGCCGCGCTGGCAGCCCCGCTACCTGCTCTATGAGCCCAGCCCGCTCGGCTTCGCCCGCACCGGCCTGGCGGCGATGCTCGCCGAGGGCCAGCTGCCGGCGCCGCGACTGCCGGCCTGGGCTTTGCCGGGGGGGCTGGGCGCTGCCCTGGCAGGATCGCCCGGTGACGCTGTCGGCGATCGACACAGGTAGCGGCTCCGCCGTCCTCCTCCTGCACGGCCAGCCGGGAACCGGTGCCGATTGGTCGCCCGTGACCAAGAGGCTGCAAGAGCGGATGCGCGTGATCGCACCCGACCGTCCGGGATACGGGAGCACCGGCGGCAGGGCGGTCGGCTTCCGGGCCAACGCCGAGAGGGCGATGGCGCTGCTCGACCGGCTCCAGATCGACCGCGCGGTGGTGGCCGGGCATAGCTGGGGAAGCGGAGTAGCCCTCGCCGCGGCTCTCGAGTTCCCGCAGCGGATCCGCGCCCTGGTGCTGGTCGGGCCGCTGGCTCCCACCGTCTCGCCCGGCCGCCTCGACCGCGCCTTCGCCAACCGCCTCGTCGGTCCGCCCGCGGCACGGCTCGGCTTCTGGGCCGCCGGCCTGGGCCTGGCGCTGCCGCCGCTCCGACGGCTGGCCCACGCAGGGGCGCCGGCGCTGGAGGCCGACCGTCTGGAGAGGGTCGCCGCGGAATGGCGCGGCGCCAACGTCTGGCGGAGCTTCTATGCCGAGCAGCGCGCTTTCGTCGACGAGATGCCGGCGCTCGCCCGTCGCCTCTCGTCACTCAGCGTCCCGACGACGATCGTCGCCGGCAATCGCGACCGCATCTGCCCTCCCTCCCACGCCCGCAAACTCGCCGGGGACCTGCCGAACGCAAGCCTGATCGAAGTCGACGGCGGCCACCTCCTGCCGCAGCGACGTCCCACCGTGGTTGCCGACGCGATCGAGGCCCACCACTGGCCTTGAGAGCCTCCTGGTGGCGGTGGCGCACTGAAGCACCCACGGCACCGAACGACGGACGACGCCTCAGCTGTCGATGACAACCGAGCCGACGCGTCCTATGCGCTCGAAGTGATCGTCGCAGGTCAGGACCGTGGCGCCGTTTCGACTTGCGACGGCGGCAATCCAAATGTCATTGGTGGGGAGCGGCGTTCCTGCCCTGCGCAGATCGGCGACAATCTCCGCATAGTGGCGACTGGTCTCTGGATCGACTTGCAGTACCTCGACGGCAGGGTTGTCGAGGAAGGCGTCCAACTCGGCTTCGTTGCGCGTTCGCCGGCCGCCGAGCACGAAGCCGGTGCGCAGCTCTCCGAGTGCGATCGTCGATACGCCCACCAACTCAGCCCTGTCGAGTAGAGCAGCAACCTCTTCATTCCCCCGCCTGAAGTTGCTGTAGGCCGAGGTATCGAGGCAGTAGGAACTCAACGCCAGAGCTCCTCATCGACCCCCTCGAACGGCGCGGTCGCCCGCTCGAAATCTTGGAACTCGTCCTCGCTCCAGCTCCCGGCCAAGCGACCCAGCCCATTGGAGCGCTCACCCTGCGCGCCGAGTCCCTGACCAAGCAGATCAATAACCGTCTGGTTGAGAGACTTCCCGCGCCGGCGCTTCTCGCGCTCCAAGGCGTCGGCGATGCCTGGAGGCAGATTCCTGATCGTCAGCGCTTTGATCGTCGCTCTCCTTTGCAGTCATTTAATGCATTGATTGAATGCGTAAGTTTACAGCATCATGACACGGTAGTAGCGAGTGCCGTCGGCCCTGACCTTTGGGCGCTGCCCCGGCAGCTATTCGAGATAGACACGTTTCTGGCAAGGCCAATAGGTTCAATCGCCGAAAGATCATGCGGCCGATTGAAGGGGCGGGAGCTTGAACGAATCGGGAAACGATGGTGTGGCGAGTGCAAACTGGGGGCTACGTGAAGCCAGGGGGGCGCGGACTTGAGCCCTCTGCCCCACGTTCGTCGACAGGTCGTGGCCCTCGGCGTTCTGCTTGTCCTGGGTGGTGTCCTCGGCGCCGGCACGATCACCGGCGCGTACGCCCTCGCGGCCTTGCTTTGGATGACTTACCTTCGACGACGCTACCGACAGGATGTCGGCAACGTCGAGGTGCCTGAGCATCGCGCACGGCTAGATCGCGTCGTCGCCGGTGATGCGATCAGGTCGCTGGTCCCCGCCCTGGTAGTCAGCGCGGTGTTTCTAGTGCATCCGTTGAATCCGACGGACTGGCTGAAGGTCGCCCGCTCCGCGCTCGTCGCCCTCGGCCTAGGCGCAACGGCGATATACGGCTCAAGCCTCGTCGACTGGTACCTGATCCTGCCACGGATCAGCGGCCAGCTTGGCCACCGCCCCTGTCGGGCCGGTGACGAAGACGAGCGTTTCACGTTTCCTGAAACCTGGCGAGAGGTCACCCGATGGTGGTACATCCACCGGGTGGTGGCTACGGTCGCCTTCCGGTTCAGCCTCTCGGCGGGCATTGCCTTTGTCCTGGTCGGAATCAGCGGCCTCGAGGTCGTTGGCAAGGCCGGAGCCGGAATCGTGATGTTCACCTTCGGCGCATATGCGATCACAGCGATCGCCCGCGGAACGGCGCTGGCCAGAGAGGTTGGCCAGTCCGGACACGTCAAGGGGATCGTCGGCCAAACGGTAACTGTGGAACGGCGCCGTGAGCGTCGCCGGAGGTTTCCGCCCTGGGGTACTCTGCCGCCACTCAGCATCCCCGGCAGGCACTACGTGGTCGACGTCGCGCTCGAGAGCGTTCAACTCGCCGCCGTCGCGCCACGGGAGGCCGCCGAGTTGCCGTGCCCCCTGCGCTTCGAGCGCAATGTAAACAGCGTGCCACTAGCGGACGTCGACGCCATCCGTCAGGCAGACGAAAAGTTCATCGGTTGCCGCAGCCGCTGCTCCGGCATCAACTGGTACTGCATAGAGAACCCGCGCTGCTTCGAGCCAAAGTAGCCAGTGACGAGCGGACCAAGCGCCGATCGCTGATCCCGTTTCGCTGGCACGGTAGCGTGGTGGCCGTACTTCTATGGCGGATTGCACAAACGCGCTACAATTGCGCTCGTGTCTTCACCTGCATTTGCCAAAGAGGCGGCCTTCGTCCATGACGAGGCCCATCTCAGCTCCGAGGACATCGCCGCGGCCACCGGTGCCGCGCCGAGCACCGCGCGTGCATGGGTGGCGCTGAAGCGCATTCCCTCGGGAAAGCGCGCACAGCGCATCGCCGAGCTCTCCTCGATCAGCGAGCGGCTGCTGCGGGTGATGGACCCCGAGTACATCCCGGTCTGGATGAACAAGCCGGTCCCCGCGCTCGATGACAGAAAGCCGATCGAGCTGATCTCCGGAGGCGAGTACCTGCGCGTGGCGCGCATCGTCTCCGCGCTCGAGGAACCGGTCGCGACCTGAGCCTTGGCGCTCGACGTCGATCGCATCGGCGTCGATGGCGTCTGGTACCGCCATCTCCCCCACCGAGGCTCGGTCTGGTGGCGCTCGGAGCCACCGCCGGACGGACGCTGGCAGAGAGGTGCCGCGGTCGCCGGCTTCTACCTGGCCAACTCCCGCGAGACAGCCTGGGCCGAGTGGTACCGGCAAATCGACGAGCTGGCGCTTCGGCCCGCCGACCAGCTGCCTCGTGACCTGTGGCGCTTCGCGGTGACGGTGGATGGAATCGCCGACCTGCGGAGCGAGGCGCAGCTTGCGCGGGTCGGGCTCGCGG
Organism: Chloroflexota bacterium; assembly: GCA_050258095.1. Classification (GTDB taxonomy): domain Bacteria; phylum Actinomycetota; class Thermoleophilia; order Solirubrobacterales; family 70-9; genus VRUE01. The sequence continues at coordinate 20,604 of JBLMYD010000057.1, forward strand.
CGCCTTTGCCCCGTCGCCATGGATGGCCGGCCTTTCAGAAGATTGGTGAGCAACTCCATACCGAAGGGTGGAAGGGCGTGCGAGCCATGAGCGCTGCGAGACCGGGAAGCGGCGAGATCCTCTGTCTCTTCCGCGAGAGCGAAGAGGTCGACGGCGTGAGGGCGCTCCCGCCACCGGCCATCCAGCGAAATCCGCCATCCCGGCCTGCTGCCTGACAATGTGAGTTGGCAAATCCGTCAACCTAAGTTGGCATAATTGCCAACCTGCGAGGCAACCGTCGCCGCGCTCCGCTGACGGCGCTTCTACACGGTGAACGTGAGCCTCTTCAGGAATACGAACGATGCCGCGCTGGCCGAGACGCTCGCCAAGTCCGAGCCTGGCGACGCGGTGGAGATCGCTCTCGAACCGACCCGGAAACGCCGCGACCCGCCGCAGGAAAACCAGCCTCGCCCTCGAGCTACCCCTCATGGTCCGCTGACAGGAACAGCCGCGCTCGGAATCGGCCTACATCTGGGTTTCCAGAACGGTTGATGTAGATCGAACATCCTGAAACAATCTCGTCAAGTGGGGGAGTTTCAGGTCAATCCAGTCTCGCTGCGTCACCTTCCCGAATCGCCGAGCCCGATCGCATGAGTGGCGACGTGGCGCCGCTGGAGAGTCCCGAGGCGCGTTCGCGCCATGTCGAGCGTGCCTGCAAGACGTGGGCCGGGCAACTGGTCGATCTCACCGGGCGCAACAACCTCCTCTACTTCCGCGAGTTGAGGGTGGGCTCCCTCCCGCTCGACACCTGCCCACCCGACTTGCTCTTCGCAGCGCTTCAGGGCAGATCCGTCCTTCTCAGCGCTCTGTTCGACGGAGAGGACGAGCTGGGCGACGCGGTGAAACGGGCACGAGCCGTCCGCAACAAAGCCAACGCCCACTACGAGGAGCGTGGCTTGGAAACCCTGTACCTGGCCGTCGGCATGGCCACCTGGACGAGCCAGAAGAGCTCCGCGACGCCGGCAGCTCCGGTTCTGCTGGTGCCGCTACGGCTAGCTCCTAAAGGCGCCGCGCAAGAAGAGTTCGAGTTCACGGTCACCGGAGAGCTGGAGGTAAATCCAACCTTCCTGCAGATGCTGAAGGCGGAGTTCGAGGTCGATTGTGACCCTGGCGAGCTTCTCAGCTCGGCCGGGATCGAGGGAATCATCGACACCCCAGAGGAGCTCGACGTCACCTTCGAGTGGTTGCGGAGGAAATGCGCATCGGTGCCGGGCTTCGAAGTGTCATCCCGTTTTGTCGTCGGCAACTTCTCCTACGCAAAGCTGCCGATGGTGCGCGACCTCGAGGGCGCTTTGGAGGCGATGTCCGAGCACGACCTGATAGCGGCATTGGCTGGCAATCCCGAGGCCCAGGAAGCCCTGCGGCAGCAAGGCGCCTCCAACCCAATACCCGACCCGGACCACACCCCGCCGGCAGACGAGTTCTTGGTCCTCGACGCAGACTCGAGTCAGAACTATGCGATCAATTCTGTGCTGGCTGGCCAGAGCCTGATCATCAAAGGGCCACCCGGGACCGGCAAGAGTCAGACGATCACGAACCTGATCTCAACGCTTATGGCACGTGGGAAGCGTGTCCTCTTTGTCGCCGAGAAGCGGGCGGCGATCGAAGCGGTCCTGGGTCGCATCGAAGACGTTGGGCTCGGCGACCTCGTGCTCGACCTGCACGGCGGCGTCTCCTCACGGCGCGAGACCGCTCGGGCCCTGGCTCTCGCCTTGAACAGGAACGCTCAGCTGACGACGCCTGTCCTGGAGAAAGTCCACAGAAAACTCGAGCAACGGCGGTCGCAGCTGACCTCCCGCGTCGCTGGCCTGCACGAGCAACGATCGCCCTGGGGCCTTAACTTCTACGAAGTTCTTTGTCGGCTGATGGCGCTGCCGTCGGAGGCAAGCTCGGAGATCCGCTTTCGCGGCCAGCAGCTCGAAAAGCTGAACGAAGAGACAATCGAGCGAGTCCACGAGGATCTCGACGCCTACATAGGCCTCGGCGGACTGGGCCTGACGCGCTCCGGATCGCCGTGGGCCCAGGCGACGGTTGTCTCCACCGAGGAGGCAGTGGCGTTGCAGCAAAGGGTCGAAGACCTGCGCTCGGATTTCGATCGGCTGCTTGCCAGGTTGCGACAAGCTGCAGCGGAGACCGGGCTCCGGGACCCCGAGACGATTACCGGATGGGCAGAGCTGCTGAGGCTCTGGGCGGCGGCAGAAGATGTCCAAAACATGTTCGAGCCTGCTCTGTTTGAGTTGGACCTTGCCGCGGTCGTGCCGGCGTGCCAGCCGCTGGCAGGCTCTACCGCCGCCCGCCTTTCCGCGGCGATCACGGACTCCGACTACCGCGCAGCCAAGAACAGCCTGCGCTCGCAACTGGTCGAGGGGGTGAAGCCGCATCCCACCGACATGCACTCGACTGCAGCTGCTGCGCTCACCCTCTTCAACCGCTGGTCCGAGTTGCGCAGCGACCCGGCCTCCACTCCAAGACCCTGCCACGACCGGGAAGCCCTGCTCGCAGCTTTCGACAGATTCCAGGCGTCCGTCTCCGCCCTGGAGCAGGCGTCTGGGGCAAAGGTTCTCGACGACTCGACGATCGAGGTCCGAGTCCTCCTGGACAGCCTCCTAAGAGACGTCGAGACACTTGGCAAGCTGCCCGAGCTCCACCGCTTGCGGACTGCCTTGCAGGGGATCGGCCTTGATGCCCTGCTACAGGAGCTGGAACTGCGCGACAGCGGCGGGACGAGGGCCGCGCAAATCGTTGACTTCGCCTGGCTGACGTCGCTGCGGGAGCACCTGCAGCTAACCGACCAGCGGATCGGCACCTTCGACGGCGAAGTGCACGCCGCCGCTGTCGCAGATTTCCAGCAGGCGGATCGCGAGCACGTCGAAACGACCGCACAGAGAGTGCGACGGCGCTGCGCTGAGATGGGGGTAGCCGCCCTGGACGAAGACGAACAGGGCGGGGCGCTGATCAAAAGCGAGGCGGCAAAGAAACGGAAGCACCTGCCCATCCGACAACTTTTCTCCGCGGCCCCGGAGGTAATGACCGCTCTCAAGCCCTGCTGGATGATGAGTCCGCTGCTCGTCTCTCAAGTCCTCCCCTCAGACCGGCCGTACTTCGACGTGGTCATCTTCGACGAGGCGAGCCAGGTGCGGCCGGCGGAGGCGATCCCGGCGATCCTGAGAGGTCACCAACTCGTCGTGGCCGGAGACGAGCGACAGCTTCCGCCGACGGATTTCTTCTCCGGCAGCAACCTCGAGCTCGAGGATGAAGAGGACCACGAAGCCGCGCTTAAGATCGACTCGAGCTTCGAGAGCATCCTCGAGGCGATGGACCCATTTGTGAAATTCAAGATGCTCCAATGGCACTACCGGAGCAGGGACGAGCGACTGATCGCTTTCAGCAACGCCTATCTCTACGACAGGAGCCTGACCACCTTCCCCGGAATCGTGGGGCGAGATTGCATCCAGCACGTGCCGGTCTCCTTTGACCCCGACCGCGCCATCAACACGGCCAGTTCGGAGCCTGAGGTGGAGAGGGTCGTCGAGCTGATCCTCGAGCATGCCGAAACTCACCCCCAGATGTCCCTTGGGGTGATCGCGATGGGGGTCGCCCACGAACAGCGGATCGAGGAGGCGCTGCGATCTGCTCTCGCGGACGACCGGGACGACCTCGAGGAGTTCTTTGACGAAGATCGCGAGGAGCCATTCTTCGTCAAGAACCTCGAGCGCGTGCAGGGGGATGAGCGCGACGCGATCATCCTCAGCGTCGGTTATGGCAAGAGCGCCGACGGCCGCCTCCGCTACCACTTTGGCCCCCTCAACGTCGAAGGGGGCGAGCGACGCCTAAACGTAGCCGTGACCCGAGCAAAGGAGCGGATGACACTTGTTGCCTCCTTCGATCATCTCGACATGGACCCGGGAAGGTCGCAAGCACGAGGGGTCGAGCTGCTGCGCGCTTACCTCGAGTACTGCGCGAGCAACGGCACGAAGCTGGCTGAGATTCTCCCCCAACACCCTCCGTTGAATCCATTTGAGCTTGATGTCCGGGACCAACTCACCCGCGCCGGTCTCGACTTGGAGCCTCAATTCGGCTCCTCGGGTTATCGGATCGACTTCGCCGCCAAGCACCCGGAACGCCCTGGCCAGATGGTGCTCGCAATCGAGTGCGACGGTGCGAGCTATCACTCTGCCCCCACGGCGCGTGATCGCGACCGCCTGCGGCAGGAACAGCTGGAACGGCTGGGCTGGACGTTTCATCGAATCTGGTCCCAAGACTGGTTCGAAAACAAAGAGCGTGAGGTAGCGCGGGTAGAGGAGGCCTATCGGCAGGCGCTGGCGGCGGCCGACGGTGCCGGTCGACCCACCGACGGCGACACGGAGGCTTCAACGCACAGTGACAGGGCTAGCGACAAAGACGGAACCACCACTCTCGACGAGGGAGAACGCCATCGCTCTCGCCGCAACGGTCCACCGCCGATCCCCCTTGCAAACGGACGCAGCATCACCGAGTACACGAGCGAAGAACTGGTCTCCCTGATCCGCTGGATCGAATCAGACGATCTGCTCCGCACCAAAGCCGAGCTCCGTGATGAGGCGATCGAGACCCTCGGCTACCGCCGCCGGGGGTCACGAATCACTGCGGCTTTGGACGCAGCGATCGATCAAGCGCGTGTCAACCGAGGCAGCCTCACTGGCGTGAAGCCTGAGCGATCATCAGGTTCTATCTGAGCGATTATCAGATGGTTCTCTCTTCAAGAGGCACATCAAGGTAGCCACGGGCTCGAGGCGGTGGGAAGGTTCGGCCACCGTTACGGTCAGTACCCCCGACGGGATTCGAACCCGTGCCGCGCGGCTTAAAAGGCCGCCGCTCTAACCAACTGAGCTACGGGGGCGCGAGTCGTGGATTCGGCTTTGCCTTGCCGTTTCCCCGACCTTGTCGGTTACCAGGGTAGAGCCTCGCTAGGGGTCGGCGTCGGCTCCGCTGCCCGTTGCTGCCCGTTCGCGCTCTCGTCGGCCGCCGGCCGGCTCAGGACTTATTGAGCGCGACGGCGGCGCGGATGAGCGCCTTCAGCGCCTCCTCGTCGATCTCGTCGCCCTCGTGGAGATCGATCGCCCGCCTGGCGTTGCCCTCGAGGCCGGCGTTGAAGAGGCCCGCGGGGTCATCCAGCGAGGCGCCCTTGGCGAAGGTCATCTTCACGACTTCCTTGTAGGTCTCGCCGGTGCAGATCATTCCCGCGTGGTACCAGACCGGGACCCCTCTCCATTTCCACTCCTCGACGACTTCGGGGTCGGCCTGCTTGACGAGAGCCCGGACCCGGGCGAGCGTCTCGCCCCGCCAGTCGCCCAGCTCCTCGATCCGCGCGTCTATCAGCTGTGAGGGACTCTTCTCCATGGTCGGCGCTCTCAGGATAGGTCGGGAAGGCCCTGCTCGGGGGTCGAGGCCTCGGCGTGGGTGCGGCGCGGGATGCGGCCGGCGCGGTGGGCGGCGTGGCCGGCCTCGACGGCGAGGCGCAGCGCCGTCGCCATCGCAGCCGGGTCGGCGGCGCCGAAGATCGAGCTGGCGGCGAGCACGGCGGCGCAGCCGAGCTCCATCGCCAGGGCGGCGTCGGAGGCGGTGCCGATGCCGGCGTCGAGGATGACGGGGACGGACGCGCGCTCGGCGACGATCGCGATGTTGTAGGGGTTGCGGATGCCGGCGCCCGAGCCGATCGGCGAGCCGAGCGGCATCACCGCGGCGCAGCCGGCCTCCTCGAGGCGGCGGGCGAGGATCGGGTCGTCGTTGGTGTAGGGGAGGACGGTGAAGCCGTCGGCGACCAGGGTCTCGGCCGCCTCGACGAGCTCGACCGCGTCGGGGAAGAGGGTGCGGTCGTCGCCGATCACCTCGAGCTTGATCCAGTCGGTCTCGAAGGCCTCGCGGGCGAGCTGGGCCGTGCGCACCGCGTCGCGGGCCGTGTAGCAGCCGGCGGTGTTGGGCAGGGCGAAGAGCCCGAGGCGGTCGAGGACGTCGAGGACCGAGCCCTTCGCGTCGGGGTCGATGCGGCGCAGGGCGACGGTGACGATCTCGGTGCCCGCCGCCTGCAGCGCCTGCTCCATCTGTTCGAGCGAGCGGAAGCCGCCGGTGCCGGCAATCAGGCGCGAGGTCCAGGCGCGCCCGCCCAGCTCCCAGCCGTCGGCGCCGCCCTGGATCGCGGCCAGCACCTCGACCTTGCTGCCCTCGGCGAGCGCGGTCGTGCCCCACGCGGCACGCGGCGCAACCGCGCCGTCGAGGGCGACGGCGACGCCGCGGGTCGCCTCGACTCCCGCCGCGCGCGCGGCGTCGGCGAGCGTCGCCCCCTCTGCCAGCTCGTGCGGCTCACCGTTCAGCTCGATCCTCACTCCCCCGCTCCTCCCACGCTGACTTCGTCTTTATTCGCCGTATGGACGAAGAAACGCGAACTCACCGGTTTGGCGGGAGCGAGGGCCCCCGGGAGCTCGCCGGTGTCGAGGAGGCCGGCGACGGCGTCGCCGGCGAGCGGCGCCAGGAGGATGCCGTTGCGGTTGTGGCCGCAGGCGAGGACGAGGCCGTCGATCGCGCCGGGGCCGACCAGCGGCAGGTTGTCGGGGGTGCCGGGGCGCAGGCCGGCCGTCGCTTCGACCAGCTCCATCTCGGCGACGTCGGGCAGCAGACGGTAGGCCTCGCGCAGCAGCTCGTGGACGCCGCCCGCGGTGACGGTCGTGTCGAAGCCGCGCTCCTCCATCGTCGCGCCGACGATCAGGCGGCCGTCGGGGCGCGGCACGAGGTAGACGCGCTCGGAGGCGACGATCCGCTCGCAGGGCGCCTCGCCGCCGGGCGCACGCAGCTCGAGGATCTGGCCCTTGACCGGGCGGACCGGCGGCCGGGCGTCCTCGGGGAGCCAATCGGCGACGCCCGACCAGGCGCCCGCTGCGAGCACAACCGCACCGGCGCGCAGCTCCTCGCCCGAGTCGGTGCGCACGCCGGCAAGGCGCTCTCCGTCGAGGACGGCCTCGCCCACCTCGACCCCGGTGCGGACCTCGACGCCCTCCGCCGCCAGGGCCGCGAGCAGCGCCGCGGCCAGCCGCCGGGGGTCGACCGCGCCCTCGTCGGGGGCAAGCACGCCGCCGTTGAACGACGGCGTCAGCCCCGGCTCCAGCTCGCGGCAGCGGCGGGGCGCCAGCCACTCCGCCCCGAGCCCGAGCGAGCGCTGAAGCTCGTGGACGCGGCGCAGCTCGGCCGCCTCGTCGCGGTCGAGGGCGACGTGCAGCGCGCCTTGGCGCGCGTAGCCGCACTCCACCCCGCTCGCCACCTCCAACTCGGCGACGAACGCCGGGTAGGCCTCGGCCGCGGCGAGCGTCATCCGCAGCAGCTCAGGCTCGCCGAAGGCAAGCTCGCCGACCGGCGCCAGCATCCCGGCGGCGACCCGCGTCGCGCCGGCCGGCGGTTCGGCGCGGTCGAGGACGACCACCTGTCCGCCGCGCCGGGAGACGCTCCAGGCGCAGCAGAGGCCGATCACGCCTCCTCCCACCACCACCGCGTCGTAACCGCTCTTGTCGCTCATCTTGCCTCCGCCGGCATTACCCGGATCAGGTCCAGACGGTCGGTGGCCTCGGTGCCACCCTCTCAGCCTCTTCGGCTCCCGTGCCCCGGATGCTACTCCCGTAGACGTGTCTGAGTTTTCGGGGGCTATGCACCCCGGAAACTCAGACACGCCCCTCGGGGGCGGGATAATCGGCGGGTGAGTCTGGGACCGCCAGAGGCCAGAGGCCCGCTGCGCCGCGAGCGGCTGCGCACCGCGCGGCTCTACCTCTGCTGCGGCGCGCGGCCGCACGGCGAGGACCCCGAGCCGTTGCTGCGGGCGGCGCTGGCCGGAGGGGTCGACATCGTGCAGCTGCGCGAGAAGGAGCTGCCGCGACGCGAGATCGAGCTCGCCGCCCAGACCTTCCGCCGCCTCTGCGACGTCCACAGCGCCCTCTTCATCGTCAACGACGACCCCGACCTCGCCCGCTCCTGCGACGCCGACGGCGTCCACGTCGGCCAGGACGACATGCCGGCCGCCGAGGCGCGCGCCGCGCTTGGGCCCGACGCGATCGTCGGCCTCTCGACCCACTCGGAGGAGCAGATCGCGGCTGCAGCGGGCCAGCCGGTCGACTACATCAGCGTCGGCCCGATCTGGGAGACGCCAACCAAGGAGGGGCGCCCGGCCGTCGGCCTGGGCTTGATCCGCCACGCGGCCGGGAACGCGCCCCACCCGTTCTTCGCGATCGGCGGCATCGACGCCGCGAACGCGCCGCAGGTCGTCGACGCGGGCGCGCGGCGGATCTGCGTGGTGCGGGCGGTCCGCGACGCCGCGGACCCGGCCGCGGCCGCCGAGGAGCTGCGCAACGCCTTCGCGCCGCTCGGGGAGGCGGCGCCCGGTGCCTGACCCCGGCTCGCCCCCGCCGCACAAGCGCAAGCAGCGCGGTGGCTCGCCGACGCCGCGCGAGCGGATGGAGCGCGGCTACGCCAAGGCCGAGGAGCGCAACCGCGAAGCGCGCGCAGCGCTCGAGCCGCTGGCCGAGGGACAACGGCCGCCGGTGGTGACGATCGGCGCCGTCCTCGCCGCCCTCGTCGCGCTCTCGATCGCGATCGGCTACCTCGGCGGCGCCGAGGTCAACGGCGAAAAACCGCGCTTCGTCCAGGCGCTCGCCCCGACCCTGATCATGGGGACGATGGCCTGGGGCATGTGGCGCGCCCGCTACTGGGCCGTGCTCGGCTTCCAGCTCGTCCTCGTCCTGCTCATCTTCAGCGCCGTCACCGGTCTTCTGATCGGGGCCTCGACCGTCGCCCAGGTCCTCGGCACCCTCGCCCTGCTCGCCGTCGCCGGCGCCCTCTTCTACTTCATGGTCAAAGCGATGGCGCGGATCCAGATGCCGACACGGCGAACCGACTAGGCTCACAACCCGTGGCAGACTCCTTCGACGTGATCGTCATCGGCGGGGGACCGGGCGGCTACGTGGCCGCGATCCGTGCCGCCCAGCTGGGCAGGAAGACCGCGGTCGTCGAGCGCGACAAGCCCGGCGGCCGCTGCCTCAACTACGCCTGCATCCCGGCGAAGACGATGCTGCGCACGGCCGAGATCTACGACCAGGCGCGCGAGAGCGCCGAGCTCGGCGTCGTCGCCGAGGGCGTCTCGCTCGACTGGCAGGCGCTAGGCAGGCGGCGCGCCGCCGTTTCCGAGTCGCTGTCCAGCGGCGTCAAGATGCTCTGGGACAAGAGCAAGGTCGCGCTGATCGAGGGCGAGGGGGCGCTCACCGCCGAGGGCAACGTCAGGGTCGGCGACGAGGTCTACGAGGCCGGCGCGGTCGTCCTCGCCACCGGCTCGAGCGCGCTCTCGATCCCCGGGGTCGAGCTCGGCGGCCGGGTCGTCGACACCTGGGGCGCCTGGTCGCTGCCCGCCCAGCCGCGGCGGATCGCCGTCGCCGGCGCCGGCGCCTCGGGCTGCGAGATCGCCTCCGCCTACGGCCGCTTCGGCACCGAGGTCGTCCTGATCGAGATGCTCGACCAGATCCTGCCCGCCGAGGACAAGGACATGGCGCGGGTGGTCGAGCGCGCCTTCAAGAAGCAGAACGTCACGATCTCGACCGGCACGCCGGTGCGCGACGTGGAGGCCGGCGAGAGCTCGGTCAAGCTCAGCTACGGCGAGGAGACGACCGAGGTCGACTACCTCTGCATCGCCGGCGGCCGGGCGCCCGACGTCGAGGGGCTCGGCCTCGCCGAGGCGGGCGTCGAGCTGACCGAGAACGGCAAGGTCAAGGTCGACGAGTACGGCCGCACCTCGAACCCGAAGGTCTACGCGATCGGCGACCTCACGGGCGCCAAGGCGCTCGCCCACAAGGCCTCCGAGGAGGGCGTGGTCGCGGTCGAGCACGCGGCGGGGGTGGCGACGCACCCGGTCGACCAGAACCTCGTCGCCGGCGCGACCTTCTGCCACCCGCAGGTGGCGAGCGTCGGCCTAACCGAGGCGGCAGCCAGGGAGGCCGGGCACGACGTCAAGGTCGGCAAGCAGAAGCTCGGCGGCGTCGGCGGCGCCACCGTCTACGACGACAAAGACGGGATGGTCAAGCTCGTCGTCGACTCCAAGTACGGCGAGATCCTCGGCGCCCACATCGTCGGCAATCGCGCCTGCGACATGATCGCCGAGCTGGTCGCGACGATGGCGCTCGAGGGCGGCTACCAGGAGCTGGCCCGGATCGTCCACCCCCACCCGACGATCTCCGAGGCGATCCCGGAAGCAGCCCGCGCCGTCGACAAGTGGGCGATCCACGCCTGAGCGGCAAGCTTCATCGCTTCAGCCTGAGCTCGGCGGCAGCTCGATCGTCTCGATACCCATCTCAGCGGCGACCGTGAGAACATCGGAGTCCGAGCTCGCGATCTTGTCGTTCGACCCAGCGGCCGCCAGAAGCACACAATCTGCCAGCGCAAGGGACCGGCGCTTGCGGTGATAGTGCTGGCTGCGAATCGCGCCCGCTCGCCGAGCCAGATCCAAATCGACCGCAATCGGCACGATCGGACCCTCAAAAAGGGGCTCGATCACCTCAGCCACACGCTCGTGTGGAAGCCCCGTCCGCCGACCTGACCTGTCGTAGACCTCAGCGACGTTGGCCGTGGTCATCGCGACCGATCCGTGGCGAAGGATAGTCAGGACGGCCTCCATCGCCGGCTCGCCTCGGATGACGGCGATCAGCGCGTTGGCGTCGAGCAGCGTCAGCGGCTTTCCCACTTGCGCTCTTCCGCTTCTGCCTCCGCTTCGCGTTCTTCTCGCGCGACCGCCTCCCAGTCGACCTTCGGGCCCTCGCCGGCGAACGCCCCGGCGGCGGCGGCGATCGGGTCGTCTGGCGCGGGCTTGAGGACGATCTCGTCGCCGCGGTCCTCGAGCGTCACGGTCGCCGTCCCCCAGCGCTTGCGGATCGGCGCCGGGATCGAGACCTGGCCACCTTTGCTGATTTTCATGCGTTTTTTCATTTTCATGAAGCTTATCATGAGATATCTCACTTCCCGGCTCGTTCATGCCCGCATAAGGTCTGGGCGTGGCCGATCTCTCCCCCCGCGCGACCTTTTACTTCGACCTCGGCTCGCCCTACGCGTACCTGGCCGCCGAGCGGGTCAGCGGGCTCTTCGCCGACGCGGGGCTGGAGCAGCCGGAGTGGCAGCCGGTCCTGCTCGGCGGGCTGTTCAAGCGCTTCGGCCGCGACTCGTGGGGAAACGGGCCCGAACGGGCCGCGGGGATGGCCGAGGTCGAGCGCCGCGCCGCCGCCTACGGGTTGCCGGCGCTCGCCTGGCCCGATCCCTGGCCGGGCAACATGCTGGCGGCGATGCGGGCCGCGACCTTCGCCAAGCAGACGGGCCGCACCGTGTCCTTCGCCCTCGCCGCCTTCCGCCAGGCCTTCGCCGCCGGGCGCGACCTCTCGCAGGTCGACAACGTGGCGATCGCCGCCGCCGCCTGTGAGCTGCACCCGCGGGCGCTGCTCAAGGCGATCGAGACGGACCGGGTGAAGGGCGCGCTGCGCGCGGCGACCGAGCGCGCGGCCGACCTCGGCGTGACCGGCGTCCCCTCGCTCCTCGTCGGCGGCGAGGTCTTCTGGGGCGACGACCGAGTGGAGGAGGCGGTCGCGGCGGCGAGCTAAGGTCCGTCGCGATGGCCGACCTCCCCGACGCCGCCACCTGTTACGAGCTGCTCGCGAAGATGGCGCTGATCCGCCGCTTCGAGGAGGAGGCGGGGCGCCAGTACCAGCGCGCCAAGGCCGGCGGCTTCCTCCACCTCGCGATCGGCGAGGAGGCGACGATCGTCGGCACCGCGGCGGCGATGCGCGCCGAGGACTACCTGATCGGCACCTACCGCACGCACGGCCACGCGATCGCCCGCGGCACCGACCCCGGTCGCGTGATGGCCGAGCTGTTCGGCCGCGCCGGCGGGACGAGCGGCGGGCGCGGCGGCTCGATGCACATCTTCGACGCCGAGCACCGCTTCATGGGCGGCTACGGGATCGTCGGCGGCAACCTGCCGATCGCGGCCGGCCTGGCGCTCGCCTCCGACTACAAGGGCGAGGACGCGGTCACCGTCTGCATGTTCGGCGACGGCGCCTCCAACGCGGGCAACTTCGGCGAGACGATGAACCTGGCGGCGCTCTGGAGCCTGCCGGTCCTCTTCCTGGTCGAGAACAACCTCTACGGGATGGGAACCTCGGTCGAGCGCCACTCGGCGCAGACCGATCTCTCGGTGAAGGCCGAGGGCTACGGGGTCCCCGGGCGGCGAATCGACGGCATGGACGTGCTGGCGGTGCGCGAGGCGGTGGCGGAGGGCGTCCGCGTGGCGCGCGAGGAGCGGCGGCCGACGATGCTCGAGGCCTTCACCTACCGCTACCGCGGTCACTCGGCCGCCGACCCCGAGGTCTACCGGGGGCGCGAGGAGGTCGAGGAGTGGCGGGAGAAGGACCCGATCGAGGGGTTCGCGCGGCGCTGCGTCGAGGCGGGCGTGCTCGGCGAGCGCGAGGTCGGTGAGGTGCGGGCGAAGGCCGAGGAGGCGGTGCTGGCCGCGGTCGAGCTCGCCGACGCCTCGCCCGAGCCGGCGCTCGACACGCTCTACGAGAGCCTCTACGTGCTCGACGGCGCCGCGGGTTGGTACGCGGTCGATGAGCGCAGCCCGGAGCCGCACCGCGGCGAGCGCGAGGCGGAGATGCCGGCGGCGGCGCGGGAGCTGGCCGAGGCGGGCGCCGCCTACGCCGGGCAGCCGGACGGGCCGCGGCAGCCGCGGCCGAACCCGGCCGAGAGCGGCGACATCGAGGAGGGCGGCGAGCCCGAGGTCGCGGCCGAGCGCGAGGAGGGCGGGGACTAGTGGTCCCTCAGGCAAATTCCGGCACCGATTTCGCGGCTGCAAACCATCGCTGGCCTTTGTCCTCGGTCGGCCAAATAGTTGAAACTATTCGGCCTCCCTGCGTCCGCGGCCACCGTGGTTTTCGCTCGCCAAATCGTCACCGGACTTACCGGAGGGACCACTGATGGCGACGCTGCGGATGCGCGAGGCCCTGCGCGACGCGATGGCCGAGGAGATGCGCCGCGACGAGGCCGTCTTCGTGATGGGCGAGGACGTCGGCGTCTTCCAGGGGGCCTTCAAGGTGACCGAGGGGCTGCTCGAGGAGTTCGGCGAGCGGCGCGTGCGCGACACGCCGATCTCCGAGAACACGATCGTCGGCGCCGGGGTCGGCGCGGCGATGGCCGGCCTGCGGCCGGTGGTCGAGCTGATGACGGTCAACTTCGCCCTGCTGGCGCTCGACCAGATCGTCAACCACGCCGCCGCGATCCCCTACATGTTCAACGGCGCTGCGCGAGTGCCGATGGTGGTGCGGATGCCGGGTGGCGGCGGGCACCAGCTCGGGCCGACCCACTCGCACAGCTTCGAGGCGCTCTTCCTGCAGGTGCCGGGACTGCTCGTCGCCTGCCCCTCGACGCCGGCCGACGGCAAGGCGCTGCTGAAGGCGGCGATCCGCGACGACAACCCGGTGATCTTCATCGAGCACGAGAGCCTCTACGGGCGGCGGGGCGAGGTCCCCGACGGCGACGGCGAGGCGCTGCCCTTCGGCCGGGCCGCGGTGCGGCGCGCGGGCGGCGACGTGACGATCGTCGGCATGCTCAAGATGGCCCACGTCGCCGAGGACGCGGCGCGCGTCCTGGCGCACGAGCACGGGGTCGAGGCCGAGGTGATCGACCCGCGCACGCTGCGGCCGCTCGACCTCGACACGATCCTCGAGTCGGTGCGCAAGACGAACCGGGCCGTGATCGTCGAGGAGGGCTGGCCGCACGGCGGCGTTGGCGCCAACCTGGCGGCGCTGATCGCCGAGCAGGCCTTCGACCACCTCGACGCGCCGGTGCAGCGGGTCACGGGGGCGGATGTGCACATGCCCTACTCGCGGCGGTTGGAGCAGGCGGCGATTCCGCATGAGGAGCACGTTGTGCAGGCGGCTCTGGCCACGTTGGAGGGATCGCTGTGACTGTGATCGTGGTTGGCGCGGCGGGGCCTGTCACTGATTTGGTTCCACCACCCGCTGCGGGGGCGGCTACGCCGCCTCCTCGGGGTGGTCCCCCAAATCCGTGCCACCCGCCGCGAGGAGGCGAGAACAGAGACGACTCGACTACGGGTGGTCGGAGCTGCCGAGGGGGAGCTTGTGGCTGACGTAGTCATGCCGAGGTTGTCCGACTCGATGGAGGAGGGCACCATCCTTCAGTGGCTCAAGGAGCTGGGCGACCAAGTCGCGGTGGGAGATGAGCTTGTCGAAATCGAGACGGATAAGGCCAACATGGCTTATGAAAGTGACGTAGCGGGAACCTTGGTCGAGATCGTGGCCCAAGAGGGTGAGACGCTGCCGATCGGGAGCGTGATCGCTCGGATCGGCGAAGCCGATGGCGCCAGCTCCTCAGCAGTGAAGACGGACGTCTCAAAGACGGACGTCTCGACCGCGGGTCCTGTCGTGGGTGATGGGGGGGCACTGCGGGCGGGCCGCGGTCCGTCCTCGACCCCCCCATCACCCACGCCACCCGCGGAAGAGGCGGAACCCCCGGAGCCCACAGAAGCTCCAGCCGAAGACGGTCGAATCAAGGCGTCGCCCGTGGCACGGCGAATCGCCCGCGAGCGAGGGGTGGAGCTGGGAGCTATTAAGGGCTCGGGCCCAGGTGGCCGCATCGTCAAGGCGGATGTGGAGAAGGCCGCTGCTGCCGCGGGTGGCGCGGTCTCGGGGGGGCCGAGAACGGAGGCCCCAACCTCAACCGCTGGGGATCAGCAGCCAGGCGCCGCACTCGGGCCCCCGCCCGCAGGCCCCCCCGAGGGCGTGACAGGACCCGCGGCCCAACCCCCTCCGCCCGAGACCGCCAAGGGCGAGGTGACCTACGAAGAGCTGAGCAAGCTCCAATCGACCATCGCCCGCCGTATGGCCGAGTCGAAGGCGACGGCGCCGCACTTCTACCTCGAGGCAGCGGTGGACATGAGCCGCCTCGTCGAAGCCCGCGCCCAGATCAAAGCCGCAGCGGCGGAGGGCGGTGTCGTGCCGTCCTTCAACGACATGATCGTCAAGGCCTGCGCGCTGGCCCTGCGCGAGCACCCGCGGGCGAACGGCGCCTACCGGGACGGGCGCTTCGAGCTCTACTCGCGCGTCAACGTCGGCATCGCCGTGGCGACCGACGACGGGCTCGTCGTGCCGACGATCTTCGACGCCGACCGCAAGGTGTTGCGCCAGATCGCCGGCGAGGCGCGGACGCTGGCGCAGCGGGTGCGGGGCGGGCAGATCACCCCGCCCGAGCTCTCGGGGGCGACCTTCACCGTCTCCAACCTGGGGATGTACGGGATCGACAGCTTCGCCGCCGTGATCAACCCGCCGCAGGCGGCGATCCTCGCCGTCGGCGCGATCGCCGAGCGCCCCATCGTCCGCGACGGCCGGCCTTCCACCGCCCACCTGATGCGCGTCAACCTCGCCTGCGACCACCGCATCCTCTACGGCGCCCAGGCCGCCGAGTTCCTCGCCCGCATCAAAGCGCTGCTCGAAGAGCCCCTCGCCCTCGCTCTCTAACCCCGCCCCTGGTGCAACGCGTAAGGCGCCTTATGCGCGTCAAAAACGTTGCACCTGGGGCGGGAGGGCGCGGGTCAGCAGGTCTTCTTTGCCCCGGTGACCGCGTTCCAGGCGCGGCCGACGGAGAAGTCGGCGGAAACGCGGAAGATGCCGGGATGCGAGGCGCGGGCGACGGTCCACTCGCCGCGTCGCAGCAGGCAGCCGGCGCCGCGGGCGATCGACCAGTAGGGGGTGAAGTTGACGCGGACGAGGAACCGGCCCGGTCGCCGCACGTCCAGCCCGAAGCTCTGGCGACCGACCCAGAGGACGCGCGCCGACGCGGCGCCCAGCGGCTCGACCAGCGGTTCCGGGTCGCGCACCGCGTAGACGCGCCAGTGCGGGGAGCTCCAGCGCAGATCGAGGTAGGGAGGCGCGGAGAGGATCAGGCGGCGCTCGGCGACCGAGGAGTAGTCGAGCGGCGCGTCGGGCAGAGCGACGTAGGAGATCGCGTTCTGGCGCAGCCAGCGACCGTAGGTGGCGGCGGTCAGCGCGTTGTCGTCGCTGTAGAAGATGTCGTCGCGGGTCGCGTCGAGCTGGCGCAGCCAGCCGCGGGCCAGCTCAAAGCGCGGCGCGAGGTAGGCCGACTCCCAGTGGTTGGCGGTGGGCGGGACCTCGATCCGGACTCCGGCGCCGCCGTGGGCGCTCAGCCAGCGTGCCACCGGCGCGAAGTAGGTCGCCGACGTCGAGGGGTCGCCGACGCTGCGCGCGATCTGGCTGACGCTCGCCGTCACCTGCCAGTAGAGGCCGCCGGCGAGGGCCAGCGAGAGGACCAGCACCGAGAAGCGGTCGAGACGCGGCCGGCGGGCGAGGACGACCGCCGCCAGCAGCGGGCCGCCGAAGAGGGCGCCGAGGCGCACCGCGTTGCCGCCCAGCGGGTTGGGTATCAGCCAGAGCAGGGTGGAGGCGAGGGCGTACGCGAGGAGCACGCGGCGCAGCTGGCGCTCCTCGCGCGCGAGGTCGCGCGTCACGTAGAGGACGCCGCCGCAGAAGAGCGGGATCGCCACATAGGAGGAGAAGGCGAAGGGGAACAGGCCTGCGTTCGGGAAGACGAGGTTGGGGAGCATGGTCAAGGCAAGGGCGAGAGCGGCTGCCCAAAGAGCAACTCCGCGGGGCCCGTCGCGGCCGTGGAGGGGCCTGCGGGCGGGGGCTTCGCCTCCGTTCTCGGCCCCTCCACGTCCGCGCCACCCGCGGACGAGACGGGTCAGGTCGATGGTGGAAGCCGAGCCGACGATCAGGACTCCCGCAAGGAAGGCAGCTGCGACCGGGCTGGAGAGGGCGCAGGCGGCGGCCGCGAGCAGCGTCAGCTTCGATCGACCGAGCTGCAGCGCGCGCAGCGCGGCGAGGGCGCAGGCGATGCCGAGAGCGAAGGTGAGCTGCCCGTCGGCGAGCAGGGTGACGACCCCGGCGGCGAACCAGAGGGTCGCCCAGCGCGCCGGCTCGCCCCAGCGGTCGCGGACCAGGCGGTCGAAGAGGTAGGACGAGGCGACGACCGAGAGCGTGCCGACCAGCTGTGGGCCGAGCAGCGAGGCGAGCGGCGGGAAGAGGACGCTGTAGGTGAGCGTGTAGTGGCCGCCGTACCAGCTGCCGTTCCAGATCGCGAGGCCGGCGCGCTGGAACAGCTCGGTGCGGAAGACCTGGGCGGCGAGGTCGCCCACCTGGGGGTTCCAAGCCATCATCGCGCCGGCGAGCAGGGCGCTGAGCGCAACGGCCGGAAGCCAGTCGGGCCTTAGGGACTTGGACTGGACCATTGGTGTGCTGCGCCAAGGATAGGGGGCGCCGTGCAACGATTTCCACCGTGAGCGCCGAAGTCCTCGTCGTCCGCTGCGGTCTCGTCCCCTACGAGGAGGCCACCGTCGCCCAGCGCTGGCTGCGCGACGCGCGCGAGGACGGCTCGATCCCCGACGTGCTGCTGCTGCTCGAGCACCCGCCCGTATACACGCGCGGCCGCCGCTCGGACGAGGCCGAGCTGCCGATGGCGCGCGAGTGGTACGAGATGCAGGGGATCGAGGTGTGCACGACGGACCGCGGCGGGCGCGTCACCTACCACGGGCCGGGGCAGCTGGTCGCCTACCCGATCGTCTCGCTGCGCCCTTACGACGACGACGTGCACGAGTACGTGCGGCGGCTGGAGCGGGTCGCGATCGGCGCGCTGGGCGCGCACGGCGTGCGCGCGACGACGATCGAGGGCCTGACCGGCGTGTGGACCGAGGGCGAACCCCCGGGCCTCCCCCGCCGACGGGCCGAAAACCGACGCATAGCGACGGAAATAGGCCCGTCGGCGGGGAAGATTGGGTCGATCGGGGTGCACGTCAGCCGCGGGATCACGACGCACGGGCTGGCGATCAACGTCAACACCGACCTGCAGCCGTTCGAGTGGATCGTGCCCTGCGGGATCGAGGGCTGCCGGGTGACGTCGCTGAGCCGCGAGCTGGGGGCCGAGCAGGATCTCGACGCCTTTGCCGACACCGTCGCCGCGCGCTTCGCCGAGGTGTACGAGCGCACCCTGGGCGAGGCGACCCCAAACGAGCTGGGGCTGGACAACGCTAGGCTCGGCGTGCCGTGAGCGCCGTGAGCGCGGAGCGAGCAAGCGTGCATATCTGGTTCTTCGCGCAGCGAGCGAAGCGCGAACATTGATGATGAGCGAGCCCACAGAAACCCGCGTCCACGTCACGCGCTCGCGCGCCAAGCCGGGCGGGACGGCGGCGGACGCCGAGGGCACGGTCCCCTTCCGCCGCGCGCGCAAGCCGCCCTGGCTGAAGGTGCCGGCGCCGGGCGGTCCGACCTACCGGCGGCTGAAGGCGTCGATCGGCTCCGACAACCTGCACACGGTCTGCGAGGAGGCGAACTGCCCCAACGTCGGCGAGTGCTGGGAGCGCGGGACTGCCACCTTCATGATCCTCGGCAACGTCTGCACGCGGCGCTGCGGCTTCTGCAACGTGAAGACGGGGGTGCCGACCTGGAACGACCCGCTGGAGCCGATGCGCGTCGCCAACCAGGTGAAGCGGATGGGGCTGCGCCACGCGGTCGTCACCTCGGTCGACCGCGACGACCTGCCCGACTACGGGGCGAGCGCCTTCGTCGGCGTGATCCGCTCGATCCGGATGCAGGCGCCGGGCTGCAAGGTCGAGATCCTGACGCCGGACTTCCGCGGCCAGGAGATGCCGCTGGCGAAGGTGATCCACGAGCGGCCCGACGTCTTCAACCACAACGTCGAGACGGTGCCGCGGCTCTACCCGGTGGCGCGCCGCGGCTCCAAGTTCATGCGCTCGGCGCGGGTGCTGAAGACGGCCAAGGAGATGGGCGGCGAGCGCGTCGTCACCAAGTCGGGGCTGATGGTCGGCCTCGGCGAGTCCTTCGAGGAGATGGTCGAGGCCTTCGGCATCCTGCGCGAGCACCGCGTCCAGGTGCTGACCGTCGGCCAGTACCTGCGCCCGACCGAGAACCACCTGCCGGTCGTCCGCTACTGGCACCCGGAGGAGTTCGCGGCGCTGGAGCGCGCCGCCTACGAGCTCGGCTTCGAGTCGGTCGCGTCGGGGCCGCTGGTGCGCTCGAGCTACCACGCCGACCAGAACCTGCCCGAGCGGGCGCTGACCGGCTGATCCGCGCCTCCCCGGGGGAGTGTGAAAGCATCACGCCCGATGCGGGGGGCAGGGACCTCGGTACTCGTGATCGCTCTGGTGGTGCTGGGCCTTGCCCTGCTGCCCGGCGGCGCCGCGGCGCGCACCGCCTACTACACCGGGTCCGAGGAAGTCGAAGGGTTCGCGGCGCCCGTCGACCTGGAAACCGGGACCGTCGGGACCCAGGTGCCGGTGGCGACCGAGGGGTCGCCGGGCGACGTCGCGATCTCGCCCGACGGGTCGACCGCCTACGTCACCAGCTTCGAAGGGCTGGCGCGGATCGACATCGCGACCAACACCGCGCTGTCGTCGATCCCGATGGTCACCGAACCGTGGGCGATCGCGATCTCTCCCGACGGCGCGCGCGCCTACACGGCCAACCTTTTCGACGAAAGCGTCTCGGTGATCGACCTGGCGAGCGGCGCCGAAGTCGGCACGCCGATCCCGGTCGGCGAATTCCCGTCCGCGATCGCGGTGGCTCCCGACGGCGCGCGGGTCTACGTCGCCAACCCGCTCGAAGGCACGGTCTCCGTCATCGACACGGCGACCGACACGGTGACAGCCACGGTTCCGGTGGGCAAATTCCCGCAGGGGATCGCGGTGACTCCCGACGGCGCGCGCGTCTACGTGACCAACGAATTCGACTCGACGGTCTCGGTGATCGACGTGGCGACCAACGCGGTCACGGCGACGGTGCCGGTGGGCGTCGCCGGCAGAGGGGTCGCGATCGCGCCGGCCGGCGATCGGGCCTTCGTCGTGCCCTACGAAGGGAGCGTGGTGCCGATCGACCTGGCGACCAATACGGTCGACGCCGCGATCCCGTTCTCTTACCTCTCCGCGGACATCGCGATCCTCCCGGACGACAGCCGCGCGTACCTGACCAACAGGAGTCAGATCGTCCCGCGCCAGTCCCTGCTGCCGCTCAACCTCGCCACCGACGCGTTCGAAAGCGACTTCGAACTGAGCGGCGAAGAAGTCGAAGCGCTCGCGATCGTCCCCGACCAGCCGCCGCACGCCGCCTTCTCCGCCTCGCCGGGATCGACCTCGCCCGGCAAGAAGGTCGCCTTCGACGCCGGCGCCTCGACCGACCCCGACGGCAGCGTCGCCCGCTACGACTGGAACTTCGGCGACGGCACCTCCGCCGCGAACGCCGGCCCGACGCCGAAGCACAGCTACACCAAGGCCGGCACCTACCACGTGACGCTGACCACGACCGACAACGAGGGCTGCTCGACCCGGATCGTCTTCACCGGCCAGACCACGTACTGCAACGGGTCGGCGGTCGCGAGCGCGACGCGGACGGTGAAGGTGAAGAGCAACTGCCCGCGCATCGCGGCGAACGCGACCAGCTTCAAGCCCAAGGTCAGGCCCGGTCACGTCGTCCCCGGCGTTCGGGTGAGGCTCGCGACCGGCAAGTCCGCGAAGCTCACGGTCCGGGCGAAGCTGCTCTGGAAGCGCCACGGCCGGTCGCGGAGCACCAAGCTGGGCAAGCTCTCGGTCAACGTCGACCGCTGGCGCAGGGTCCGCTTCCCGATCCCCGCTTCGATCCGGCGCGCGCTGCCGCTCGGCACCCTGGTCACGGTCAAGCTCCGGATCAAGGCGAGGTTCCACGGCGTCGGCGGCTGCGCGGCGACGACGGCCAACCGGACCCTTCGCGTCCGCGTGGTCAAGGTTTTCCCCCATGCGGTGCAGAAGAACCGGTCGCGCTGAGGGCGGCCTCGGAGTGGAGCCAGCCGGGATCGAACCGGCGACCTCCGCCTTGCAAAGGCGGCGCTCTGCCAGCTGAGCTATGGCCCCTTCGGGGGAAGTGTAGGCCGGGGGAGCGCGTCGCGAGCGGCCTGGCCGCTCAGTCGTCGAAGTCGAAGTCCTTGGGCGGCTTCTGCTCGAACCATAGCTCGTCGTCCTCGGGGGTCTCCTCGAGGAAGTCGGGGGTCTCCTCGAGGACGTCCTCGTCGCCGGGGCGGGACTCGGCTGCCGGCTCCTCGTCGCCCTCCGCCGCGGGCTCGTCCTCGACCGGCTCCGCCTCGCCGTCGCCTGGCCCTTCCAGCGCCTGGTCCAGTTCGTCGGAGAGGCGCTGCTCGTTCCAGAAGGCGTCGTCCTCGTCCTCGTAGTCCTCGTCGTCGTCGGGCGCCGGGCCCTGGATGCCGATCTCGGCCTCCTCGTCCTCCTCGAGGTCGGCGATCGGGTCGGGCGGCGACGCGAGGCGCGGCTCGGCGGCCTCCTCGTCGACCAGCTCCTCGTCGGTCGGGCTCGGCGCCTCGCCAAGCTCCTCCTCGACCTCGAAGAGCTCGGTCGGCTGTTCGGCGATCGCCTGGCGCTCCTCGGCCTCGGCCTCGGCCTCCGGCGGGGGCGGCGGCTCCTGCAAGTCGGCGATCGACGGCTCGCGACGGGCGGGCTCCTCCTCGGCCGCATCGGACTGGGCCATGAACTCGGTCGGCGCCTCCGCAAGCGGATCGACCGCCTCGTCGCCCGGCCGCTCCGCCTGGCCGAACGCCTCGTCCTCGAGCTGCTTCAGCTCGGACTCGCCAGCGCCGTGCTGGCGCTTCAGCTCCAGATGCTCTCGAATTGCCTCGTCAAGGATTCCCATGAGCGCGGTTCCCGGGGAACCTAAAGCCTATGCGGTTATCTTTGGCTCCGCGAGTGCCCTGGGATGATCCTCCCAGCCTCGCGTCGCGGTGGGCGAATCGCCGCCGTCGCGATGCTGTTTGGAGGGATCATCAGCGATCGGCGAGGGGGTCGTGCCAGCGCAGTCCGGGGAAGCGGGCGAAGTCGGTGTCGTGGGAGCAGAGCTCGGCGCCGTGCTCGATCGCGAGCGCGGCCAGGTGCGCGTCGCTGGTCAGGTTGCCGGCGGTGCCGAGCGGCATGAGCAGGTCGCGCAGGTTGCCGGCGTGCCGCTCGGTCGGGTGAACGACGGTTGCCACGGGCGAGTCGAGCCAGCTGTCGACGAACTCGAAGGCCAGGGCAGGCGAGAGGGCATTGCCGAAGGCGACCGGGTTGGTCGCGATCCGGACGAAGCCGAGCAGGACCAGCCAGGCGAAGCCGATCTCCTCGGTCCCCGAGAGCGCCTGCTCGAGCCAGGGTCTGGCCCGCCCGTGGTGGCGAGAGGACTCGTCGACCGCGTAGATCAGCAGGTTGACGTCGGGCAGCTTCACTTGCCGAGCTGGAGCTTGCGCATCGTCTCCGCGTCTTCGAGCTCGCCGGCCAGCTGCAGGGCCTTGTCGAGATTGACGCCAGGCCTGGCTTCCAGGCGCTGGGGGGGAGGAAGGCGGTAGGGCCGCGACCTGGCCTCGCCACGCTCGATGCCGCGGCGCACGCTGGAGTTGAGCGCCTCCTTGAAGGAGATGTCGCGCTCGCGCGCCAGCCGCTTCAGCTTGACGGCGACATCGTCGTCCAGCGTAACCGTGGTGCGCATGAAAGCATCATAGCAGCATTGCTGATGCTGTCATGGTTGCAATCAATGAAAGAGCGGCCGCGCGTTCGTAGGTCGCAAGCAGGCGAATCGGCCATCGCGTCGCGATGCTACCGGGGAACCACGAATCGCTACGAAGGGCAGTCGGAGAACGGGTCGAGCAACTCGATACCCGTGCCCTCGACGTCGGCTACGTTGCGGGTGACCAGCGTCAGGCCCAAGATGCTCGCCGTCGCGGCCAGCAGGCCGTCGATGACGGGGAGTGGGTCGGGCACGCTCATCCTCCCCCACTCCTCCGCGACCCGGCGGTCGACCGGGACGATCCGGTCGCGGTGGGCTTCGCTCAGGCGAGCGAGCCAGCTATCCAGTATGGCCGCCGAGTCGGGATCACGGCGGCGCACACTCTCGACCCCGCGGCGGATCTCGCCGATCGTCAGAGCGCTGAGAAAGATCTCCTCGTCGGCGACGCCCGCGAACCAGGAGGCAACGCTCGGGTTGGCTCGCTTGCCCTTGCGCAACTCCGAAATGACGTTGGTATCGAGCAGGTAACTCAAAGCTCGACTGGGCGACCGCGGTCCGCGGTCCGCTCGAAGTCCCCGTCCTCGCCGATGTCTGGTATCTCCAGCAAGAGCTCCTTGAGAGACTTGGTCGGACCCTGGGGTCGCAACGCCTCGCGCAGGATCTGCCGATGCTCCTCCTCGGCGGAGTGCCCATGCTGGGCGGCGCGAATCTTCAGCTCGCGCACAACGCCGCCCTCTATGTCACGGACCAGGAGTTGTGCCATTTCGATAGCAATGATAGCAAGGCACGTAGACTGCGTGGAAGCGCTGCAGGCAGGTGACGTCTGAAGAATTCAGCGCGCCGGGAAACTCGCCACGTCGGTCTGCCGGTGGTCGCAGGAAACCCGAAGTCCATGCGGGTATCCTTGCCCTGCGAGGCCGCTGGAAACATCCCGCGACTCGCACCTGCGGGGCTATAGCTCAGTTGGAAGAGCGCCTGGATCGCACGGACGGCGAGGGTGGTTGTCTGCGGCGCTGTGAGTGCGTGGTTTGCAGGAATTTTGCGAGCGAATACCAGAGATGAATTTCGCGGCGATTTGCCCCGATTCGCGGCGATTCAAGCCGTTTCAGGCACTCCTGAAGACGAGTGCCTGAACGAACGGGGAGCACTCTGAAGCCGATCAGCTTTCCAGCGTCAAGCCCCACTCCGCGCAGATCTCGACGAGCGGCGCGGGCGCCGGGTCCGTCAGCTCAATCGGCTCGCCTGCCGCGACCAACTCTCCCCTTCCCTCGAACAGAGCAAGGGCCTGCTTGCCGTCGAGCCGCGAGGGAAACCGCACCGCGGCCGCCTCACAGCGATCGAAGAGGTCGGTGGCGATTGTCTGGGTGACGATCCGGCGGCGGCTGGTGATCTCGTGCAGGTCGAGTTGCTCCAATCCGTGCTCGGCGAGCAGGACGGCGTGCCGCTTCCCCAGCTCGTCGCGCATCTGCGGCTCGTTCAGGTCAATGATCGGGCCGTCGAGATGAGCTTGTGCCGGCGCCAGGACGTGCTGCTCGCGCCAGCTGGCGGTCACCGGATGAGGCGGGAGATCGTCAAGCGCATCCTCCCCGAAGACCTCCGTGAAGGCCCGGATCGCGCTCAGCTTGGGGCGGAAGTCGGCGAGAACCTCGCGCAATGAAGTTCGGGGATCTTCGGCGCAGTAGATCGTTCGGAAACGACGGTGGACATCGTCAAAGCGATGGTTCCACGCGCAAAGCTCATGGCGCGTGAAGACCAGCGGGTCGTCCCGATTCCCTACTCGCCACAGCTGTCCCCCGCTCACTCCTCAAAGCTAACGAGCTGCCTGGCGGCAGCTCGGACCCCGGCGAACTGGCGCGGCTCGATCGCGGCCCGCAGGACGTCGATCGGCGCTTCGTCGTCGAGGCGGGTATTGGTGCCGAAGAGCCAGGCCTTCGCCGTCTTCTCGTCGAATGCCTCGACGATCATGCGGACGACCTTGTATCCCTCGCGCAAGCGCAGCTCGGTGCGCTGATTGGGCTCCGGTCCGTCCTCCCGGCGGTAGCGGCCGATCTGCTTGGCGTCCCGCAGTCCCACGAGATGCGCGGCGATCCGCTGGCCGAGATGGTCCTGCAGGTAGCCGGCCACCTCAGCGACCGACAGGGTCGCGGCGTCTCGATCAAGCTTCTCTGCTGCGGGTGCGGTAAGGACGGGCATTGCGTGCCTCCATTTGGTTGCCCATCTAATCTACCAGATAGAACACCGAAAAGTACACCGCGTCTTTTTCGGTGCCAGCTCGCCTCAGCAATCTCCGAGATCGGGCGACCACGCACGGGTTCTCCCGCGGGTCCAGGTAGCCACTGTTTTGCCGAGATAAACGAGCTGGTTCGCATTGCCAGGAACCGATGGATCGATGCAGATAGACCAAGCCCGTGGGCGCTACATACGCTGGCTGCTCGCGACGCGGGACCTGTCGCCGCACACCATCCGCGCCTACGATGCGGACCTCGCCAGCTTCGAGCGGTACGTGGGGGCTGGCTTCACGGCCGCAGAGATCGAGCAGGACAACGTGATCTCCTTCATCGAGCGAGAGAAGGCCGCCAACCTCTCTCCCGCCTCGCTGAAGAGACGAGCGGCGGCCTTGCGCGGCTTCTGCCGCTGGATGCTCTCCCAGGACCTTCTTGCCGTCGACCCATGGAATGGCGCAAGCCTCACCCTGGGGCGATCCCGTCGACTTCCTCGCACCCTGCCAGCTCACGAACTCGACCGCTTGATGCGGTTCCTTGCCTTGACGGCCGGCATCGACGCCAACACGGAGCCCGACAGCCGGACAGTTGAAGAAAGACCCCATGAGTCAACGACTCTTCTCGCCGTCGCACTGATGGTCGCCACCGGGATCCGAGTCAACGAGAGCGTGAGCATCAGGTGCCACGACATCGATCTGCCAGGCAGAGCATTACGGCTGGTTGGCAAGGGGCGCCGCGAGCGACAAGTCTTCCTCACGAACGACTGGATCGCGAGCCTCACAAGCGCCTATATCGAGGCGCGCTCCTCGCTCGACCTCGACCACCCCCATCTGCTCTTCAACCTGCACTACGACCCACTCACTCCGCCGGCAATGCGATCCCGCCTTGCCAAAGCGGCCCGTGTCGCGGGCCTCGACAAGCACGTGACCCCCCACATGCTGCGTC
Organism: Chloroflexota bacterium; assembly: GCA_050258095.1. GTDB lineage: Bacteria > Actinomycetota > Thermoleophilia > Solirubrobacterales > 70-9 > VRUE01. Next base: position 46,474 of record JBLMYD010000057.1, read on the forward strand.
ACACGGCCGCCACCCAATTGATCGAGGCCGGTGTCGACATCCGCTACATCCAGCGTCTCCTCGGTCACGCCAGCCTCAGCACCACGGAGATCTACACCCACGTCTCAGACCGCGCCCTGCGCCGTGTCGTTTCGGACGCAGACGTCCTCGGGAGGTTCGTTCAGGCGCGATAACTAGGAATTATCGCCCTTGGCCAAGGTTCTCGAAACACCTGCGGAGCAGCGTGCCTGGGAACTGCTCATCGAGAATTTCCGCTGGGACCCTCCCGAAGATCTCGGAATCACGGTACGTCGGCAGGGGGACGCGCCCAAGGGGCCGGCGTACTTGCAGATCTTCGAGGCCGCCATAACCGCGACCTTCGCCCGTCTACGTCCTGACTACGAGTGGCAGGTGACCCCGCTCAGCGGCGACGGTGGCGTCGACTTCGTCGGAACCCAGTCGTTCCTGACTCACGACGCATATGGAATCGCCGCAGCGATAACCGTCGGGGGGCAGTGTAAGAAGCACCAGAACTACTCAGGCTTGGTTCACCATGACATCTTCGGCCCTCTGAGTGACATGGCAGAGACGATCAGCCCCACGTTCTTCGTCGTCGCCTTCTCGGCACACGTCAGCGAGCAGCAGGTAGAGACGGCCCGGCAGAGGGTGGAGAAGTTTCTCCAGCGCGACTGCCACATTCTCGACCGACCGCAGGTGGAGGGTCTTCTGGTCGATCACCTTCCAGTTCTCGAACAGGTTCTAGCGGCAAGCGATCTCGACCAGCACCAGGTCCAGGAGATTCGTGACTACTTCTCGACCCTGCCGAGAGCCGGGAGGGCAAGGGTGGTTGCCGTGGAGACCCCCGAAGACGCGCGCGCGGGAGAGTCGTTCAGCGTCGAGGTCAAGGTTCGCTCAAGCGCGGCCGCAGCGACCCGGTTGCGCTGGAGGCCGACACGACGCGGGGACGGTGAGGTGGCGCCGGTGGATCTCGTCGATCCGGTCGAGGCGACCATGCCCGAGGGGGCCGACTTGGCGCCCGAGAGCTCGACCGACGACCCGTTTCTGCTCCGGCGCTTACTCGAGTTCAGGACCCACTCGGTGGGTGATGTCGAGCTGGGCGAGATCCGCGTGGAGCCATCTGCCCACGATGAGGACTCGCCCGCCGGCTGGACCGAGCTGCAGAAGCTGCGCATCACCGAGAATCTGAAGCCACGTTTCTTCGAAGCGCCATTCAAGCCGCAGCTTCGCTGTTTGATGGAGGAGTACAGACGGGCAACCGACCGGACAGTCGTCTCCGTAGGGGTCGTCGGCGCGGGGGGCAGCGGCAAGAGCCGCGTGTGCGAGGAATTCTCGATGGAGCAGCGTCGCCGAGGCTGCTCCGTGATCACCGCCAAGCAGGCGAAGAGCAGCAACGACCCGCACCTGATGCTGGCCGACCTCTTCCTTGGCCTGATCGGTCGAGGCGCCTCATACGAGAACGCCTCCAGCTCGGTGCTCCGCGAGATCGCGCAATACGACCGCGACCTTGCCCAGCGATGCGAGCCTTCGATTCGCTCTGTCTTTGCCGCCGGCACCCAGCGCTCGGGAGCAGTCACAGAGGAAGGGGTTCTTTCGGCGCTGCTACTTCTGGTCATGGCCCGCGCCCGGACCGGTCCGCTGATCGTCCACCTGCAGGACCTGCACTGGTCCAGCGCCGACGTCCTCGGCTTGCTGGGCGGTCTTCTCTGGCAGCTGGAAAAGACCCTTCCCGACGGGCCAAGCGGAAGCGCCGGCGTGCTCTTCATCCTCGAGGGTCGCACTCGCGAGAAGGGGTCCGTGAACGAAGGTTGGGACTCGCGGCCCTTCGAAGTGTTCCTCCAGAGGCTGGACTGCCGGACGACGGTTTGCAGCGCCCTCGACCGGGATCAGGGTAATGAGTTCGTTACCCGTCTATTCGAGTCGGAGTACGCGGCCGGGCCACCGGTGAGTGCCAACCTCCTGGAGCTCCAGAAGAGCTTGATCGCGCAGATCGACCAATCTGCCGGCAGCAATCCATTCCACTCACTCGAGCAGATCCGGCTGCTCAAGGATGCGGGGGTAATCGCACAGAACCCGGAGACCGGATTCCTCTATCTCATCGGGTCGCAGCCAAGCAACCTCTCCCTACCGGACACAGTCTTCGCCACCGTTCGCGGGAGATGGGAGTACATGAGGGAACGCGCGCCCGAGCTCGCACTGTTGGTTTGGGCGCTGGCGCTGCTCGAGGATCGGGTACCGACCCCGCTGTTTCGCCGGCTCTGGCGGGGGCTCGCTCCCGATGTCTCGCTGATAGATCTGGACGCCACGGATCTGATCGTGACCGGTGGGGCGGAAGGACCCGAGGTGGCATTTCGCCATGAGAACTACTTCCACGCCCTGAGGAAGTTCGAGGTCTCATCCGAGGATCGAGAACGCGCTGTGGATATCTACAGCGAGTGGTTCGAAGAGATCGAGAGTCCGGATCCCACAAACGGGTTTCGGTGGGCACAGGTTCTGCTCGAGCGATGCCGACCGGAGACGATGCGGGCCAGGCGCCTGCTGAGCTCGGCCCGACGCACCGCTCGTCGCCAGGGGGATCTGCGCCTCGCCCGGCAGATTGCGATCGTGTCCCTGGACGCCAGCTGGGCCGAGGATGAGCGCTCGCGAGCCAAAATGGCCACCTTCCTCCGCTTCTGCGACGAAGAGCTGGACCTGGTGTTGGATCTGCTCGGCAGCGACAGAACGCTGGCTGGCGACCGGGCCGAAGCGCTGATCAGGCGGATCGAGGCAAGGCTCTCCGGTGGGCGCATTCGCTCGGCGAGCGCGCCGAAGCTTCGACAGCGCCTCCTCACCGCGGAGGTGCGGCGGTCCCAGTACCTCTTCAACGATCATCGGCCGGCTAAGGCCGCCGAGGTTGCCGCCGAGGCGATCGCCGGCGTCGAGGCTTTGCGATCCGAAACCCCTGACCCGTCGCCCGAGTGGGTCCCACTGGAGATGGAGGCGCTTCTCTCCAGGGCGATCGGCCTGGCGCTGTCGGGTGACATCGAGGAGGCGCAAAAGACCTCGACACGGGCGCTGGCAATCGCCAGGCGTCTGCGTTCCCAGTTGGCGCAGCACGTCGTCTGCGTCCACGCTGCGGTCCTCATGGCAACTGATCCTCTCGCAGCCGACTCCATACTCAGGGATTGCATCGGCGACCTGGACAGCTCCCCCGATGCCGCCATCATTCGTGACGAGGCCGAGCTTGACTTGAGTGAGAGCCTGATCCTCCGGGCCTATGCGAGCAACGGGTCCGAGGCCGGATCGACGATGCTGGACGAGGCGCACTCTCTGCTGCGACCCCTATTCACCAGATGCTTCCACATCGGTCAGTATCCGGATGCCGGTGCAGCGGCCCTCCTGCTGGGGGTGATCAGCGTGTTGAGGAATACCGGAGATGATGTCTCGTGGTTCGCCCGGGGGGTCGCCGCGGCAGCGCGTGGAGGTCACATGGAGACCCTCTGGCGATCCCACATCGACTTGGCGACCGCGATGCATCGCTACGGCGAGCCCGTCGGAGCTCGCGTGAGGGACCACGCAACGGCGGCCGCCGACATCATGGAGGAGACCCTGTCCCACTATGCCCGGGCCGATGCCTCGAGGCGGTTTGACGTGCTGCGCTCTCCCCTTGCTCAGGCAGCCCGTCTCCTGCTGCTCGCGGAAGACGAGCGTGGAGCCGCCCTACTGAACCGCTACCCGAGACTTCGTGAGAGCTTTGCAAGCGTCGACGAGCGGCTTCTCCGTCGGGAGCTTGGTGACGAGCGTCATTACCAATGGCTCTGGGTCGGTGAGGCTGGCTACATGCTCTACTGAGCAACCTGCGTCGCACGGGGATTGGCGGCGCCCAACCGTGGGAGTTCAGAGGTGTGCAACGCAGCTCCGCTGAGATCGAGAACGAACTCGTCTCCCACAGTGCGGTGACGGCTCTCGAACCAGAGCTCGTTCTCCTCCAGTTCGCGGTGGCTATCGACCACGTAGACGAACGGGATCGCTTCGACCTGCATCGAGTGGGGCAGGAGCAGCTGAAGCCAGAGACGATCGGACCGGCGGTTCATCTGGCGAAAGTGGAGCAGGCGCGAGTCGATCCCGGGCCAGCGCGCGGCGAGCCTCTCGACGAGAATCGCCTGGTCTGGCCCGCGAGAGAGGTCCAGCACCTGGAAGGGAACCTCCTCGAGATGGGGATGCTCGTCGAGTAGATGGTCCAGCGCCTCGTCGACGAAACGTCCCAGGTCAACATCGAGGCTGTTGCCCCATCTGGACCAGAACATCGCCTCGGAGCTCTTCTGACGAGCGAAACGCGACGGGCCGGACTTGCTCTCCCAGTGGTGGGCCACAGAGGCTCCGCAGACGAAATTGCGCAGGCCGGCCTCCCTGGCGCGCAGACAATGATCGATGTCCTCGTTGCAGTTGAAGTAAGACTCGTTAAGGGGACCGAGATCGGCCAGCACCTTGCGGGTCATCGCCGTCGTCGCGCCGGTTGACACCTGCACCTCTCGCGTTCTTTCACACAATGGATGCGAGGCGGGAAGGTGCCGGTAGACGTGGGTCCTGGTGTTCGCTCCAAACGCTATCCCGACATGCTGCACGAGTCCCGTTGTCGGATACACCAGCTTCGAGCCGACGATGCCGACCTGGTCCTCATACCGGAGCAGTTCAACCATCGCGCGGATGCAGTCGGGCTGCAGGATGAGGTCAGTGTTCAGGACCACCACCACATCCTCGGCTGCGATGGCGAAGCCTCGGTTCACCGTGGTCGCATACCCGACGTTCCTCTCGTTCTGCAGCTGAACGAGGCGGTCGATGCTAGAGAAATCCGGCACGGTCTCCCAGACCCGCTCGGTGGATGCGTCGTCCACCAAGATCAACTCGGAGCCTTCTGGAAGAGCGCTATCGAGCGAGTCGAAGAAGGCTGGGAGGTACGAGGTGCCGTTGAAGATCGGCACGACCACGCTGACTTTTGGCACGGGCGATAATTCCTAGTTATCCCAACTGGCTGACACCGTGGCGGGATACTATTGCATTCCTAATTGAGTCCGTAACAGTCCCAAAGTGCCCATGTTCGGATGAGCGGCGTGGCGCTCATTCCAGAGCGGCGTCAGCAGGATCGAGACGCCTGGGTGGGGCGAGGCCACGTTGCTTCGGCATCTCGCAGCCGATCTACTTCAGGCGAAAGCGCAACCACGCGGGGTTGGTCTCGTCCCGGACGATCGCGATGCCGTCGTCGGTGTCCACCTGACCGGCGTCCCGGAGACGCTCAATCAGATCGAGAAAGTCGGGCATCGAGACCTGGTCGCGCAGATCCGCAGGCAACGCGTCGTAGAGCGCCGATGGCGGGTTCTCGGTGTCGACGACATCGGGCTGGAGGCGAAGGGTGGCGAGGACATGGCGGTCGCCCGGCGAGAGCTCGACGTGATCGAGGTCGATCAGCAGCGGCAGGACGGCCGGCAGGACGAGGGCCGGTAGCTGGTCGAAGCCCGCGGCGGCCATGACGCCGGCGGTGACCGCCGTCGCCAATCCGGCCCGCGCCGTGGCGTCGCCGAGCCGGAGCACCCACCCCCCGGGGCGGGCATGCAGTGCCCGCTCGTCAAGCCCGACGACGATCACGGCCTCGGCGGTCCGAGTCGCGACCCGCAGCGCCTCTCCGTCCAGGTCCGTCAGGCGCGCCACGGTGCTCTGAAGCTCGGGCTCGCGCAGCTCGCGGTCGCTTCCGAGCGCGTCCAGGATCGCATCGGTCACGGCCGCTGCCCCGCCAGGAAGTCGAAGGTCATCTCCTCGCCCAGCATATGGCCCAGGCCTATCTGCAACGCCGTATCCGCCTCGGCTGCCAGCCCTTCGTCGAGGACGGCGCGCTCGTCGAGGCCGGCCTCGACGAGCCAGGCGCGAAGCGAGCGAACGAAGAGGTCCGAGCTCGGCGCGACGAACAGGCGCGATCGCCCGCCGTCGGAGATGACCTGGGCGACGAAGACCATGGTCGTGCGACCCGAGCGCTCCGCGTTGAGGACGCAGTAGTGGAGGCGATGCCCGGGCTCACCCAGCCACAGGCGGATGTGGTGCGTGGGGCGCAGATCCCAGAGCACGACGAACCTGTCTGGCCGGATCAGCGGCTCCCAGGCCTCGATTCGCGGGCCATCGCCCAGCACCGCCATCGAGATATCGCCGTAGATAGGCACCTCGGAGCCGCTGAGCTCCTGGGGGTCGGCCACCGGGCAGAGCTCGACGAGACGGCCCTCCTCGGTCAGCACCGTGCGGCGAGCCAGGGCCACGACCTCGCTTGAGCCGATCGCGTCGGGATCCTCGGTCGACCATTGCGCCCGCAGCCTCGAGATCTGTCGTATGGAGACGTAGACGTGCTCGAAGGGCTCCTCGCCGGCGATCATGTCGAGCGGGCTGCAGTCGAGGACCACTGCCGGCAGGGGCGCGTCGCGGAGCACGATCGTCTCGCCCTCCATGGAAAAGACCGCGACATCGGCGCCCGGCATCTCCGGCATCTCCGACCCCAGCCGGACGCCGAGCCGGCTGCCGGCGATCTTCCGGGCCTGCTCCAGCACCGGCGCTGTCCACCCGGTGTGGCCGTCGTACTCGAGCGCCCGCGCCCCTCGCTCGCTCAGCACCCGGCAGGCGAGCTCGTAGGCTCGCTGGTTGACGTCATCCCAGATGTCCTCGTACTCGAGCCCGTACAGCTCGGTGCTCAGCGTGGACGCGAGGAGGGCCGGCCACCGCTCGTCGCCTCCCCAGCGGCGCTCGACATCCGCGGCGAATCCGTCGAACGCGCGTGGATCGAACCGGGCTATCCGCCAGTCTGGCTGCTGGGTCCGGTCCAGGTCGGCAAGGCGGAGCTCAGCGATCCCGCGGTCGGCCGCGATGCGCAGAACCTCGGACTGCATCGCGGCACGGTGCGCGGCGTAGACCAGATGCATGCGCAGGTAGGGGCTGGAGGCGGAGGCGACCAGTTCCTGGGCATCATCGAAGTACCCGAGGTAGCTCGGCAGGTGCCCGGCAAGCTCATCGCGGCTGAGCCCCAGGGTCGTCGCCGACATCCAGGTCGCGAACTGCTCGTGGACCCGGTAGGCCACGGCCTGAAGGCCGTCTTCCAGCTCGCCCCATCTCCCCTCGCCGGTCTCCTCGTAGAGCGCGGCCACGACGTGGATCAGGAACCCGTGGGCCGTGGTGACCTGCAATCGGTCGTGGTGGAGCTCATGCGTGGAGACGAGGCGTGCGTCGAGCCCGTCGCTCTCGGGTCCCAGGTGCAGCCGCCAGCCGAACTGGCTGAAGAGGCCACGAGCGCGAGCAGTCTCCAGGGCGGGAGAGTTCGGCTCCACTGAATGGTCCATCACGTCCATCGTTACGCAATAGCCAAAACCGGCGTTATGCGCTTGGATTTCTTGAGCCGGGCAGAGTCTCACGGAGACTCGAAATCGGATCTGGAGAAACCGGCGGGATGCTGAACTCAATCCGGGCGACCGGCCACCGATCAGTCGCGTTCACAACGTCCCGTGGATAGAACGGCTAGGGCGGAATCACCTCGCCTGCCCGGCGCGTGGCCGGCAACAGCTCGAACTGCACGTCGAAGCCGACTTGCAGAGCCTCGGCGACAGCCGCCAGCTGGCCGATCGTCGGGTTACCGCCGCCGCCCTCCAGCGCGGCGACCACCGGCTGGGAGACGCCCAGGCGCTCGGCCTGTGGGCGCTGAGTCCGGCCCCCCGCCTGGCGGGCAGCGCGAAGGCGCGGCCCGACCAGTTGCGCGTGAACGTCAGAGCGCCGCGTGCGGGGCACGCTTACTCCGCCGCGAATGCCTGCGGCGCTGCGAGGCGCTCGCCGCCTTGCAGGGCCTCGCCACTGAGAGCGCCGAGGGCCGCCGTCTCGGCCTCGATGACGATCGCCCCGTTGCGGTAGGCGCTCGGCAGGCTGCGCGCCCACTCCTCGCCGTCGGTGTCGAAATCGATTTGCCTGCCGTAGCGCTCGCTATAGACAGGCATGCCGAACTGCACGTAGCGGGCGTCTCCCTCACTGAGGCTCAAGTCCTGCCCCCGCACCTCGAACGCCGCGGCAAGCCGCTCCACCAGCTCCCCCTCGGGGCTGATCTCATTGACGAGGATTCTGACGCGAACCATTTGGCCTCCTTTACAAGGGACGCTGTATAGCCCAACAGACTATAGCAACCCGGCCTAGAAATCTCCCGGCGCCAGCACCTCGCCGGTCTGGAGCATGCGCGCGGCACGCAGGCGCAGGGCCTCGGCCCTGTCATCGCCCAAAATCGGGGCGACGCCGAGCAGCTCCTCGCGATCGGCCAGCAGCCTCTCGAGCGCCTCCTTCTCGTGCCCTGCCAGCCCCACCGAGAGCGAACCCACGCCGCTGTAGTCGAGGACCGGCTGGCCGAGTGCGATGAAGCGACGCTTGCCGAAGCGCAATTGCAAGAAGAAGCCGGCCGTCGGATAGGCGTTGTGGTAATCGCCGGGGCGGGCAAAAGCGTAGCCATGGTCGATCAGCCCCAACTGCGGCGGGCACGCGGCACGCAGGTTCTGGTCGTGGCGGTCCTGGGACCCGATCAGCGCATCAAAGAACGCCGCGTCGGAGATCAGCCGATCGAAGCCCTCGCCCGGTTCGGGCAGTGCGGCGACGCCGCCCATGCCGAGGGACACCGGGCCGCACTCGTCGATGTCGCTCGCCTCCGGCGGGTCGAGCCAGACGGCCGGGGCCACCAGCTCGCTCCAGGGGGAGCCCAACTCGCGCGCCATCCACCAGGCGGCCACCTCGTGGATCCCCACGTCGACCGGGCTCAGGTGGCCATATTGCGCAGCCGCGCTCCGCTTGACCCCGCCGGTCGGCTTGAAGAAAAGCGGCCAGTGCCGCCCCTCGTGATCGGCGAGGCCGCTCAGCACCGAGTTGACGTTGGGGCCGGCGGAGAAGGACCGGTGTGCCTGGTAGTTCGGCAGTGGCGCATCGAGCATGAAGCGCTCATCGGCATGGCCCAGCCCGGGCTGAGCGGCGCGCACCCGCTCAAGTCGCTCTTGGTCCCCCGCGAGGAAGTACATCGGCCCACCCTAGCGTCGCTTCGCGCCGTCGCGCCAGCCCCCAACGCCCGATAACGCCCCCTTATGTATACGAGGCGATCAAGTCCCGCTCATGCAGTCCGACGGACTCATCGCACCCCACTGGACAGTCGGGGCGCGATGCCAGACCGATCTCTTCGAGCGAATATGGCGCGCGGAGGTTGAAGCTCGCACCCAGCACGGGGTCCGCCGGAACCGACCCCGTCGCATGGGCGAGGAGTCGATACGCCTGCAGGGCTCCCGCCAGAAGCGAGGTGAAGGAGATCGTCGGCAGCTCGGCCGGCGCATCGGGATCGTCCTCGGGGTGAAGGCAGCCCGCACAGGGCATGCCGGCCACGTGCTCGGAGACGAGCGTGGTGAAGTGCGAGGTGCCGCCGACGCACAGCCATTGAGGTTCCATCGCCTGCACAAGCCAGCGAGATGGAATGTCATCGACTCCGCAGACAACGCTCGGGGCAAGCGGGCCAACAGCGGCTGCGGTGTCGGCTTCGACTCGAATCTCGTGGGGCTCTATGTCCAGGCCCGCTCGAGCGTAGCCGGCAAGGACGTTCACCTTCGGGCGATCAAGCTGAGAACGGCGCAAGAGCGCGTAGCGGTTCAGGTTGCTCTCCTCGCCGCTGTCGGCGTCGAAGATGCGGAACGCCGCGGCGAGCGCCGGAACCCTGAGCAGCACAAAAAGGCAAGCGTTGGTGATCGCCCCGGCGCTGATGAAGTCGACCGCACCGAGATCCAACCTCCCAGGCAATGCGAGGGGTGGCAGATTGAGCTCGACCTCGCGCGGTCCATCGAGGTCGTACACACCAGCGACATCTAGCCCGTAGTGGTCGCGAATCGCCCCAGCGCTCACCCGCATCACCTCTGCTGCGGCAGCGATACCGGCGAGAACGGCACCGAGAGGCTCGGTGCCGGAGAAGGGCTCAACGCGGGCGTGGCGGCCGAGCCGAAGCTCGGCGTGCTCGGGGCCGCCGCCGATCCGCAGCACAGCTCCACTCGCAGGTGCCGGACTGTTGCCGACCAAGACCTGGAGGATCTCCGGCGGCGGCGAAGCGAGGCTGGCCGGCGTTATGAGGTCAGAAGCGAGGTCGATAAGGGCATCGCGCAGGCGGTTGCCGCGCAGCGGCGGTTGCGGGCCGGCGATCGCGACGTTCGGGATGTCGAGGTGGATCCGCAGGCCGCACTGGGCGATGGCGAGAAACGCTGTGACGAACGCGGTCTGCGCGGCCGGGCTCTCCACGTTGGCGCGGTCGGCACCGAGCAGGACGCGACCGGCACTCAACTCGCGGGCAAGCAGATCGGAGTCGAGGCCCGGAAAGAGGTCGCCCTTTAGCAGCGCGATTGTGCGATCGAGGGCCGGCACCGAGCTCACGCGACCACCGCCGCTCCAAGGCACTCGAAGACATCGACCTCAGCGAAGGTGCCGTCAACTTCGAGGCGGGCCAGGTAGGCGTCGGCAAGCGTCTGCGGTTCCTCGCCGAAGCGCGGCAGGACGAGCGAGTAGAAGCCCGGAGTGGCGACGATTGGATACGCGTCGTCGGTCGCCGAGTGAAAGGCCTCGAATGGATGGGTATGCACCTGGAGGCGAATGGCCAGGCCTTTCTCATCCAGGCGCTCCCACGCCTCGACCAGCCACTCCTCGCAGACTTCGTAGCCGCCCCGACCGGAGCGATGGTCGGGATGAAGGAGGGTGTCGACGACGCCGGGCTCCGCAACCGGGCCCGCCCAGAACGCCACGCACTCCTCCCGGCCAGCGCCGCAACGCCGCAGCACGGAGAGGGTCTGCTCCAGCAGACCCTCTCCCACGACCAGCGCCGCGCCGCCCTTGACTTTGCTCGTCCGCAGCCGCAGGACGTCGCCGGCCTCGACCCCGGCCTCCGCCAGAGTCAGCTGCTCGTCTTTCAGCTCGACCCCCTCGCTGGTGTAGAGGGCAAGCGTGTGGACCGCGTCCGTGGCGCCGAAGGCGGCAATCGCCTGCTCGAGCAGCTTGTGGATCTTCTCGTGGGGCTTGTAGGGGAACTCCTTTCCTTCCCCGTTGTGGCGGATTTCGATGGTCGGCTTGGGCTTTTTGGCCGCCTCGCTGACGTCAGTTGACATTCGTCCTTCTCCTTTACAGATCTCTGTAGCAATGCGCTGCAATTTTGCAGCACACCACAAGAGTAGCAGATCGCTGCAAATATGCAGCAGACCTGCAACAATCGGGGTATGGACGAGAAAGAACGCGCGATCGAGTTCGGTCGGCGACTACGGTCGGTCAGGGAAAAGAGCGGCGATTCGCTGCGGAAGATCGAGGCGCGATCCGGTCTCAACAGCGGCTACCTGAGCCAGCTGGAGAACGGGAAAATCACCCATCCCTCGCCATCGGTCTTGCAGAAGGTCGCCACCGGATATGAGTTGCGCTTTAGCGATCTCCTCAAATGGACCGGTTACGTCGAGGAGGCCGAGCAACCGGTGGGACCGAATCAGGCGGTCGCGTTCAGCTCGGTCGCCGGACTCGGTGAGCCGAGCGACGAGGAGCTCGGTGCCCTTCGGGCGATTGTCGACGTTCTACAGAAGAACCGCAAGGCGGGCTTCGCGCTACTGCCTGGCGACGAGCCGCTCGACCCCGAAACCTCCCGTCTCGTCCGGGGGTATGCAACCTCGCTGCTGCGCGAGGCTGACGCACTCGGCGCCCGGCCGACCCCTCTCGAGGATGTCCAGACTGCGGCGCGACTGGTGCTCACCGGAGAGCTCAGTCTCGACGTCAAGGACAAGGAGCGCCTGTTGGAACGCTTCGGCCACTGGGTAAACAAAGCTTGGCGCAGGCTGCAGGGAAGCTTCGACTTCCGCACCCGAGAGATATGGGTGAAGCCCGATCTGCACCCCAGCAAACGCCGATTCGTGATCAGTCACGAGATCGGCCACGCCATCATCCCGGCACACCGTCAGAGCTTCGCCTACATCGACGACAAGGATCGGATGCCGCCATTCGCACGGGAGCTTTTCGAGCGCGAAGCAAACCAGGCGGCAATCGAGATCCTCATGCAGGGAGGACAGGCGAGCGAGGAGTTCGATAGCTCGACTCCAAGCATGTCGGAGATCTGCCGAATCGCGGGCGCCTTCGGCGCTTCGATCATCGCCACCGCCCGTTATGTCGTCGAGAACTCACACAGGCCGGTCGCGCTGGTCGTCTGCCATAGCGGCAACGGCGGGCGGCTCGGACCTGCGCATGTCTATACCTCCAAGCGCTTCGAGCGGGTATTCGGCTGGCGCGCCGGAGGAGCGCCTTGGGAGCAGCTGCGACCGGCTTTGGGGACCGCCGCCAGCGAAACCCAGGAAAGGTGGATCTCGCCCGACCTGAACAGCCAGGGACGGATCCTGCAGGTAGAGACGATGCACACCGGCTACGCTGCGCTCGTCCTCGTCTCCGGCGAGTCGCGACTTCGCTCCATTGGAAGACTGCTCCGGCCGGCCCCAGCGACGAGCGCGGCCGGGTAGGCGGGGAGCGCGAATGGCTGGCACCGACAGGCGCGCGACATCGCGTCGCGCCGATGGATTACAGTGCGCGCGTGCGCTCTGCAATGGTGCGCCCGTCTTCCCGGAGGAGAGTCGGGCATCATCCCGAAGCTCACTTCTCTCCGTCGTCTTCGCACGTGCTCCAAGTTGGAGCCGTAACCTCATCCAGGCAATGGCACATCTGAAGACCCCCGAACTCACCGCGCTGCGCAAATCCCTTGCGCCGCTTGTCTCGAACCTTGAGAAGACCGTCAACGGCATGCCGGAGACCGAGCGCAACTCCTACGACGAGGCCGAGCAGTCCGTCGTCGATGCCCGCCGCAAGGCAGAGACGCACGAGGGTCTCCTTCAGGTCAACTAGACCCGGGAAGCATGGTGCGCCCCTGGGTCGCTCCCGATTCGCACGGCTGGGTTGTCAAGCCCGAGGACGAGGCGGCTTGGGAGAAGCTGGCGCGCGACTACGCCGGCGGGACAGCACCACAGCCGTTCGACCAGATCATTGCCGTAGCGCGCGCCAGCGGCTGCAAGACGGTAGTCATCGAGAATCGTTACGTCGACATCGACTATCGCAGCGAGTACTCGAACTTCTGGTCTTTGAAGTTCGACGGCCAGTCCTCCTTCACCCGCCGATTGCACTTCTTCAGCGAGGCACTCGACGAGGAGCGGCTCCACGAGCTTCCCGACGAACCAGGCTACCTCGGATACTCGATCATCAGGCCGGTCGAGCACGGCCGGGTCGGCAGAACGGTCCTGCGGCCTCCCCCCGAGCTGCGCGACGCCACCCTTGCGTCAGTGAGCGACCGCATCTCGCTCTTTGGCAACGACCTCAGCGTGACCGGGGTGCCATTCTGCGAGCAGGATGGCGAGTACCTACGTTGCGCGCACGCCGCCGCCTGGATCTGCCACTACGTCGCCCACCGCCGTGAGCTGACAGGGCGTCGCAGTACGGCGGAGATCGTCGAGTTGAGCCCGACGATGCTCTCCCCGGAGAGGGCCCTTCCATCAAAGGGCATGACCCTGAATCAGCTACAGGCAGTCTTCGGAGCGCTGAACCAGCCGGCATTGTTCTACGGGCTGAGCAACATGCCCAGGGTCCCCGGCGTTCCTGACCCCGACCCGCAACTCGGCCCCGACGGCAAGCTGGTCGCCCCGGGGCACTGGGACCGGCGTCTGATCACCGTGATCTGCCGCTACCTGAACTCGCGCTTCCCGGTATTGATCGGCGCAGGCGATCACGCCTTCGTGCTCGTCGGCTGGCTCCGCCGCCCCGATGGCGAGGTCAGCTTCATTGCTTGCGACGACCAAGTCGGTCCGTATGAGGTAATCGATAATCCATTCGACCACTACAAGACGCCGTGGGACAGCATCATGGTGCCGTTGCCCCCACGAGTCTTCCTGAGCGGCGAGTCCGCGGAGGGTCGGGCCCACCGAGTGTTTCGCTCCGTCTCGGCACAGGCCAAGGGGCTTGAGCAACTCGCGGAGCGCCTGGTAAACGGAGAGATCGTTCTTCGTACGATGCTGCGTACCGGGGCCTCCTTCAAGCGCGACGTGGCAAAGCAGACGAGTTCCGACCGGGTCCTTCGGGAAGTCCGCTACGCACGGCTACCCCACTGGGTATGGGTAGTCGAGGCCCACGACAGGGAGTGCTGCGAAGACGGGCCGTGCGTTGTTGCCACTGCAATCTTCGACTCCACGTCGTTCGACCTGGCTCCACCCCTGGATGTACTCAGTCTGCCGGGGATCGTCGCCATCTACCCACCGGACGCCGGCAAACCCGTGATCGGGGATGGCAGTCCGGATCCTTGGCATTCGCTGCTCCCCGTGCATTAGCAGCGAACTCGTCGACCTCCCGGCTTTGTTGTTGCGAGTGCTGACTCGGGCCAGCAGCTTGTCCTCGCCAGCCGGTAAGGCACCAAGTCGCCGCGATGCCCTTGGAAGGGCGCCTTGCCAGCGCGCTCTTCCAGGCTCCGTGGCGCAGCGCATAGTGAAGATGCCCGGTCCACCATGCGGCGACACCGAGAGCGACCAGCAGGATGGCGCTGACATTGCCCATGGTCGCAAGGCCGACGGCACCTACGAGGACGAGCAGGACGCCGCCGAGGCGCAACGCAAAGCCGCCAAAGATCCAGAAGCCGAGGGCGACCAAAAGCACCGTGCCGATCGCCGACGGGATCATCTGCTCGGAACCTCTTCGGGCCTGCTCATTTGCGGCGAAGTCCCGTTTCCACCCGCCCGTTTCAGGCGACGGAGCCGCTCTATCCCGGCCGGCGCCAGCTCCCAGACGCCGCGTCGTGAGTCGCCCCGCAGGCAGCCGCGCTCGATCAGCTGCTTGCGGGTGACGTCGATCCGCATCTCCCAGCGCGGTGCGCCGCAGGGCAGCGGCTCTCGGTCAAGCTCGCCCAGGCGCCCGCCCAACCGCTCGTACACGGTGCCGACGACCTCGCGGCGGGGAGCACTGCCGCCCAGTTCGGCGAGCGCCCTCAGGATCGGCAGCTCGTAGGCGCTGTAGGGGAGTAGGGCTGGTGGGCTGGGTGGCGGCTCCTCGCTCTCTCGCTCGCCCTCGACCAGGGCCTTCAGCCGCGCCCGCTCGGCCGGGTCGCGGCTCATCGCATGCGTGTACACGCGCAGGGTAAAGCCGGGGTCGGTGTGGCCGAGCTGGGCCATCACCGAGGCCGGGTCCTCGCCGCACGCGATCAATACGGAGGCGAAGGTGTGGCGCAGCTTGTGGGCGGAGAGGCCCTTGGGCAGCGGTACATGGCCGCGACGCGCGAGTAGATCGTCGGCGCGCTCGAAGGTCGCCAGCAGGACCGCGACGCGCAGGTTGTCCTTGTTGCGCCGCCCGCCGGTGCCGGTCGGGAAGACGAGGTCGTCGGGACCGCTGCGGTAGGCGCTCGCCTTGTGGGCGGCGAGGATGTCGCGCAGGATCGGGCGGATCTTGATCTCGCGCAGACCGGCCTGGGTCTTGGAGCGCCCGACGTGGATGCGGCCGTTGGCGAGGTCGATGTCGCGCCAGAGCAGGTAGCCGAGCTCGTGGGCACGGGGGCCGGCGAGGATCAGCGTGGCGACGATCGCCCGCCGATCCGCGCAGGCGCGGCGCGGGTCGCGGTCGAGCTCGGCGGCGGCGTCGAGCAGGGCCTCGATCTGCGCCGCTGTGTCCAGATGCACCGGGCGCCGTTGCTCGGCGCGCAGCCGGCGCCGTTTGCCCGCCGCCGCGTTCTCGGTGACGTGCTTGTAGTCGAGGGCGACCGAGAGGATCCACTGCAGAACGTCGATCGTCTTGTTGATCGTCGAGGGAGCGAGCGGCCGCAGGACTTCTCCACGCTCGTTGCGAAGGGGCGAGCGCCGCTCGATCGCGCGCTGGCGCGCGTGTGATTCGGAGACCTTGGAGTTGCGGTAGGCATCGACGGCCTCGGCGTCGATCTCCGGCAGCGGCCAGTCGGCGAAGTAGGGCAAGAGATGGGAGAGCGCCCACTCGTCTGAGCGCAGCGTGTTCTCGGCGACCTGCCCCTCGCGCGAGGCAACGAGCTCTGAGGCGAAGGGACCGAAGAGCGGCGCCTCGCCCATCTCCTCGCTCGGCTGGCGGCGGCGTTGGGGTGGTACCCAGATGCCGCGCCGCACGTCGGCGAGGATGTTCGCCAGCTCCTCCTCGGCGCGCCGTCGGTCCCAGCCCTCGCTCTCCAGCCCCAGCGTCAGGTACTGGCGCTTGCCGTAGGCGACGAAGCGAAGCGCGTAGCCGCGCCCGCTCTTCCACTGGCGCTCCACCACCTGGCCCTCGGATCTACTCGCCACCGCCACTCAACTCCTCTCTGCGGCGAAGGAAGCGGCGGCGCGAACGCCCAGCGGGGCTAGGCTTTTGATCGCGTCGAAGCACTGCCTTCGGCGCCGGGCCGGGGGCGTTCGAGCGCCGCCCGGCCACTTGATTTCGGCTTTGCACGACAGTAGCTCTGCTGCGCGCAGAAAGCGAGTCGGGATGCGAATCGCCGCGGATCGGCGGGAATCCGCGCGAATCGCGGCGCTGCGGCAGCGGAGCACCGAGTCGTTCGGCGACCTCATCGGGGTCGAAGCGAAGCCGTGGCCGCCGCCCTGAGCCAAGCCGCCGGGCGCCGAGCTCGGCGGCGTGGTTGTAGACCCAGGAGCGATCCACGCCCCACCAGCGCGCTACCTCCGCTGCCGTCAGCAGCCGCGGCGGCAGATCGGGCTGCTCAGGGGATCGGATGCCGCCGATCGCCTCGGCGATCGAGACGGTGAGCGCCTCTATCGACTCCGCCGACAGTCGGACCTCGGCAGGCTCACTGCCTTCGCCGCTCACCGTCGTCTCCCGCAAGGGCCACCCTCCGCCTCGGCCTCTCCCATCCCCGACGACCAATGGGCTATCCGCGCCGCGGCGATCTCCGCATAGGCAGGTTCGAGCTCGATGCCGGTGAAGCGCCGCCCCTCGATCGCCGCCGCCGCTCCGGTGGTGCCCGAGCCACAGAAGGGATCGAGCACGATGCCGCCGGGCGGGCAGAGGAGGCGTACAAGCCAGCGCATCAGCTCGAGCGGCTTGACGGTCGGGTGCGGGTTGCGGACGCCGGCCGACTTGCGGCCGGTGGCGCCCGCATTGGGGAAGAGGTCGAGGGTGCGGCGGGGCAGCCGCTCGCAGCCGGCGTCGCGCTCGGAGCGGCTCGCCTTCGGGCAGTAGAGGAAGCGGCTCGGGGCCAGCCGCTTGCGGCCCTCGGCGACGCAGCGATCGGCTTCGGCCACCGGGCATTCCGGCGCGCACTCGCTCTCCCTGCAGTCGGGCGAGTGCCTGAGGAGGACGTTGGCCGGGTGGCGATCTTCGACCCGGCAGCTCTCGGTGTTCAGCGCCCCCGTCCCGTGGCGGGCGATCGTCTCCTCGGTCGTCCCGTCCAGCTCACGGCGGGCGAGGACGATCGGCTCGAAGGCCGGCTTCAGCGTGCTCGCGCGCCCGCCGGGATAGCGGCGCGACTTCGACATCCCCTCGGCGTAGAGCCACATCAGCGTGTCGCGAATCTCGAGGCCCGCGTCCTCGACGCCGCAGGCGAGCCGGTGGTAGGTACGGGGCGAGCCGAAGGCGGCGAGGAAGGCGCCGGGCTTCAGTACCCGCCTGCACTCGGCGGCCCAGATCCGGCACCAGGCCTCGAACGCCTCGCCGGGGCCGAGCCGCTCGCCCTCCTGCCGTGCCGCGGCCTCACGGATCGCGGCCTTATCCCAGCGCTCGCCCTGAAAGCCGATCGCGTACGGCGGGTCGGTGACGATCGCGTCGATGCTCTCTGATTCAAGCGTGGCCAGCACCTCCAGCGAGTCGCCTTCGAGCAGGCGCACGCCATCCCGTGCCGCGACCCCCGGGCGTCGTCGCGAAGCTCCCCTTCTCGCTTTGCGCACTTTGCTCACCCGCGCTTCTCCCCATCGGCGAGTGCGCAGCCGAGCCAGTCGACCGCTCGCCCCGGATCGCGGACGTCGCGGAAGATCGGTGCGAATGGGCCCTCGGCCTGCAGATCCTCCAGCAGGCAGATCGAGATCGAGACTTTCGCGGCTCGCGAGAGGAGCGGGTTGCTGCGCAACAGGGCAAGCGCGGTGGAGCGGCGGCGCTCCAGCGCCGTTCGGCTCCTCTCGCCGAGCACGCAGTGGACCCGGGGAAAGAGCGGGTACAGCCGGCGCCACAGCGGCTCCTCGCCCTTCTTGCCGCCCGCCCCATAGAGCTCCGCGTAGCGAGCCAACTCGCCTGCGAGCCGGTCGACCGAGAGCGTCGCACGGTCGACCTCGAGGAAGCGCTGCTCGATAGCGACGCCCTCCTCGGCGACGCGCAGGTAGGTGAAGACCGCGTCGGCGATCAACATGCGTCGTCGCCGTCCCCGCCCGCGCGAGAGGAGGTGGAAGACCTCGTGGCGCCAGGCGAAGGGACCGAACTCATCGCCGCGTGTCCGCGCGGCCTGCATGAAGCAGATGGCCGTGTCGTTGACGGCAAGCGTGTGCGCCTGCAGCGGCCCGGCTGCTTCCTCGGCGCCGATCAGGCGCGGCTCTCCCAGTAGCAGACCCGCCTCGCGCGCCAGCCTCGCTCCCAACTCGGTCGCGTGCCAGAGGCGGCGGTGAGAGCGCGGCGACTGAACGTAGCCGGCAAGCCCCGCCATCTGCAGCCGCAGAAGCAGCCGCTGCGCCCAGCGCTCGGTGTGGTCGGGTAGGTGCATGAGGCGCACCTGCGCGGTGGAGAGCACGCGGTGCTGGGTGAGGGAAGCGACCACCTCGATCCCGGCCTCGGTGGGAAGGCTTTGCGGGTCTGCGGATCCGCTCATCGATCCGGCCTCGCCGTGCCCGGAACCCATAGCCCGCCCTCCGGCTCCTCCAGCGCGGAGTCAGCCGGGGACAGTTCGGGATTCTGTGGGTTCCCTGCACCTTTGACAGTGCCGTCGCCGCGCCTTTGCAGCTCGGCCAGAATCCGATCGTCAAGTCCCGCCAGGCTCTCGATCACCTTCGCTACCTCCACGCAGGCGACCGCCCCCGTGACCGACTCCTCGCCCCCGGCCTCGGCCAGCTCGGCCACGTCCTCGACCCTGATCCCCTCCAGGGCGAAGGGCTCGCTCAACTCCCCTTGGTCGGTGACCTGGGCGATGAAGTGGAAGCGCTTGAGCTTGGTCAACGCCGCGGGGTCGGGCTTGCCCGCCCACTCCTTGGTCAGAAGCGCCGCGGCGTGGGCGTTCATCGTCGTCGCCAGCAGGTGGGAGCGGTTGGTGGTCAGCGCGGTCAGCGTCCTGGGGTTGAGCCGCTCGGGGTTCTGATTCAGCACCACCGCCCGCAGCCCGAACTTGGCGCTCTGCTCCAGCAGGGCGGCGAGGTTGCCCGAGGCGGCGCTGTCATAGCTCTGCACCTCATCGAGGAAGACCCAGAAGGGCCGACGCTCCTCGGCGGCCAGCTCGCCGCGCGCCTTGGCGGCGCGCAACAGGTCGAAGAGGATCAGGTTGGCGAGCAGGCGCTGGTGCAGGTCGCCCGCGCCGGGATGGGCGAGGACGATCCAGCCCCGATCCATCGCCTCGCGCACCCGGTAGGTGCCCTGGCTTTGCCCCAATAGGGCGGTGATCGCCTGGGAGGTGCGCAGGCGGTCGACCAGGTTGGTCACCGGAGTGATCGCGTCCTCGGCAAGCCGCGGGAAGCGCTCTTCCCAGAAGTCACGTGAGGCCTGTGGCAGGAAGGGCAGGGCGGCCTCGCGCCAACTCTCCTTGGAGAGCAGAGCCGGCAACTGGAAGATCGTCGGCGCCAGCTCGGGCGGCAGCACCCTGGCGATATGGGCCAGGGCGCTCGCGGCCTGCGAGGTGAGGTTGAGCGCCCGGGTGCTGCGGTCGTCCCACTTGAGGGTCGAGGAGAAGGCGTCGACGATCGTCGCCACCCGCGCCTCGACTTCGGCCTCGTTTTCATCTCCGCGCAGCTCGAAGAGGTTCCATCCCACCAGCTCCTGGGCTCCTGCGGAGACGTCGATCTCGACCACCCGGCTTGCCACCTCCGGCTCGGTCAGGTAGGGCCTGATCCGCTCCAGGGCGTCGCCGTGGGGGTCGAGGAAGAGACCGCCCGCCCCGTTGCGCACCAGGTGGACGAACTGGGCGATCGCCGTCTCGGTCTTGCCGTAGCGCGAGCGCCCGGCGATGTAGGTGAAGAAGGTGTCGGCGCTGCGCACGGCGACGATGCGTTTGCCGCCCACCCGTCCCAGCGGGATCAGTCCGGCCTTGCCCGCCTCGAAGGCGGGCAGCGAGGGCGGTTCTGGCAAGAGAGTCCCCGAGCGCACCACGTTGCGCGCCACGCACTGGGCGGTCGGGGGCTTGAGGAAGCCCGCCACCTCGCGGGCGGTGAGGATCATCTGCCGCGCGGGGCGGTGCAGGCCGGTGGCGAAGCGCCGGTCGAAGCTGCGCCGTCGGGTCGGGAAGTCGGCGCCGAAGAAGACCGAGCCGCCGATCCCCAACCCCGAAGCTCGCAACCGGTTGTGGGCGCCCAGCGGCTCGAAGGCGGCGAGCAGCAACTGCATCCCGAGCTTCGCGCGAGCCTTGCGGGGGGCTTCGCTGACGAGCAAGATCTGCGTCTCGAAGAGCGGGTCGGCGTTTCGCAGCTTGGAGTACAGCGCTTCGGTGACCCGGCGACGATCGAAGAGCTCCGCCGGGTCGCTGCGCGAGGGCTGTTCGTTGCCCAGGATCTCCGCCAGGCTGCGCCGCACTCCATAGCGGCGCTTTGCCTGGCGCTTCAGCTTGCGCTGCAGGCGCGCCTCGCGGCGGCCCGCGACCGGCAGCAGATCGATGCAGACGTCGAGGCGCTCGCCCTCCTCTGCGCGCAGGGAGGCCATTGCCGCGGCGAAGGGCTGCAGCGGATCGGGGTCGAGTTCCAGGTGAGCGAGTGGCTCCACGCTTGCCCGGGAGAGGCGCAGCTCGGTGCGCAGCCTGACCGGTTGGGCGCGGCGGACGGGCAGCACGTCCTCGATCGGGCGGAACTCGACCCCCTCGTAGCCGCGCAGGGCGGCGTCGATCAGCCCGCGCGAGTGACGGGGTACTTCCAGGACATAGGCGAGGTTGCCCTGGAGGTCGTTGGTCAGCCGGACCCGCAGGGTGTCGGCGCGGCGCTCGAACCAGCCGTGTAGGCCGCGCTGCGATCGTGCCAGCTCGGCGGCGAAGCGCAGGACCAGATCGGGCTTTGCCTCGAACTCATCGGCAGGTATCACCGCCGCCCGCACTCGATCACCGAGCGCGCGGCGGTTTGCGAGGAAGCGCTTTACAGCTAGCGCAGAGGCGATCGCGCAGGTGCCGAGAGCGAAGGGCACGAGCCAGATGGCGAGTGAATGCAGCAGGTGCGCAGGGTGGATGCTCGATATCCACTTGCCGAGGAGGATCGAGGCGATGACGGTGGCGATCGCGATCGCGAGCCTGGATTCGTCAGAGGAGTCGCGACGGTTCATGCACCGACCTCTTGGTGACGTAGATATGTCGGCAAAACGCGATCGGCGCAAACCGCGTCTGGGTGCGGGATCGACGGCTTCTCAGCGCGAATCGGACCGACCGCAGGGCCGACCGCACGCCCGACCGCTGGGTCGACCGCACGCCCGACCGCACGCCCGACCTTGGCGTGGCCGCCGATCTCCGCGAAGTGGGTGCCGACTTTCACCGCCGGACCCTCCTTCGCAACCCGCCCTCCGGTTCGCCCGAGACGGCGAACACCTCGATCCAGCTCGCTGGCTCGTAGGAGTAGCGCGCCCGGTTCTCGGGCTCGCCCGGCGAGGCCGAGGTGAGCCAGGAGAGGTGGATGTGGGCGCCGCCCGTGCAGGGCACGCAGTGCAGCGGATCGCCGTGGTTGGGGTAGCCGTTGTAGCCGACGAAGCGGAAGGGCGGGCGGGCGCATTCGGGGGCGACGCCCGAGGCCGCGCAGGAGGGCTTCCAGCCGACCGCGCGGGCGAGGCGCATGGTCCGCGACCAGTCGCCGTCGCGCGGCACGGCGTCGATCGCCGCGCCGAGCGGGTGCTCGCCGGTGGCCTCGTGGCTCGGCGAGTAGCAGGCGGTGACGAGCACCCCGAAGCGCCGCGCCAGGTAGACGACATCGGGGACGATCCGCGCGTCGCAGGAGATCCCGGGCGCCGACCCGACGCCGGGGGGAAGCGCCGCCAGGCGCCTCGGGGCGAAGGCCTTGCGCACCGCGCCGAGCGGCCCTGAGCCGATGCCTTCGGAGGCCGAGCAGCCGCCACCGAGGCTGGCGCCGGACTCCCCGCCTCCCTGCCCGAAGCCGTAGGAGACCGCGCGGCGCATCACCTCCTCGGCGTAGTCGACGATCCCGTCCGCGCAGGCGCCGTAGTAGTTGCAGGCGGCCTGGCGGTAGGCCTCATACGTGCCGCCTCTCGGCGGCGCGTGCATGACGACGCGCATGATCCGCGCGGCGGTGAAGATCGCGTCGGCGAGGTTGAAGGGGTCCGCTCGCCCGTCGCCGTCGCCGTCGACCTTGTAGGTGTCCCAGATGGTCGGGCCGGGGCCGGGGCTGCAGGCGCTTTCGGGGACCAGGGCGATCTGCATCGGCCCGCCGCAGCCCGAGGGGTAGACGTGGGCGCAGAGGCCGGTGCCGCACTCCTGGGTGCCGATCGCCGCGACGAAGGCCCACTCGATGTCGAAGCGTCTCCCTGCGGCCTGGTAGAGGGCGAGGCGGGCGGGCGGTATCTCCCGTCGCGCCGCCGCGCTCGCCGGCTGGGCCGAGGCGGTCCCCCCGCCCAAGCAGCCCAGTTCCCCGCCGAGGATCGCCATCACGGTCGCGGTCACGGTCAGCACCACGGCCGCGCAGGCGCCGAGGACGACGATCACGAGCAGCGTGCGGCCTCTGCCGACGTGCCTCATTTCCCGCCTCCCTTGCGGCGCTGGCGCTTTGACTGAGGCGTGCCGCTCTCGTCAGAGCGCCTCTCGCCCTGCGACTTCCGCTTGGGCCTGCGGCCGCGCTCGCGCTCGGCGCGCAGGTCGGCTTCCAGGCTTCCCTCCTCGCCGGTCGCGTCCTGCGGCCGCGCCGCCGGGTCGGACACGCCTGGCTCGCGGGTCTGTGGCCTTTGCCGTTTCGCGGAAGGCCTCGCCTTCGAGGTCTCGCCGGGACCCGGCCGCTCGCCTTGGGTCTTACCGCGCTTCGGCGATCCCTCCACCGGGCGGTCGGTTCTCGCCTCGCGCGCCGTCGAGGTGAGAGCGGCCTCGGTGGCCCGGGCGCGGCGCCTTTCGCCATCGGCGTCGGGCCTTCGAGGGGCTCTCGTCTCGGGCTCGGACGAGACAGGGCCGCCGGCCTCGGGGCGGGCACCGGACCTTCGCCCCTCTCCCGAGGACGCTCGGTCAACAGGGCGCTCGCCTCCGATGTCGCGGGCGCGACCCTCGTGTGCATCGCTTGGACGAGGCCTCGACCCCGCCAGGCCGACCCCGTCGTGCCCGCCACCACGGCGCGATCCCGAGCCACCGCCGCGCAGGCGAGCCGGAGCGCCGCCGCTCGCAGGCGCAGGGGAACCCGAGCGGCCCCGATTGCGCAGCGGCCGGCTCACACGGCGCGCCCCGTAGTAGAGGGCGAGCAGGCGCAGCGAGCCCTCGCGCCCCGGGGCGCTCGGCCCGGTCGCGATCCCGATCAGGCCCTCGACCAGCGCCTTTCGCTGTAGGAAGACCGCCCAGAAGAAGAGCGCCTGCAGCCCGAAGGACATCAGCCAGCCGAGCGAGTCGGTGGCGGCGGCGAGGGCGCCGTTCACCGCGAGCAGGATCGCGAGCACGAGCGAGTAGGCGGCCTTGCGCAGCAGGAAGCCGGCGAGCTTCTCCAGCCAGCCCTTGAAGAAGGCGTGGCCGCGGCCGGGGATCGCGGCGGCGACCAAGGCCACAGGCGAGAAGGCCAGGAGCAGGAGCAGCAGGATCTGGGCGAGGATCACGCCGACCGAGAGCGCCCCCAGCAGGCAGAAGGCGCCTAGCTCGCCGACGAAGACGACGATCGCCAAGAGCAGGCGCTGGTACTGGCCGCCCTCCTCCATCGCGTCGGTGGCGGGCTTGTCGGGCACCCCGAGCCGGTAGCCGCGCCGTTCGGGATCGGCTTCGGGCAGCCTCGAGGAATCGCCGTGGTTCAGCGCGTCGTACTCGGCGCCGCGTTCGTCGCTCCCCACGGCGAAGCGCAGGAAGTGCGGCCCATGCTTGTTGGCGTCGTTGACGCAGACCTTGCGCCCGGCCGAGATCCCCGTCCCCGCCGCAAGGCGGCGGGCGAGTTCCGCATCGCGGGTGGGAGAGGGCGAGAGCGGGCGCACCGCGACCGAGACGGGGTCCTCGTCGTCCGAGCCGGTGCCCGCCACGACGCAGTGCTCGAGGCCGCCGAACTCCAGCACCGCCCAGGGTCTGGCGATAAGCAGGTCGAAGAGCTGCTGGGCGCCGCCTTCCCGGGCGCTCGCCCCGTTCGAGGGGCTGCCGTGCGAGGCGACCGAGAGGAAGGCGACCGACATCCGGTTCGTCCACTCCGAGGCGGCGCCGATCGTCTTGCCGGGCTGGGCGACGAAGAAGAGGGCGAGCACGACGTAGATCAGCGAGAGGCCGAGCGCGCCGGCCGTCTCGGCGTAGCGGCGCTGCACCAGCGCCTTCCACATCGCCCAGATCCCGGCGATGGCCACGGCGAGCACGAGCCAGGGCGCGCCGAAGACGCTCGCGTAGAGCGAGTGGATCGCCTGGGCGACCGGCCCGAGCGCCCCCTCCCCGCCGGTGGCCCGCGAGCCGTTGACCAGGTCGAGGCCGAAGGCGAAGCTAAAGAGGGCGATCAGGGCGCTGGCAAGGAAGCTGGTCAGCGACCAGATCACGCTGGCGAGGAAGTAGGCGATCATCGGCGGCACGCCGGAGACGTCGACGCCGCCGGTCAGCGAGGCCGAGACGGCGTCGAAGTGCTGGTCGAGCATGTAGTGGGAGAGGGGGAAGCGGCCGTAGAGGGTCCCCGAGGCCGGGCCGACGTTGCCCCAGACGTCGCTCGCCCCGGCGAGGGGATGGGCGAGCGCGACGAGGGCAACGGCAGCACCAAGCACAAGGGCGCCCCGCCTGATCCACCTGCGCCGCCCCATCAGGCGCTCCCCTCCCCCGGCGTCGTCTCCAGCGCCGCCAAGAGTTCGGGGAAGACGAGGTCGACCTGCAGCTCCCCGACCCGGCCGTCGAGGTCGCGCATCAGGCAGAGGCCCTGGCGGTAGGAGGCCAGCCGCGCGCGCAGCGCGGCGTCCTCTGGGTCCAAACCCAGCAGCTCCAGCGCCCTCCCTGCCTCGGCCGGCGAGTCCTGGCCGAAGAGGAAGTAGGTGCCGACCAGCTCGGAGAGGTCGCCCAGGTCGCCGAGGCGCTGGGTCGCCAGCAGGATCGTCGCGTTCATCGCCCGGCCCAGCCGCACCAGGCGGTTCAAGAGCAGCCGGCCTTGGGTGGAGGCCAGCAGAAACCACGCCTCGTCCAGCAGCACGATCTTGTGTCGTTGTCGGTTGCTGCTGACGAGGCGCAGAGCTTGTGCCGCGACCAGGGAGAGGGTCGCGACGGAGATTCGCTCGGCGCGCGTATAGGTGTCACGCGAGGCGCCGGGGTCGGGAAGGGAGAGGCCCGGGGTGCGGATCGTGATCGTGGAGATCTCGCCCGCCACCTACGCCGCCTCCCCCAGGGGGGCGAAGCCGAGGCGGGCCAACCCGAAGTCGGCCAGCACCTCCAGCGCGTCGCCGGCCTCCCTTGCCGCCGGCGCCTCCGAGGAGCGCAGGCGCTCCACCACGCGCATCAGGCTGCGGTCCCCCGCCCGCACCGCGTCGCGCACCGCGCGGTCGATCGCGTTCTCCCAGGCGGGCGGCGGGTCGCGCAGCAGCTCCAGCAGGTAGGAGGACGCAAGCTCCTCGCGCAGCTCGGGCAGCCCGACCGCGAGCGGGTCGAGCTTGCCGCGGTGGGCCGGGTCGCCGGAGAGCTCGACCACCTCGACCCGGCCCTCCAGGCCGGGAGCGCCCTGCAGGTTGTGGTCGGGCTTGGGGTCGAAGTCGACGACCAGCGAGCCGCGCCGCTCGGCACCGTAGGCAATCGCCTGCGCGGCGAGCGTCTTGCCAGAGCCGAGCGTGCCGGCGAGCAGCACCGCCGAGGGTCGCGAGGTGCGCGGCGCCTCGGTCGGGTCGTAGCGAACCGGGCGCCGCGCACCCGAGGGCGTGTGACCGAGGTAGGGGCCGCTGCGCGAGCCAAGCTCGGCGGTCGCGGTGGGGACCGTCGCGCCAAGCTGCTCGACCGTCATCTGCTGGCGGTAGTCGGCGAGCGAGCCGGCGTCGGTGCGCGGCAGGTGGTCGAGGAAGAGACGGTGCTGCAACCCCCTGGGGCGGTGCAGGCGAACCTCGCCGAAGCGCTCGCGCAGAACCTCAACCCGGCGCTCCAGCTCCTTGCGGTCCGGTGCCCCCACTGCGACGCCGAGGTAGGCCCGCAGCATCGGCGGGTGCGCGGAAGAGGAGAGCACGGCCTCGTACTCGCGGGCCAGTTCGCGGTCCTCCTCGACGCGCCACTCGGGACCGGCCTGCGCGCCCTCGGCCTGCTCGCGGTAGGCGTGCTCGGCGTCGATGATCCGCTTCCGCACCTGCCCCAACGCCTCGCGGTTGCCGATCCACTGCGCGTGGAGGACGGCGTCGGCGGGGAAGCCGGCGTCTTCGAAGGGGGCGAAGAGCAGCTCGGCGGGGCCGGGGAAGCTCGCCTCCTCGGCGAGCGAGCCGGCGCAGAGGAAGGTCTGGAAGGAGGCGCCCTCCTCGGCCTCGACCACCAGCGAGGGCGGCTCGCCGGGGTCCTCAGACATCGGCGCGTTGGCGCAGCGCCAGAGGTCGTGGCCGAGCGGCCGGTAGCTGCGCCCGCCCTCGCCGTCTTCCTCCACGAGCGCATCGGGCTCCCAATTCGCTTCCAGCACCGGCTCGGCCACCCCGCGGCAGGCGGCTCGGCGCAACAGCCACTGCAACTCCGTCGTGCTCGCCCGCCGCAGCCCGAGCAGGGCGCCGAGGCGCTCGAAGCAGCGCCGCTCGGCGGCGGCCAGCTCCTCCAGCTCCTTCTGCGAGATCGGTCGCGGCGCCCCGACCCCGGCCAGCTCCTCGACCCGGCGCCGGGCGCGGTCGAGCGAGCGCAGGTGGCCCTTCGGGCGCTCGCCGAGGCAGACCGCCACATAGACCTCGGGCAGGCTCGGTTCGAGCCCGGCCAGCCTTGCTTGGTGGCCTTCGAGGTAAGAGCGCCAGGCCTTCGGATCGGCGTGACGGGGGTCGGCGCTCCCTTCCAGGCTCTCGACATAGCGCTCGGCGGGGTAGGCGCGGCTGACGCGCCAGATCGAGAAGTCGGCCCCGACCAGGTGGGCGAAGCGCTCCAGGCGGTGAAGCAGCGCCCACTTGTCCCCCACCGAGGCGAACGGGTAGGAGGTCGTCTCGGCCCGGTAGAGGGCAGCGGCCTGCCCGCCGGGGCCGATCAGGACGTTGCGGCGCGCGTAGCGCAGGGGGAACTCCTTCACCGCAAGGCCTCCCGCGTGACCCAGAGCGAGCCCTTGCTTGGATGCGACGTGCCTACTCCAGGCAGCGCCCGCCCCAGCGAGCGGCGGCGCGGCGCCAGGCGCAGGGCGAGCCAGGAGGCGGCGAAGCGATCGGCACGGCGCCCGTCGGGCGCGGCCTGGGTGGCGAGGGTCGCGACGGCGACCGGAAGCACCACGAGGCGAAGCGGCCAGTCGAGCAGGCCCAGGCCAACACCCGCGATCCAGCTCGCCGCGAAGGCGGCGAAGCCGGCGAGACCCGCCTCCTCCCTGCCGCCGAGCGCCAGCCCAGCGCCTGAAGCCACGAGCCCGAAGAGGACCGGCACCGCGAGCGAGCCCGAGGAGAGGGCAAGCACCGCGACGAGCGCGGCGGCGGCGTAGGCGAGCCAGCGCAGCGGCACTCCGCCCGGCACGGGCAGGACGTGGCCCTCGACCTGGTAGATCCGCCGCTCGGGCCGGAAGATCCGCTGGTAGGAGCGGATCGGCTCATAGCCGTGACTCACGGCAGGACCTGCTTTCCGATCGCTCGCGCCGCGTCGGCGACCTGGTCGGGGCTGAAGACCAGCCAGCCGACCAGGACGGCGGCGACGAAGAAGATCGCCAGCTCGTTGAGACGCCGGTTGATCAGGAAGACGAGGCCGACGACGGCGACGATCCCGCCGTAGATCTCGCTGGCGTATTTGCGCAGCAGCGAGCCGAGGTTGTGGCCGACGTCGTTGCCGGCGGCGAGCGCCGTAGGTGCGAGCAGCAGCGCAAGCGTCAGGGCCGCGGCCAGGCTCAGCGAGAAGACGACAGCGCGGCGACTCACGAGAGCGCCCCCTCGACCGAGCGCACGTACCAGCGGTTGCGCTTGACCAGCTCCAGGCGGTAGGCGAGCTGGTAGACGGCGCCGCTTGCCGGGTCGCGGAAGCGACCCGAGACGACGACAGTGCGCCGGTGCCCTTCGCCGTCGCCAAGCTGGGCGACTGAGCCGCCCGAGCCGAACGGTTCCAGCGCTCCCCCCAGCGGCGCGACCGAGGCGCCCGGCGCCAGCAGATAGGAGAGGTCGCGCGCGGAGCGGTCGGCGAGGTAGGCGGGCAGGAACTTCGCCGCCAGTGCCCGGATCGCCCCCGCGTCTTCACCGGCAAGCGGCCGGGGTCGCTCACCTTCGACCCCGGCCGTGCTCGGTTCCGCGACCACCCAGGGCGCGCCGGAGACCGCCACCTCGCCCGCCCTCGAGCGGGAGATCGGGACGGCCAGGTACAGGCTGCGCCCGTCGCGGAGATCGCAGGCGACGGTGAGAATCTCCCTACCGCCGCCAAGCTCTTGTGTTGCGGCCACCTCCGCCTGGATGAGCGCCGCATCGCCAGCGAGGGCGGAGCGCCCGCGGCCGACCCTCGCGCCTTCGGCGAGGAAAGGCGCCAGCTCCCTCGGGGCTGGATCTGCGAGATAGGCGCGGGCGAAGCGCACCGCGAGGGAGGCGCTCGCGGGATCGACCCCCTCGCTGCGCACTGGAGCCGAGCGACTCACACCCTCTGGCGCCAGCACCGCTCCCAGGCCCCGGACCAACAGCAGGGCGATCACGGCCCAGATCGCCACCCGTCCCAGCGGGCGCAGGGCCGAGCCGGCGCTGCGCCTCGATGCCTCGAATCTCTTACCTACCTCACCACTCACCTTGCATTCCCCTCCTTGGGATTGCCGGGACGTGACTGTCACCTCCTGTCACCGTCACGCCCCGGCGTGTTGTTTTGCGTTTGCAAGCCAGAAGTACCGCGGCGAAATCCCCCCGTCTACACAAGCGCCTAAGCGCTTAAGCGCTTAGGCGAATAGGCGAAGCAGATGTGCTATGTGCGCGCGCGAAGAACGGCACGCAGCAAGCGAGCAGGGGGTGAATCGCGCCCTACTCGGCCGGCGTCTGGGTGTTGCGATCGGCCTCGCCGGAGCCCAGCGAGCGGGTGAGCTGCTCGATCACCCACCAGGCGCTCCAGTCCTCGATCGCGTACAGGTTCGTGAGCCCGTCGGCGCGGCGGGCGACGATGCCCTCCCGCCAGAGCCCCTGGAGGTGGTGGGAGGCGTTCTGGTGGGTGAGCCCGAGGCGGTCGGCGAGCTCCTGCACGCCCGCCTCTCCCCCGCTCAGCTCCTCGAGCAGCCTGATGCTCTTGGCTTTGGCGAGGATCCGCAGGTACTTGGCGGTCAGCTCGACCAGCGGCTCGGGAAGCGGCTCTCGCGGCGGCGAGCGGCGTCCGTCAGCGCTCGGATCCGGGCCCATACCCCACTCATCCCCTCGGTCTGTCCCTACAGCCCGAACTCTTCCGATTCGGTGGCGCCGTCGCGCAGGCGGGGCTTTTCCGGCTCGCTCGCGGGGGAAGGCGCGGGCGCGCTCGGCGCGGGCACCGATTCGGGCGGCTGGCTCGGAGCCGCCGGCTCTGCCGGAGCGGAACGCTGCTCGTCTCGCGGGCGAGCATGGCGCCCGCTCCGCAAGACCCCGGCAGGGGCGCGCCCTAGCCGCGGCCGGGCGGTCTGCTCCGGCTCCCTCACCCACCTGGTCGCGCTCGACCCCCTTCTATCCGCCTCGCGCGCCTTCGCAGGCAAGTCTCCAGGCGTGGGCCGGAATCGAGGGGTGGAACCACTCTCCACCAGCACGGGGACGATAATCCAGGCAAGCGCCACAGCAAGGGCAGTGAGCATTCCCAGGGCGATGATCTGAGCGCGACCCGAGAGAACGCGTTTTCGTCCCGCCTCTTCGGTGGCTTCCGATTTGCCCTGCGAAGTCTCGACCTCGCCCTCGGCATCTGACGCGCAGCCCGCGCGAGCTTCCTTATCACGCCAATAGTCCGTGAGCGAAGGTGACGTTGTGCCTTCTTTGGGTGTAGTGGGTTTCTTTGCTGACATCGCAAACCTCCAGTCGCTGAACCGCTTCGGGTTCAGCTCGATGTTCTCTTTCACCCCTTACACGTATGGGAGCGCCGTCGCGCCACCCCTTCCGGGGAGGTCTTGGACGAAAGGACGAGTGTGACCGTCAGGTTTGGCGACGGCGGCTCGCGCTGGCGCTCACAGGCCGAACTCGGTGTTCGATCCACTCGTGCTCTTCGAGCCGCCGCCGGAGCCACCCCTCTTCGCCGTGGTGGCGCTGGCGACCGAGGAGCCCGGAGAGGAAGTGGACGTGCCGCTCGACGGCGCGGGCTGACTCGACTCGGGGCCGAACTCGGTGGCGACCTGCTGGGCGGAGGCCGGAGCGGCGGTCGAGGATCCCTGCCGAGCGGTGGTCGCTTCGCGCTTCGCCGCCGCGGTGCGCTTAGCGGAGGTCGTCGAGCTCGCGGCTTCGGGGCCGGCCGCCCTGTATTTGGCCGTGCCGGGGAACGACGGGCGGCTCTCGGCGCTCGCCCGCTTCGCCGGGTGCGCCTTTTGGCCGTGGTGGACCGGGGGGTCGACGATGCCCGGCACGACCCCGGCCGCGACGCAGGCTCCGGCTGCGACGGCGGCGGTGCAGGCCGAGGCGACGCGCCACGAGGAGGCGCCGAGGGCCTGCGAGACGCTCGCGTCGGTCCCGGGGCCGGGCAGGGCGCCGGCGAGCCTGAGCAGGATCTCGCGCAGCCGCTCGCGAACGGCACGGCTCGCCTCGCCGAGCGCCTGAACGCCATGGGAGGCGAGCTCGAGCAGACGGGCTGGAACTACACCTGCGCGACCGGCGCCGAATGAGGAGACGAGCAGGACGCCGCTGGCGACGTCGATGAGGTAGTCGCGCATCCGCGCCTGGGCCCGCTGGCAGGCCCGGCAATGGGCCAGGTGGGCCTCGACCGCCGTGCGCTCGGCAGCGTCGCTCTCCTCGGCGAGGTAGCGGCGAAGCAGGGAGCCCTCCATCTCCGCGCAGCGCTCCCCCGCCTCGATCCGCCCATAGGTCTCCAGCACGCGGGCGTTGGCGCGCCCGATCACCTTGCGGTAGGTGCGCAGGGTGAGTCCGGGGATCTCGGCGACGATCTCCCCTGGCTCCATTCCCCGCAGGTGGCGGCTGGTGAAGATCAGCCGGTCGCGCTCGGAGAGCGTCGCCAGCGCCTCGCGCCCGATCGCCAGCGCCTCGCGCTCCTCGGCCAGCTCCCCGGGCGCCTCGGTGGGGCTTTCGGGCCGCAGGCGCGGCGGGCGCGCGCCCGGCCTGGCCCACAGAGCGTGTCGGCGGTCCTCGTCGATCAGCCGCCGGCAGCAGGCGCGCTTGACGAAGCGCACCATCTGAGACGCGGAGAAGCGCCGCTCGATCGGGTCGACGGCCTCCATCACCTTCTCGAAGGCGGCGGCGAAGAGTTCCTCGGCCTCGTGCTCGTCGCATCCGCGGCGGCGCAGCTCGGCCAGCGAGCCCCTGCGCGCCGGGTCGAAGACCCGCGCGTAGAACTGGGCCTCGGCGAGGCTCAGCCGCCGAGGCCCGGGCGCGGCCGGGCGGCGGCGGAGCGACCCCGCTCCACCCCGCCCTTCCCCGCCGCGCCGGGAACGCATCGCCGCCTACCGACCGCGGCTTCCGGGCCTGACGATCAGCGTCAGCGGATCGGAGTTGCCCTGCAGATACGGGTACCCGGCCTGCGAGCGAACCTGGGCGCGCATCACGTAGCGGGTCGGCGCCTCGGTGCGGGTGAAGCGGTAGCCGACCGTGACCTTGCCGCCCGCCCGCGTGCGGTAGCGACGGAAGGCGAGCCAGCCCTTGCCCTTCCTGACCTGCAGGACGACCACGACGTCGTCGTTGTCGGGGCCGGGGATGTAGCCGGTGAAATGGGCTGTGCCCTCGTTGCGGACGACCTTGCGCCGCACCCCGAAGGCCGGGTGGACGACCGTCTTCAGCGTCGCCTTCGCGCCCAGTTCGCGGTGACCGGAGCGGTAGACCGCGCTCACTTCGCGCGAGGGCCCGGCCGGGATCTGGAAGCTGTAGCCGCCCATCGGGCGGCTCATCGCGATCCCGAGGAACTCGCGCCGGTCTTCGGTGACGACGCGGGCGAAGACGCAGACCGGGGCACCCATCACGCCGTCGCCGCGCTCGGCGAGGCGGCCGGTGAGGATCGACCCCTCGCCCTGGCGGACGACCGCTTCGGCGCCCTGGTCGGTGCCCACCCCGGCGCTGAGCGAGTTCGCCTCGCCGGCGTCTGAGCGAATGCACCTATAGGAGAGCGGCGCCGTCGCGGGGGCGCCGACGTTGCCCTCTTCGTCTTCGAGCCAGAGGCGCAGGGTGTAGGGGCCGGGTTGCGTGGGCGTTTCGAGGTCTTCGATCGCCGCGACGCCTTCCCCCTCGACGGTCTGGGTCGCCACCGCGACCCTGCCCGTGCCGTCGAGCACCTGGTAGTGGGCGGCGTCGATCGGCGAGCCCGAGTCGGCGATGTTCTGCCAGCGCAGGTCGAAGCCGTCGGCCGAGCGCGCAGTCTCGGGCGGTGTCACCTGCAGGCCCTGCGGAGCGGCCGGTGGCGTCGTGTCGTGGGGGATCGGCACCGTGGTCGCCGGGCCGGTGAGGCCGACCGAGTCCTCGAGCCAGACCCGCAGCCGGTAGTCGCCCGCCTTGGCCGGACCATGCACTTCGGCGATCTCGGTCGGGTTCGTCCCCGAGAGAACCTGCTCGGGCACGACGACGCTCCCCGCCGCGTCGATCACCTCGTAGTGGACCCTGGCGATCGGCGAGCCGGGGTCTGGCGGCAGCGAGAACTGGGCGCCGAAGCGGTCGAGGTAGCGCGCCGGGTTGGCGCTCAGCACGTGCAGGCCGGCCGGGGCGCCCGGGGCGGTGTTGTCGACGCGGATCGTGCGCTGGGCGCAGCTCTCGCCGCCGGTTCCGTTCAGGCCCTGGTACTGGCCGTAGTCCCGGGTGCAGACCGAGAGGTTGTGCGAGCCGTCGGCGAGGCTCGCGGTGTCGAGTTCGTAGCTCCGCCCCCAGGGCCCGCCGGTCGGACACGGCTGGTATGTGCGCGAGAACTCGCCGTTGGTCTGGGAGGCGGTGGCGTTGCACTTGCTCATCGCCTGGTAGTCGACGAGGTGGCGCTCCGCGCCGTCGATGCGGACCCGTTCGTCGCGCATCCCCGAGCCCTGATCGGAGGCGCTCCAGGACACCTTCTGGGCGCCGCGCACCCACTGGCCCGCCATCAGCGCCGAGGAGGCATCGGCGAAGGAGACCTGCGATGGCGAGTCGTCGCTGAGGACGAAGACGAAGCCGTTGGCGTCGACCGCGTTGTAGTTGGCGCGGTCACAGCCCGCCGGGCGCACGCAGAGCAGTTCGAAGTAGAAGCGCTGGAAGTCCAGGTACGGGCCGAAGGGCCACAGGTGCGAGCCGAAGGAGGAGGTCGGCGCCCAGTTGGTCCCCGAGTTCGAGAGCCCGGCGCCCTGGTTGAGGAAGACCGTCCCGTTGTTGGAGAAATCGAGCCCCCAGAAGCGGGCGCGCCAGCCTTCGTTGAAGGCGTTGGGCTGGCGGGTGTAGCCGCCGCCGGACTTGAAATGCACGTAGGCGGGCGTCTCAAAGACGATCCGCCCGTAGGCGCCCTCGCCCGCGTTGCCGGCGGCTTCGTGCTCTGAGATGCGCATGAAGGCGGCATCCCCCGGCGGGTCGCCGCCGGCCCCGCCGCAGCGGTTGGCGAAGTCGAAGATGCCGTTCGGGTGCTGGGCGTTGACCGTGTTGGTCTGGGTGGTGTAGGGCGGCGCGCCCGAGGTGGTGGCGCAGGCCACCATCTTGTATTGGGCGGCCTTGGCTGTCGCCGCGCAGACGACGGCGGTCGCCGCGCAGATCAGCATCAGGCATAGGGCTATCGCGACCGGCCGGGCCGGTCCTCCCAATCGAGAAGACATTTCTCTCTCCTTTTTCCTGCCGGCCCCCTGGACCGGCGCTCTGGGCCCCTGCTAATCGGGTCCCCTCACCCCTTACACGGATGAGCGGCGTCTCGCGCCACCCCCTGGGATGAAATTCGTGGGGAACTAGCCCATATGCAAAGAGAGAAACACGGAAGACTTTCGAGTGGTTCGGGCGGCTCGCTCGATCATTCGTTGAAATCCACGGATTCGGCTAAAGCCATCGCCGTGATCTACCCGCCTTCCAGAACTGCCTCGAATTGCTTCATCGAGCGGAGTGCGATGACCTTCGCATTAGGGGCGATCCGCCCAAAGAAGTCAACGTGGCGCACTCGCGTTTCCTCGCTTGGATCCACCAGCACGATGTCCTCCAGATACTCGCTTAGATCCGTTGCGAGCAGCGTACGCACGAGGCCGTCTGCGGAAGGCATCGAGTAACCGACGATCACCAGGCGGCGCATCGTGCCAACTACGGTTCGGGCCTTGCGCCAAATCTCGCTGAGCGGGGGGTTGGTGACCGGCTTGTTGGTCAAAGGCGGCGCGATTACGCCGTTTGCGACCGGTCTGTAAGGCCTGGCACGAAGGCGAAGGGGGACGGCCGGCCCCCGCCAGTTCAGCGATCCGTGGAGCTTGAGCAACTGGATTGAGCCCTTAGCTCGCCTGCCCTTTCCCTGCCTTCTCCAAACATTGGCGCCCTTGGCTACGGGCAATCCATATCCACCCCGCTGCGGATCGAAGCGAAAGCCGGCGTTGGTCCGCAAGGCCTCATCCATCACACAGTCGTAGTTCAGCGAGATGACAGCGTCGTTCGCAGATAGGCGACCGGCCATTGCGGCATGCGTACTGCACGAGCCGGTGATGCTCTCCCCGAGAAGTTCGGGCAGCACAACCTGGAGAGCGTCGATGAGTCGTTTTGGCTCTTCAAGAACGCGGCCACTGGTCACCTTGAACTTTTCATGGAAGGTGCGTGCGGCATCAAGATTGTTGAAGACCGTCTCCAGGCCAACGGTCAACGCCGGCCCGTAGACCGTCCGCACATGCTCAATGAGCTTGCGGCCCTCGTCTGAGCGCCCTGAGGCCGACATCTGGAGAACTTGAAAAAAGTCTTGGTCGAGGGGCGGCGGGACGGCCGCCTCGGACTCCACGAAGGACGCACCGCGTGTTGCACCAGCCCCAAGAATCACGAGTGTCTTTCGCTGCTTCAGACCGAGTGATGGGATGTCCACATGTCAACACTATTGGCTCAGGCGCCAGAAGCAACTCCGGTTGGCGACACCGTTGCAGTCCGAAGGCAACCAGCAGGAGCGCGCTGCAAAGCGGACCCATGTCGTCCCTCGAGGCCAGGGTCACATCTTTGACTCAGTCAACTGCGACAAGGTAGCTTCGAATCGATGGATTGGACCGACGGGCTTCAGGTCTTCTGCGCCGACGTGGGGTCAATCGCGCGCGACAGCTTCGCCTGGGCACGACGGATCCCGAGCTCCGACGGTGAGGAACTTCATCGGCCCGAGAGCATCGCCCTCTCTGCCAACGTCACGTGAGACACGCATGATTCGGGAATTACTGAACCCCGAGGGCGTGAATGGAGCACGTGATGTCGTTGATCAACCGAGACGAAGCCGCCGGCCGCGAAACGGAG
>JBLMYD010000058.1:0-6720 GCA_050258095.1 Chloroflexota bacterium
CGGGCGACTGCTGCTCGTACGAGAGCGTCGTCCACGGCCGGCGCCTGCGGGTCGAGCACTGGGACGTGGCGATGCAGCAGGGCATGCACGCCGCCGGCAGCATGCTCGGCGACGAGAGCGACTACGAGGTCGTCCCCTACTTCTTCAGCGACCTCGCCGACTGGGCCAGCCTCGAGTACGTCGGCCCGGCGGCCGAGTGGGACGAGGAGGTCTGGCGCGGCGACCGCGACGCCGGCGAGTTCTCCCTCTGGTACCTGAAGGACGGCCGCGTGGCGGGCGCCCTGAGCGTCGAGCGGCCCGAAGACCTGGCCGAAGCGCGCCGCCTGCTGGCGGCGGGGACCGACGTCTCCGAGGCGCGGGAGCGGCTCGCCGACCCCGGCTCCGACCTCGCGTCGATATCCTGAGCTGCGGGGCAGGGACTCGAACCCCGATTTCACGGACCAGAACCGCGCGAATTGCCGATTATTCGACCCCGCATCAATTAATCAATATTTACTTCTTAACCGTGAATTCACGGCGCTCCATCCGACCGATAAACGAACATACGTTCGACCGTGAGGGACGAAGGCAAGCAACCGCGAGATTACTACGAAGCGAGAATCGCCTGCACCGATTCGTCGAAGACGCGAGAGGCGGTGGCGCGCCTGCGAGCCGAGGGCTTGAGCTACAACGCCATCAGCCGTCGTCTTGACATCACGAAGTCCACGGTTGCCTACCACGCGAGGCGTCTCGGCGCCCCAGTCGATGACCGTTGTGCGCGTCGCTATGACTGGAGCGAGATCCAAAAAGCAGTCGACGCCGGTCTGTCCAAGAGCGACTGTGAAAAGCGCTTTGGCTTCTGTTCCGCGACGTGGTCGAAGGCTGTGAAGCGCGGCGCGATTGTTCCTCGCGAGTGGATCATCCCTATCGACGAGTTGCTGGTGGTCGGTCGCAAACGAGGCCGGGGTCATCTCAAGAACCGCCTCATCCGGGAAGGGCTGAAGGAGAACCGGTGCGAGGAGTGCGGGGTCACGGAGTGGAGGGGGAAGCCGCTCAGCATGGAGCTGCACCACGTCAACGGAGACGGGCAGGACAACCGGCTGGAGAACCTCCAGCTGCTCTGCGGCAACTGTCACGCCCAGACCGAGAATTGGGGCGGGCGAGGCAGAGGGCGCAAACGCGGGCGTCAGGCGTGCTGAGCCGTCGCTTTGCTCTGCTACCTTCGCCCCTGCCGTGAGACCTCCCTATCGCCTGATCGTCCCGCTTGTCGCGGCCGCTGCGCTTGTCGCCGGCTGCGGCGGTGGTGGCAGCTCGACCGAATCGACGGCGACGACCGCGACGACGACGGCGCTGACCAAGGCCGATCTGCTCGAACAGGGCGACGCGATCTGCGCCGAGGTCAACGCGGCCGTCGGCACGGTCGGGTCGAGCTCCGCGACCTCGTCGTCGGCAGCGCAGGCGGCGAGCCTCTACAGCGGCATGGTCGCCAGCTTGAAGAACCTGGGAGCCCCGCAGGAAACGGCGGGCTACGCCGAATTCGTCGCCACGGCCGAAGCGCTGGCGACGGCGGAGGACGAAGTCAAACTCGCCTCCGAGCGAGGCGACACGGCGGCGCTCGAAGCGGCCGAATCGAAAGCCTCGGAAGCCCTCTCGTCCTTCCAGGCGGCGGCCGGCGAATACGGCTTCAAACAGTGCAGCGAAGGACCGAAGCCGCCCAGCGCCGCCACGGGAGGAGCCGAATCGGGCGGCGCCGAAGCGCCAAGCGAATCTGAAGCGCCGGAAGCGGCGCCGGAAGAAGCCGCCGAAGCGGCACCTGAAGCGGCGCCGGAAACCGGCGGCGCGGGGGGCACCGAAGGCGGCGGCGGCTCGACCGGCGGCGGGGACGGCGGGTCCTCCGGCGGCATCGGCCCCGGCTGATGCGGACGTGCCGTCGATTGACAGTGACCCCACCCTATGGGTGGCTAATCGACGGCACGTGCTACGCGGCCGATTGCTGCCAGGCGCCGTAGAGGCGGGCGTAGGGCCCCTCGGCGGCGATCAGCTCGTCGTGGGTGCCCGACTCGGCGATGCGGCCGCGCTCGAGGACGACGATCTTGCCGGCGCGGCGGATCGTCGAGAGGCGGTGGGCGATGACGATCGCCGTGCGGCCGGCGAGCAGCCGCTCGAGGCCGCGCTCGATCGTCTTCTCGGTGCGCACGTCGACGTTCGAGGTCGCCTCGTCGAGGATCAGGATCCTGGGCTCGGCAAGCAGGGCGCGGGCGAAGGCGACGAGCTGCCGCTGCCCGGCCGAGAGCTGGACGCCGCGCTCGCCGACCTCGGTCTCGATCCCGTTCGGCAGCGCGCCGATGAAGCCGCCGGCGCCGACGGCCGCCGCTGCCGCTTCGATCTCCTCCAGCGTCGCCTCGGGGCGGCCGAAGGCGATGTTCTCGCGCACCGTGCCGGAGAAGAGGAAGCCCTCCTGCGGGACGATGCCGAGCTGGCGCCGAAGGGCCTGCTGGCGCAAGTCGCGCAGGTCGTGCCCGTCGACGAAGACCTCGCCGCGCTGCGGGTCGTAGAAGCGGGCGACGAGCTTGGCGAAGGTCGACTTGCCGGCCCCGGTCGCGCCGACGAGGGCCAGCGTCTGCCCGGGCGGGACGCGCAGGTCGACGTCCGCCAGGGCCCATTCGCCCTCGTCCCCGTAGGAGAACCAGACGCCGCGCATCTCGATCTCGCCGCGCAGCGTGCCCGGGTCGGTCGCCCCCGGGGCGTCGGGCATGTCGGGCGGCGTCTCCAGCAGCTCGAAGATCTTGTCCAGGGCGGCCACGCCCTGCAGCCAGGTCGTGTAGAGGTTGGAGAGCTGCTGGATCGGTTCGAAGAAGATCTGCAGATAGCCGACGAAGGCGACGATGACCCCGATTTCGATCGCGCCGTCGATCGCCTGGCTGCCGCCGTAGAGGAGGATCACGGCGGTGCCGATTGCGGCGAGCAGTTCGACGCCGGGGAAGTAGGTCGCGTTGAGGAAGACCGTCCGCATGTTGGCCTCGCGGTTGGCCTCGTTGAGCGCGGTCATCGCGCTCGCGTGGCGCGGCTCCTGGCCGAAGCTGCGCACGACGCGCACGCCGCTGAGCGTCTCCTGCAGGTAGGCGGTGACTGCGGCGATCCGCTCGCGGGTCGCCCGGTAGGCGCCGTGCGAGACGATCCTGAAGACGACGCTGGCGCCGGCGAGCAGCGGGAAGGTGACGAAGGTGACCAGGGCGAGCTTGAGGTCGAGCGCGAGGAGGATGACGACGGCCCCGACCAGCGTCAGCAAGCTGGAGAAGAGCGTCACCACCCCGGTCGAGACGAGCTGGTTGAGCGCCTCGACGTCGTTGGTCAGGCGCGAGATCAGGATTCCCGGGCTGCGCTTGGTGAAGAAGCCGATCGACATCTCCTGCAGGTGGGAGAAGATCCGCTCGCGCAGGTCCTGCAGCGCCCGGGTGCCGATCCAGCCGACCATGTAGCTCTGCGCGAAGGTGGCGCCGGCGTAGAGGAGCGCCGCGGCGACGAAGCCGGCCACGGCCAGGTAGAGGGCCGAGGCGTCGCCGGGGATGATCCCGGCGTCGATCGCTTCCTTGGCGAGCAGCGGCGGCGCCAGACCCGCCGCGGTCGCGAGCAGCATCGCCACCAGGGCGATCGCCACCCGCCCCCTGTAGGGCCAGAGGAGAGAGAGGACGAAGCGGGTCTTCACAGTCGCGCCAGCTCCTCGCGCTGCTCGAGGTCGCGCTGCAGGAAGACCGAGTCGGCGAGGCCGTGCTCGGCGATCTCGCGGTAGAAGCCGCAGCGCTCGAGCAGCTCGCGGTGGCTGCCGCGGTCGACGATCCGTCCCGCGTCCAGGACGACGACCTCGTCGGCCAGCGAGACCGTTGAGAGCCGGTGGGCGATGACGAACGTGGTGCGGCCCGCCATCGCTTCGCGCAGCCCGGCCTTGATCGCCGCCTCGGTCGTCGCGTCCACCGAGGAGGTGGCGTCGTCGAGGATCAGGATCCGCGGGTCGGCGAGCAG
The DNA here is from genome assembly GCA_050258095.1 of Chloroflexota bacterium. Classification (GTDB taxonomy): domain Bacteria; phylum Actinomycetota; class Thermoleophilia; order Solirubrobacterales; family 70-9; genus VRUE01. The sequence continues at coordinate 4,000 of JBLMYD010000058.1, forward strand.
GGCCCGCGCGATCGCCACCCGCTGCCGCTGCCCCCCCGAGAGGGTCAGGCCGCGCTCGCCGACGACGGCGTCGTAGCCGCCCGGCAGGTCGCGGATGAAGGCGTCGGCCTGGGCGCGCTCGGCCGCGGCTTCGATCTCCTCGCGGCCAGCGCCGGGGCGGGCGTAGGCGATGTTCTCGGCGATCGTCGCGCTGAAGAGGAAGCTGTCGTCGGCGACGAAGGCGACCTGGGAGCGCAGCGAGGCGACGTCGACCTCGCGCACGTCGGCGCCGTCGACGAGCACCGACCCCTCGCTCGGGTCGTAGAGGCGGGCGACCAGCGCGACCAGGCTCGTCTTGCCCGACCCGGACGGGCCGACGAGCGCCACCGTGCGGCCCGCTTCGACGTCGAGATCGACCCCGCTCAGGGCAGACGCGGCTCCGTCGTAGCGAAGCGTCACTCCGCGCAGCTCGACGCGGCCGCCGCCCGCCGGCAGCGGCGGCGCCCCGGGCGGGCTCTCGATCCGCGGCTCGCGGTCGAGCACTTCGAAGAGGCGGTTGCCGGCGGCGATCGCCCGCTGCGCCATCCCCAGGGACATGCCGAGCATCCGCGTCGGCGCGGCCAGCATCGCGGCGTAGGTGTAGAAGGCGGTGAAGTTGCCGAGGCTGAGGCTGCCGTCGATCACCATGCGGCCGCCGATCAGCAGGACGAGCGCGACGCCGGCCTGGGGCAGCAGCCCGATCAGCGGCGAGAAGATCGCCTGCAGCCTGGTCGAGTAGACGCTCTGCTCGAAGACGCGGGCGACGGCGCGCTGAAAGCGATGCAGCTGGTGCTCCTCGCGGGCGAAGGCCTTGACGATGCGGATCCCGGAGATGCTCTCCTCGGCTTCCGCCGTCAGCTCGGCGATCCGCTGCTGCACCTCCTGCACGGCCGGGCGCGAGACGCGGTTGTAGCGCGAGGCGATGTAGACGACCAGCGGAGCGGGGAGGAGGGCGAGCAGCGCGAGCAGCGGGTCGAGCGCGATCATCACCAGGCAGGCGAGGATGATCGTCAGGGCGCTCTGGGTGATGAAGATCAGCCCGTAGCCGAGGAAGAAGCGGATCGCCTGCAGGTCGACGGTCGCCCGTGACATCAGCTGCCCCGTCTGCTGCGAGTCGAAGAAGCCCAGCTCGAGCCGTTGCAGATGCCCGTAGAAGCGCTCGCGCAGGTCGAATTCGACCGCCAGGGAGACCCTGCCGGCGACGACGCGACGGACCGAGGTCAGGCCCAGCCGCAGGATGCCGGCGGCGACGATCGCCAGGGCGAGTGGCAGCAGGTCGGGCTTGTTGTGCGCCTGTATCGCGTTGATCGCCTGACCGATCAGCCACGGGATCAAGACCGTCATCCCCATCGCCGCCCAGGCGAAGGCGAGCGAACCCCAGAGCTGACGGCGGTAGGGGCGCAAGAAGCCCATCAAACGGCGGTAGGTCCGCATCGGACCTCACTATACAAAGTGAAGTATTGAGGCCTGCTGTCCGCTCAGAGCTGGCTGGCGATCCAGAGCTGCGTTGCGATCAGGCCGATCAGCGCCGCGATCAGGACGCCGCCGAACTGGATCATCGTCCGATGCACCGAGTCGAAGCCCGCTTTCATCTCCGTTCGCACGGACCGGAATTCCTCTTTCATCTCGCTGCGAACGGCCCGGAATTCGTTTTTCATCTCTTCCCGCACCGCGCGGAATTCAGCCCTCATCTCCTCCCGCACCGCGCGGAATTCATCCTTCATCTCGGCCCGCACCGCGCGAAATTCAGTCCTCATCTCGGTGCGGAGGGTGCCGACCTCGTCCTTCAGGTCGTCGAGCCTCTCGTCGGTCCACTGCTCTCTCACGGTTTCCATGATCGCACCGTAACGAGATGTCTGCACGGAATGGTGCGCAGAATCGAGCGATTTCGCAAATTCTTTGCGCCGGAGGGCGTTTCAGTCGAAGGCGGCGGCCTTGGCGCTCGGCACCTTGCCGTCCTTGCAGTGCGCGCCCTTGCCGGACGGAGCGAGGATCTGGAAGTTCGTCACCGCGTGGAACGGCGTGGTCGAGCCGTCGTTCTGCGCCAGGTTGATCACGAGCCGGTAGAAGCCCGGTTTCAGGTTGTGGTAGTAGATCTCGGGCCGGGTCGCCGGCGAGTAGCTGCCGGCCGACCCGATCCGCTGGGCGAGCACCCCGTTCGGCCCGGAGTACTGCGGGTAGTCGAAGGAGGGGCCGACCAGCCGGCCCTTGCCGAACGGGCTTTCGATCGCTTTCTGCAGCTTCGCCGGCTCGACGCAGTCGGGCACCCGGTTGAGGCCGAAGCGGATGTGGCCCTCGTCCAGCTCCGGCTCGCCGCCGAAGTGCTGCGCCGAGAGCTGGAAGCTCTCGACGGCGACCTTGACGACGACGGCGCGACTGTGCTGGCGGGCGCCGTTGCGCGGCGAGATCACGGTCACGCTCGGTTCGCCGGGCGCGGGCGGCAGGGCCGGGGCGCCGCGCGTGTCGCTCTTGCCCCCACCGAGGGCGAGGATCGCGGCGACGGTCGCCGCGGCCGCGCAAGCGACGGCGACGATGGCGGTCTTGGCTCCCATGGCTGCCGGAAGATTAAGTGACCATCCGAAAACCCCCGCGCACGCCTGGCGGCGCCGGACACACTTCGCGGGGCGGCGTCCTCGGTCGGCCAAATGGCGCTGCCATTCGGCCTCCCTGCGTCCTACCCCCGCTCGGTCCGGCACTCGCCAG
>JBLMYD010000059.1:0-35908 GCA_050258095.1 Chloroflexota bacterium
ACTGAGCTGGTCTTCTTTGACCCGTGGCGCCCCGGGAGCTTCGGGGGGCAGGCAGCAACCATCGCTCCCAGGGCGACGACTTCGGCCTGCCGGATTGACAAACGGCTCTCCATATCAGCAAGCTCACCTCGGTGCGATGGAGCGAGGCCCGGAAGCTCAGCTCTTCCTGGGAAATGCCGGCGCCCTCGCGGCAGCGGGCAAGGTTTCGGCCGAAGCGGATCTTCATCTCCGGTGTGGGCGGGGCGGAAGTCGGTAGACGCCGTCTCATCGCGCCCGCTTCCGCCACGCGCCTGTGGCTTGTCGAGGGCCGAGGCAGGTGTCGGGATGCCCGACCAGCGGGCACCCCGTACCTCCCTGTGGCCTGCGCCTCGGCCCTCGACAAGCCACAGGCGGCAGCGGTTCGTTCATCTCGACTTCGCCTCGGTGAGCGCGTAGGCGCGGGGCTTGCGCTTCGCCTGGCGCACCGTCTTTGCCTTCGCCAGCCGCGCCAGGCAGTTGGCGACCGCGCCGGAGGAGCGGCCAATGCCCTTGCCGATTGCGCTGGCCGTGAGCGGGTCGTCGTCGCTGTGCTTTCGCATGTGAGCAAGCACGAGGCCGTCGAGCTCGCCGGGGCGCAGGCGCTTCTTTGGCTTGGCAGAGCTCACTCTGAATCGCCTCCCCTCTCGTCGAGGTCGACGAGCAGCTTCTCGCAGGCATCCAGACCTGCGAGGAGGAGGGCCTCGCTCGCCTCGTCTTCCTCCCGTGAGCGGCGCTCGTCCTGCGAGCCGGCCAGCACCCGCTCGGCTTCGTCGTGCAGGCGGTTGAGCAGTTCCGCCAGGTCGTGGACCGGCATCGTCAAATCGAAGGACTCGCGCTCTTCGTCTGGGCGCCAGCCGATGTCAGCCAGCAAGTCGACGTCTTCGGCGAACTCGAGGCCGAGCCGCTCGGCGGCGGCGTAGTCGCCCGTCTCCTCCAGGGCGATCACGACGTCGCCGATGCCGGCGAGGTGGTTGCGGACCAGCTCGTAGATGCCTGCGCGCTGGGCCCTGGTGATCGTGGTAGTCGTGGGCACGGTGCCCTCCTCTCGGGTAGGGCACCGAAGGCCGCTGCGATGCCTCGCCACGGTACTCGGGCGAGTAGCTTTCCCTGTGCATCGAAGCTCGTTCTTCGGTGCCGGCCCCGGGGCGTTCGTAGCGCCGCCGGGGCACTTGTGTTTTCGGTCCGGCGACCCTAGCTCGGCGGGGGCGCCAAAGCGAGCAAATAACCGTCGATTAGCGCCGATCCACGGCGATTTGCCGTTTTTTCAGGCACTCGTGCCTGAAACGCGAGCGGAATCGGGGCGATATCTGAAGGCTTCAGCCCGCCGAAGGCCGCTGCGGCCCATCCGCCGCCGGTCGCGGGAAATCCAAAGCCCATGCGGGTATCCTTGGCCTTGCGAGGCCGCTGGAGTTCCTGCGACCCTCGCGCCTCGGGGCTATAGCTCAGCTGGAAGAGCGCCTGGATCGCACCCAGGAGGTCGCCGGTTCGAGTCCGGCTAGCTCCATAAAGTTCCTGCACAGAGGCATTTCTTCATTTTTTCGCTTGACGAATGGGCTGACGGCGAGGAGGCTGGACACCAGTCAACCGCGAGTCAACTTTTCGGCCGTCGTCAACCAGAAGCCGGGCTTCTGCCCTATCCACACCCGACATGAGCAGCTCGTCATAGACGGTGTCGCGATGGCGAACCGACGCGGCGACGGCGAGCCTGAGCGCTCCGGGGTCGAAGGCCCGGCCGGCGGCGCTGCGACCCACTCGGCCGCTGCCACGCGCGCCCGCGTGACGTCGCCTCGCCCGAGCGTCGGCGTCGGCGAGGCATTCCGCCTCCGCCCGTTCGAGCGCTTCCTGCTCGACCAGGGTGCCCTGGCGCTCGTAGCGCTTCCGCGCCCGACCGAAGCGAACGACCACAGCCGAGAGGCCACTCACCTTCCTCGCCCGCCGGGTCAGCGCGGCATCGCCGGACGGCAGGACGACGACGATCTCGGACTCCGGCTCGCGTTTCCGGCCGCCGTGCGGCATGGGCGCAGTCTGCCGGAATCGGCTACGCGGTCGTCGAGGATGGGTCCGCCCCCGACCCTATGGTGGTGACGATGACGCACGTGAGCCGCAACGCGCCGTGTCCGTGCGGCAGCGGCAAGAAGTACAAGCTCTGCTGCCTTCCGGCCGAGGCTAAGCAGGTTCGCGGGAAGACCGCGCTTCGCGAAATCGAGACGATCGACGCCACCGGGCGAGGTTGCGACTGGCGGATTCTCGAACGAGTGGGGCCGGAGGGAACCGCAAGCGGCCAGTTGGTGGAGCATCTCTGCAACGGAGAGCGGTTTGAGGTTCAGGCGCCCGACGGCTGGCTGATGGACGGCAAACGGGTCTCGATGTACTTCGCGCTCGAGGCGCTGCCGCCCCCGCTTTACGAGTGGGCGATCCGGCAGTCGCTCGACGCGGTCAGCGGCGAGGATGTGACGCCGTTCGGCCTCGACGTCGCTCGCACTCTCCTTCTGGCCGGCACGGTCGTGGATCTCGTCGGCGATCTCCGCGCGCCGCGACGCGGGCTGAAGCGAATCCTCTCCAATCGCAGACAGCAAGCAGCGTAATTCAGGCGTCGATGTCTGCGGACGTTGTGCTACGTTGTCAACAGATGGCTGAGACGGTCAACATCTCGGTGCGCATCAATCGGGAGACGGCGGCGCGCATCCGCGCTCGTGCAGAGGCGCGCGGCGAGCGGCTCTCTGACGCCGTTCGCCGCTATGCCGAGGAGGGAGACCGCGCCGAGACCCACCCGGGGATCGTCTTTCGCCCGGGGCCGACGGGGCGCCGCGCCGCCCTCGCGGGCGGCCCCGACATCTGGGAGATCTGTCTGGCGGCACGACGGGCCGGCGGCAAGCAGGTTGCCGAGCAGCTCGCCGAGGAGCTCTCGCTTACTCCCGATCGAATTGCGGTGGCGCTTCGCTACGCGGCTGAGTTCCCCGAGGAGATCGAGGCCAGGATCGAGTTGCACGAGCGCGAAACCGCCCACTACGAGTCACTCGCCGGCAACTGAGCGACCCTGCTCGACGTGTGAAGCTGCTGCTGGACGAGATGTACCCCGCCCGCCTGGCGCGGGCGCTGCGCGAGCGGGGCGCCGACGCCGAGGGTGTCGACGAGCGCGCTCCGTTGCGCGGGCTCGCCGACGAAGAGCTGTTGGCGGTAGCTGCTCGCGAGGGACGGGCGCTCGTCAGTGAGAACGTCGCCGACTTCATGCGCCTCTACGGCGAGTGGGGAGCCGCCGGCCGCCGGCACGCGGGAATCGTGATCGCCCTCTCTTCGCGCTTCTCGCGCACCCCCGCAGGCCATGAGGTCTTTGTGGACTCACTCGTCGAGCTCTGCGCGCAGCGCCCGGGGAGTGGGGCGCTGGCCGACGCGGTGCACTTCCTGGTCCGGTCCTGAGGCCGGAGTGGGCTGGTCGTCGGCCTGGACGAGACGGGGATCACTGTCCACCTGTCGGGGATGGCGACCGGCTTTGGCACCACCGCGCCGGTTCGCTGCGTACCCTCGGAGCGCATGCCAGGGGAGCTGTCGCAGGCGCTCGACAAGGCCACCGTCGTCGGCCTCGCGTCGGCGCCCTCCTACGAGCGCGGCCTGGCTTATCTCGAAGCGGGAAGGGTGGGATCGCTGCGGGCAAGCGCCGGGCGAGTCGGCGCCACCGTTCGAGGTTCCGAGGACTACCTGGTCGAGCTTCGTTCGCAGGGCGGAGAGCTCCGCTTCTCCTGCTCGTGCCCGATCGGGCGCGAAGGCGCTGGGCGAGTGGGAGGAGAGGCGGCCGTGGGCCCTCTCGCTGCTCCACCAACCGGAGTCGGACCCGCCGGGAGCCAAGCGGCACCCCTCCCTGCGCGGCCGCCGCTACTCGGAGGGCATCGTGCTAGTAGGCCTCAGGATCAACAGCCTAATCAGATTGTCTTTCCAGCGGCTCATGAACGTGTCCTGACGCCGGAATGCGAAGAACGTACGTGCTGCCTCCAAGCAGCGTTCGCGCTTGACGGGCCATAATCGTGAAACGTGATGCGGTCCCCGGTTTTAGCTTCGCCCCGGACCGGAAGAGCACACCGATCTTCGCCGTCTTGCCCGGGGGCACAGGGAGATTCTCGATCAGCGCTCCTGACTGCTCGACTGACCACAGTGTCGTGGCGTCGAGCTTAAGGTGCTGTGCCGTCTTTCTCTGCTCGGCATTGAGCCGGGCTTTGGCACGCTTGAGACCCTTCGCCTTAATGGTGACCTTCCGTGGAAGGAGGATCGCGAGTCGAGCGTCTCGGCCGAGATCGCCGCGCGAGATAATGAGTTCCACATGCTTCAGCCTGCGACTCGGATTGGGAACGTTCATTCCGGCGAGTCCTCCGGCGCGTGATCGGGGACTGGAGGCGGTCACCAGGTGCAGGTTCCGCAGGCCGATCTGGTGATTGTTTGGGACCAGGATCCAAGGTCGGCGCTCGTTGGCGCTTCGCACGACTGGATCGATGGGGTCGTCCACCGATTCGGCGATGGCGAGCATACAGCTATGGTCGGCAGCGCCGGCGGGAACTGACCAATTGAAGCCGACAACCTCAGGGAGTGCGGGGTTCACGACCGGGATCGTCCGACAGGGGTTGGTGGGCTCGACAAAGTTCCAGCCGGTGCTGGTATCGAGTGGGCCGCAAGTCGTCGAGCCAGCCGGCAGCGTTGTCGTCCAGAAATCGGTGGGCAAGAGCGGCAGGGCGGACGTCGCATCCGCCCACATCGCGACAACGCGGACGTTGGAGCCGGGCTGAATCCCTCGGTTTGTCACTTGCACATACGCGCGGGCCGGCTGGCCCTTGATCGGGTTCGAGTCCTTCATCACGCCGGGAGGTGGCGATGCGATCTCGATCGGAGCACTCTCGAACTCGACGTGGTCGACCTCCGTGAGCTGGTTTTGTGGAAGGTCCTGAGAGGGTACGTCGACGCGAATGTCGGGCGATGACCACCAGTAAACCTCGCCTGCCGGATCGTCGTTGGGCTTATAGAAGCCGGCACGGGCTGGGTCCGGGACGGGATGCTCAGCGTCCGGAATCCCGCTCGGCGAAGGGGTGATTCCGCGGTCGAAAACATTGTCTCGGACGACGAGCCTTACGGCCGGACAGGTGATACCAGGGTTGATGTCGCGCTCGTAGGCACCATGGCCCATCGTGCCAATGAAGAGAATTCCAGTGCTCCGGTTGACCCAAATCTCGTTGATGTCCAGGCCATCCGGAAGCCCTTCGTCGAAAGGTGTCCAGGCTGCTGTGGGCGGCGACCCGGGAGTGATTGTGCCGCGGAAGACCCCGATCCACGTGGCTGCATAGATCGTGTCGGGTTCGAAAGGGTCCACGGTCAGGTCGGTGACGACGTTCGTGGGCAGGGCTGTTGCGCCGCTGCCAGGAATGCCGGACCAGTCGGCTCCCCCGTTTGTCGTTATGTAGACGCCGCTTCCGCCGCCGAAGGACGCAAATGCCCGTGTTGAGTCGGCCCAATCCACCGCCACGCCTGTCGGCATCGCGCTCGGCAGACCGTTGGCCGCGGTATCCCAGCTCGCGCCGCCGTCTATCGTGCGCCAAATCAGCGGCGTGGCGCCAGCGATACCGACGTAGTACGTCTGGAAGGACGACGAGGGTGCTATTCCGAAGGCTCTTACCTCTGCGTTCGGCGGAAGCGTAGGGCTGGCGGAGCTCCAGTTCTTGGCGTCTGTGGTCTTGATGATCCGCCCACCCGATGAATCACTCGCTGCGGCCAGCGCGCAACCTGGAAGCGTTGGGTCGGTGGCGATCGGAGGCTTCCAAGCAGTCCCTGCTGGAAGCACAGGCGCCAGGATGGAACCTCCGCCCGGGGTCCCCGGAACAGGGTTTACCGACTCGTAGAGGGTGCCATTGCAGTTCGCGTAAACCGTGTCGCTGTCCTGACCGTCAATGGCGACGTCGGCTCCGTCACAGCCACCGAACTGATACCAAGTGCGGTTTCCGAACGTTATCTCAGTGCCGTTGTCCTGCGATCCGCCCGCGATTACGGTTGCGGTCGCCTGTTGCGAGGTGATCCGGTAGAACTCGGTGATCACCATTCCGTGGGAGATGTCGTTCCAGTGCCAGGTGGCGGCGCTGGTATCGGTGCTCCGGAAGATTCCGCCGTCGTCTCCGACGAAAACGATCTTGCTATTCACAGGATCAAAGGCGACTGCGTGATGATCGGCGTGCACATACTGCGGGAAGCTCGCATCTGCGCCGCCCGACACGTTGTCCCAGTTCGCTCCGCCGTTCGTCGTTCGGTATATGTTCATTCCTCCGCCGTAGACGACGTTCGCGTTCGTGGGGTCGACCTCGAGCACGCTGTTGTACCAGGAGTATCCTCCGCCACCCGGGAAAGCCGAGTCGTCCATGACCGACGCGGCCGCCAGCTGTGACCACGCGTTACCACCCCCTCCCGGTGTCTCGCCGCCCGTTTTCGTCTTGTAAACCCCGAGCAGCCGCCCATTGGTGGAACTCTCAATCTTCGCGTAGAGGGTGGTGGGACTGCTCGCCGCAAGCGCAAGGGCGACCGTTCGCCCGCTCGCAGCAGGGATCCCACTGTCTCGCTTTTGCCACGAAGTCCCGTCGTGCTTCCAGATGCCGCGGGCATAGGTCGCACTGGCACCTCTCACACCTGCATAGACCTTGCGCGTGGGTGCTGAGAAATCGACGACGAGGTCGCTCGTCGATGCATCGAACCCTCCCAGTCGCGCCCAGGTGAGCGTGCTACTGGTTCGTGTGCCGAGGTAGACGCCGTTGCTTGTCGCCGCGTACACGTTGTGGGGTGCCACGGGATCGACGCGTATGCGGAAGATAACGTGGCCGTCGAGTTCCGCCGGGCTGACCTTCGTCCAAGAGCCGGGGTCTCCGCCGCTTGTCGAGCGCCAGATTCCAATGCCGCCTGCAGAGCCGGCGAAAGCGTAGTTGGGGTCCCCCCCGCCGGCGAAAATCTCGGTTCCGTCACCGGGATTGACCGCAACAGAGGCGAACACCGTCGGCAGGAAGTCCTCGGAGACGCGCTGCCATCGCCTGCCGCCATCCCGCGAGCGCCAGATGCCGCCTACGGTCGCGACGAAGATGTGCTGGTTGTTGTTCGGGTCGATGGCGATGCTCGTGACGCGGCCGTTGATGTTCGTCGGCCCCACTGATGTCCAAGCGCAGCCGCCGGGACCGACATCGCCGGGCCTGCCAGGTCGATCTCGCCACCCGGTAGGGACGCGCGGCTTCTTCTGTGCCTTTCGCATCCGGCCGAGACGCCTGTAGTCCTTCAGCCGAAGGAGGAAGTCGATCTCCTCTTTTGATCGTGCGCGTGGTCGGACGTAGTACGCCTCCCGTAGTGCGAGGAAGTCCTCCTCGTCGTGCTCGCCCTGCTCGAGCGGGCGGAGAGGGCTCTTGATCAGACGGGCTTGGCCCTTCAGGAGCTGCTCCTTCTGAATGTCCTTCTTGCCGATTTGGCCGGTCATGACCCCACCTCCCCAGCACCTCGCAGGACCCAGATCCGCCCTGCGCGGACCACAAAGAAGACTGCGGAACAAGAAAGTGCTCCAACCACGAGCCACTCGAGCTCACCGTTGCCGTGATCCAGATTGACGCCAGAGAACGCCTCGATCCAGTCACGCGAGACAAGAGTCACCAGTGCAAGAGCCACGGCGGCGGCACCAGCACACGCTGCACCCCAAAAGCGAACGGGAGACCACTCTCCCGCCAGGTGAGCGGTGCCAACGCGGGAGAGGCCGGTGCGTTTCATGGAATTGGCCATGGGGGGGCTCCTTTTGAGACCCCGCCGCGCCGAGGCCAAGCCGACTCGCCTCGCCGCCCCTCGCTTATCTGATTTCTCTTCGCTTCTACGCGGGAAAGGGCCCGCGTGAGAGCAGACAGCGAAACGATATAGCTAAATCTGGTAATCAGACTATCCGTAGATACTACGGAAATCTTGCTTATCGCCGAGACAGGTGCCGCTGGCCTTGCCGCTCCTGGGGTGATTCTCTCCGCCGTCTTTGCAGGCGCCTCGTGATATCCGGCGGACGAGATCGCCGCCGGTCGGGATGTCGATTTCCAGTCTCTGTCGATTTCCGCCCGCCTCGTTCGTCGTAAGGGGTAAAGGGTGGGAGCATCGGTCTACCGGGCTTCCGCGGACACGAGAGAAAGGACCGACGATGAGGGTGATGGCGATCGTCAAGGCGAGCAAGGACTCCGAGGCCGGCCAGATGCCGAGCGAGGAGCTGCTCGCCGCGATGGGCGAGTTCAACGAGGAGATGGTCAAGGCCGGCGTGATGCTGGCCGGCGAGGGGCTGCACCCGAGCTCGAAAGGGGTGCGGGTCAGCTTCGGCGGCGACGGGGAGCGGACGGTGATCGACGGGCCGTTCGCCGAGACGAAGGAGCTGATCGCCGGCTACTGGCTGATGCAGGTGCGCTCCTTCGAGGAGGCGGTGGAGTGGATCAAGCGCTGCCCCAACCCCCACGACGACCCCGGCGAGATCGAAATCCGCCAGGTCTTCGAGGCCGACGATTTCGGCGAGGAGCTCACGCCCGAGCTGCGCGAACGGGAGGAGCGGACCCGCGCGCAGGCGGAGCGGAACCGGTAGGCGGCGAGGCGCGGCGGGCGAGACGATGGACGAGCAGGACGCCCGCCGCGCGATCGACGCCGTCTGGCGGATCGAGTCGGCGCGGCTGATCGCGGCGCTGGCGCGGATGAGCGGCGACGTCGGGGTTGCGGAGGACCTGGCCCAGGACGCGCTCCTCGCCGCGCTCGAGCAGTGGCCGCGCTCCGGCGTCCCCGACAACCCCGGCGCCTGGCTGATGGCGACGGCGAAGAACCGCGCGATCGACCGCCTGCGCCACGGCGAGATGGCCGCGCGCAAGGAGGAGGAGCTGGGCCGCGAAGTCGAGCTGCGCGCCCGGCTCGCCGAGCTCGACCCCGCCGAGGCGGCGGCCGACGAAATCGACGACGACCTGCTCAGCCTGGTCTTCACCGCCTGCCACCCGGTGCTGGCGACCGAGGCGCGCGTCGCCCTCACCCTGCGCCTGGTCGGCTCGCTGACCACGGCCGAGATCGCCCGCGCATTCCTCGTCAAGGAGTCGACCGTGGCGCAGCGGATCGTCCGCGCCAAGCGCAGCCTGGCCGAGGCGCGGGTGCCGATCGAGGTTCCCGGCCCGGCCGAGCGCGAGCAGCGCCTCGCCTCGGTGCTGGAGGTGATCTACGCGATCTTCAACGAGGGCTACGCGGCCAGCGCCGGCGAGGAGTGGATCCGTGCCGACCTCTGCGAAGAGGCGATGCGGCTCGGCCGCGTCCTCGTCGGCCTGATGCCGCGCGAGCCCGAGGCGCTCGGCCTGACCGCGCTGATGGAGCTGACGGCCGCCCGCTTTCCGGCCCGGACCGGACCCGCCGGCGAGGCGATCCCGCTGCCCGAGCAGGACCGCTCGCGCTGGGATCTCGTCCTCATCGGCCGCGGGCTGAAGGCGCTCGCCCGCGCCGAATCGCTGGGCCGGCCGCTCGGCCCCTACGCCCTTCAGGCCTCGATCGCCGCCTGCCACGCCCGCGCCCGCACCCCCGAGCAGACCGACTGGGAGCGGATCGCCGCCCTCTACGACGCGCTCGACGCGATCGCCGGCTCCCCCGTCGTGCGGCTCAACCGCGCGGTCGCGGTCGGGATGGCGTTCGGCCCCGCCGCCGGCCTCGAGCTGCTCGACGGCCTCGCCGACGAGCCGGCCCTGCGCGGCTATCACCTGCTGCCCGCCGCCCGCGGCGAGCTGCTCGAGCGGCTCGGCCGCGACGAAGAGGCGGCGCTGGAGTTCTCCCGCGCCGCCGAGCTCTGCGGCAACGCGCGCGAGCGCGAGGTGCTGGAAGCGCGCGCCGCGCTATAAGAGTCCGATGGAGGCCACGCAAGCGAGGAGCGAGGAGCGCCCGATCCTCTGGCAGCTGCAGATCTCCCACTACAACGAGAAGGTTCGCTGGGCGCTCGACTACAAGCGCATCCCGCACGTGCGCCGCTCGTTGCTCCCAGCCTGGCACGCGGTCAAGGCCAAGCGCCTCACCGGGGAGATCGAAACGACGCCCGTCCTCACCCTCGACGGCCGCGCGATCGGCGACTCGACCCATATCCTCGCCGCGCTCGAGGAGCGCTGGCCGCAGCCGCCGCTCTACCCGGCGGACGAGGCGCAGCGGCAACGCGCGCTCGAGCTGGAGGAGTTCTTCGACGAGGAGCTGGGACCCCACCTGCGCCGCGCCGTCTACCACGAGCTGCTGCCCTACCCCGAGCTGACCGTGCCGCTGTTCGCCAACGGCCAGCGACTGTGGGCGCGGGCGCTATTGCGAGCGACCTTCCCGGTCCTGCGCGTCGGGATGCGGCGCGCGATGAACATCCACCCTGAGCCGGCCGAGGCGAGTCGCGAGAAGACCGTCGCCGCGATGGACCGCCTGGAGGCGGAGATCGGCCCGAGCGGATACCTCGTCGGCGACTCCTTCACCGTCGCCGACCTGACGGCGGCGGCCCTCTTCTACCCCGTCGCCCGGCCCCCCGAGTTCCCCTACCCGTCGGTCACCGACCCGCCCGAACCGGCCCGCGAGTTCGTCGACTCGCTGCTCGAGCGCCCCGGCGGCCAGTGGGTCGCGGAGATGTACCGGCGCCACCGGAACGCGGAGCCGGCGGCGGTCGCCGCGTAGGCCAAGCCCAAGAGGCGGGCAGCGGGTTCCGCCGCGCACGTCGAATACGCTGGCGTTCGTGTCCAAGTCTCCAAGGGCGCGGTGGGGACCGCTCTTGCTGGTGCTTTGCGTGGTCCTCGCCTGCGCGCTGCCGGGCTCCGCGTCGGCGGGCGTCAACATCTGGGTCTCGCCGCGGGGCTCCGACCGCGATCCCGGCAGCAAGGCCGCCCCGTTCGCGACCCTGGCGCGAGCGCAGAGGGCGGTGCGGGAAGCGCACGGGGCGCACCCGCACGCGAGCGTGACGGTCTTCCTGCGCGGGGGGACCTACCGGCTGCGACACCCGCTGAAGCTGACCGGACGCGACTCGGGCCGGCACGGGCACCCCGTCGTCTACCGCGCCTACGGGAGCGAGCGGCCGGTGATCTCCGGCGCGGTTCGCGTGCCGGGGTCGGCATGGCACATGTTCGACAAGCAGGCCGGCATCTGGCGGGCACGGGTCGGGAAGGTGAAGACACGGGAGCTCTATGTCAACGGCCAACGGGCGACCCGCGCCGCGACCGGCGAATACCCGGCTGGCTTCCGGCCGAGCTGGAACGAAGGCGGCGCCGGCAGCGGCATCGAGTACCTGCCGACGATCCAGCCGGGCGGGCTCAACCCGGCCGCCTGGGGCGATCCGGCCAAATGGACCGACGTCGGGCAGATCGAGGCCGTGATCCTCACCCAGTGGAAGACGATGACGGTGCCGCTGCGCGCGGTCGTGCCGGCCTCGGGGTCGACGCCCGGACTGCTGCGCATCGCCGAACCGGCCTGGAAGAACGCCAACGCCTTCCGCGAGCCCGACGGCAAACCGGGCATCTGGAGCTTCTGGCAGGTGACCCGCTTCGAAAACGCGCTGCAGTTCCTCGACTCGCCCGGCGAGTGGTACCTGGACGAAGCCCACGGCTGGCTCTACTACAAGCCCTTCCCCTGGCAGAGCCTGCGCAGCGCCGACGTCGAGCTGCCCGTGCTGCAGTCGCTGGTCCGCGGCCGGGGAACCGCAGGCCGGCCGATCCGCAACGTCGAGCTCCGCGGCCTCACCTTCTCCTACGCCACCTGGCTGCAGCCGAGCGGCAACGACGGCTACGTCTCCGATCAGGGTGGATTCCACCTGGTCGGCAAGAGCCACGAACCGAACACGATCGGCCACGACCCGCACGACGCGGCCACCCCGGGCAACGTCTCGATCTCCTACGGGCGGAACGTCCGCTTCGTCGACGACCGCTTCGCCCACCTCGGCGCGGTCGGGCTGGCGCTCGGCACCGGCAGCCGGCACACGCTGGTCCAGGGCAGCACGTTCACCGACATCGGCTCCTCGGCGCTGCGGCTCAGCGGCATCGCCCGCGCCGACCACCACCCGGCGAGCGTCGCCCGGCGGAGCGTCGGCAACAAGATCGCCGGCAACCTGATCTCACACGTCGCCTGGGAGTACCCGGACGCGCCGGGGATCTACGTCGGCTTCTCGAGCGGCACCCGGGTCCTCCGCAACACGATCGAGGACGTGCCCTGGAGCGGGATCGCGCTGGGCTGGGGCTGGGGACTGCTCGACCCCGGCGGCTTCCCCGGCCTCCCCCACGCCACGCAGTACCAGTGGGGCCGCTGGGAAACGCCGACCCCCAACCGCAACAGCGTCGTCGCCGGCAACACGATCCGCGAATTCCTCGGCCTGCTCTGGGACGGCGGCGCGATCTACACCACGGGCGCCCAGGGAAGCGAACCTCAGAACGGACTGCGGATCGAACGCAACACCGCCTACGGCAAGCGCCGCGCCGCCGGGGGCAACACCTTCTACACGGACGGCGGCAGCCGCTACGTCACGGTCGCCGAAAACACCTCCTACGAAAACCCGATCGGCAAGACGGACTTCGGCCCGCCGCCGCGCAGCGGCGACCCGCTCCCCTACCCAAGCCTGCCGAGCGACGGCAACGGGCTCGCCTACGGCGGCGACGCCGGCGGCTGCGTCACCTACGGCGACATCTCCTACCTCCGCAACTCCTGGCTCGAACCGCCGATGAAGAGCGAAATGGAACTGGCCAACCTCGCCTACGACCTGCTCACCGGCGGCAAGATCGTCCCCTACTCGAGCGAAGGCTTCTTCGACGTCTGCCCCTACGAAAGCGAAGGCGTCTCCTACCCGACCAACCTTCGCTTCTCCGAAAACACGACTCACCCGGCGAGCTGATCGAGCAGGCCCTCACCGGCGCCGAGAGGCGAGTCCTTTGGACGCGGCGCGCGGCGGCCAGGGGAAGAACGCGCTGGTGCGGGCAACGTAGTCCGCGTAGCCCTCGCGCCTCTCGACGAGGGAGCGCTCGAGCAGGGCGACGCCGCTGACCCGGACCAGCAGCACCGACATCAGCGCCGGGCCGGCCGCGGTCCACCAGGCGGCGCCGGCGGCGAGGGCGACGAGCCAGATCCCCCACCAGGCGCAGAAGTCGCCGAAGTAGTTTGGGTGGCGCGTGTAGCGCCACAGGCCGCGGTCCATCACCTTGCCGCGGTTGGCCGGGTCGGCCTTGAACCGGGTCAGCTGCAGGTCGCCGACGCCCTCGAAGCCGAAGCCGATCGCCCACAGCGCGATCCCCGCCGGCACGAGCGCGCCGGGGCCGGCGGAGCCAGCGGCCGGCGCGACCTGCAGCGGGAGCGAGACGGTCCACATCAGCGCGCCCTGCAGCCAGAAGACGACGAACAGGCTGCGCAACGGCCAGCCGGCGCCGTGACGACGGCGCATCTCCACGTAGCGGTAGTCCTCGCCCTTGCCGAGGTTGCGGCGAGCGAGGTGGGCGGTCAGCCGCAACCCCCACACGGTCACGAGCAGGGCGAGGAGCAGGTCGCGCCCGCCGCTCCCGTCGCCGAGCGCGAAGCCGACCCAGGCGACGACGACGAAGCCGCTGCCCCAGAAGACGTCGACTATCGAGGTGTCGCGCACGGCCACGCTCACCGCCCACAGCGCGCTGACCAGCGCCAGCACGACGCCGGCCTCGAGCGCGAGCAGCTGCGCCGTGCTCATGCTGCCGCTCTCCCGACCGCGACCTCGTCGCGGCAGAGCGCCTCGATCCACTCGTCGATGCCCTGCCAGACGCCGTAGAGCCAGTCCGCCCGCGCGGCGGGGTCCGCGGGCACCTCGGCCCGCGCGATCCGCGTCACCCGAACCCGGACCGCGATCCCGACCAGGCCGCCGCGCCAGATCTCGGCGAGCGAGCGCAGGCCCTCGAGGCCGTGGTGGGCGACGACCAGCACGTCGGCGCCGGGCGCGCCCTCGAGCAGGGCGCCGACGCCGCCGAGCCGCGGCGGCAGCAGGTGGCGGAGCCGCCGCGCCCGCGCCGCCAGGCCCGGGTCGCGCTCGGCGATGCGGGCGATCGCCCGCTCGCGCCGCTGCGGCGTGAAGCGCGTCCCCTCCGGGTAGATCAGCACCCCGTCCTCGGCGCCGAGCCCCGCGGCGAGCGCCCGCACGCGCTCCACCTCCCGCGCCTCGCCCGTCCCCCGGCGCACGAAGTAGTTGGGCAGCCGGCGCCCGGCGACGTCGAGGCAGGGATCGGCGAGCAGCTCGCGCTTGAGCACGTAGCGCAGGCGGATCCCGTGCGGGCGGGCGATCAGGTTCGCCGGCAGCAGCGTGTCGACGATGCTCGCGTGACGGAAGAGGACGATCACCGGTCCCGGCGCGATCGCCTCCTCTCCGCTCAGCTCGACCCGGATCCCGAACAGCGCCCGCGCGGCGCCGAACAGCGCTCCGGCCCAGCGCTGCTGGAGGCGCCAGGTCGCCTCGCGCAGCCAGGCGTCGCGGCGCCCGCCGAGGCTCGCCGCCCAGAGCGCCGCCAGGGCGAGGAGGCCGCCGACCTCCGCCGCGAGGTAGGCCCAGAGGAAGAGGGCGAGCCGCGTCGCCGTCGGCGGCGTCCCGGACGCGACCCTGCGCACGCCGTCCGTCGCCGGCCCGGCGACGAGCAGGACCGGCATCAGCACCGTGACGAGCGGCAGGCCGAGGACGAGCGGCGGGATCGTCCGCAACCGTCGCCGGACGGTCTCGGCCCGGCTCTCGTCGACGCCGCCGCCTCGCACCTCGCCTACCAGAGGGCCCGCAGCACGCGCAGCGCGTTCCCCGACATCATCGGCTCGGCGTCGTCGCCGTAGCGCTCGCGCAACGGTGCCTCGAGCAGCGACAGATCGCCGATCTTCTCGATCCCGGCCATCGTCGGCTTGACGAAACCGTCGAGGTCGGAGCCGAGGGCGATGTGCTCGTAGCCGCCGGTGACCTCGGCGATCCGGTCGATGTGGCTGAACATCACCTTCAGCGTGTCCTCGAAGCTCTTCACCCGGCAGCGGCGCAAGCCGTCCTTGAGCTGATGCTGGGCCATGATCAGGCCGACCACGCCGCCCCGCTCCTTGATCTTCAGCAGCGCCTCGGCGTCGTGCATGTAGCGCTGGCGGCCGAAGCGGTAGCCGGCGTGCGTGGAGACCACGGGCAGGGTGCGCTCGGGGTCGAGCTCCTCGTCGAGCAGCCGGAACGTCTCGGCGACCGCGCCGGGGTCCATGTGGCTGACGTCGACCAGGATGCGGTTGTCGACCAGGCCCTTGAGCACGGCCCGGCCGCGCTCGGCGATGTGACGGTCCTTCGGCTGCGGGAAGAAGAGGCCGTAGAGCGAGTCGGGCAGGAAGGGCAGGGCGTTCGCGTTGGTGGCGACCTGGCGGTAGAAGAGGTGGGCGACGGTGACGTAGGCGACGCCGCGCCGCTTGAGGGTGGCGCAGTTGCGGGCGATCTCCTCGCTCGTGTCGCCGAGGTGGAAGCCGCCCTCGACCGCGTGGACCAGGGCCGTGGCCCCGTCGGTCAGCGCCCCCTCCAGCTCCTCGCGGTCGTGCACCAGCCGGATCGTGTCGCGGCCGTGCGTCGCCACCTCGGCCTCGACTTCCTCCAGGTCGCCGAGCAGCAGGTCGAAGTAGCCCGCCGCGGGCGGCGCCGCGTACGGCTTGCTCAGGTCCATCTCCTCGAAGGGCCGGTAGAGCACCGAGAGCGCCAGGCCGACGTTGCCGCGCCGGCGCTCGCGCATCCGCTCGACGGTGCTGCTCGGGCTCAGGTCGCTGACGACCCGCATCGGGTAGTGCGCGTGCAGATCAGCCCACATCTCTCACCGGATCACACATCGCCATCGATCGTAAAGGTTGATCGCATTACTCAACTGTGCATAGAGTAAGAAACCATGTCAGCCGCTGCGAAGCGGCGCGCCCTCGGCGCCGCCGTCGCGATCCTCGTCATGGCCGGGCTCTACGGGGTGGCCGACGCGGTCGCGCTCTGGATCGCGCTGATCGCGATAGCGCTCGCCGCGCTCGCGCTGCTCACCCTGCTGCGGGGCAAGTCGGAGAGCAGGGCGGTCGCCGCCCTGCTCCTGCTGGGCGCGCTCTGGATCGCCCTTCTCGCCCTGGTCGGCTTCGACGTCCTCGTCAACCTCGTGCACGGCGCGCTCGGGCTGGACAGCGGCACGAGGCTGTCGATCCCCGCCGGGCTGGTCCTCGCGCTGGTCGTGTTCGGCTTCGTCGTCCACTGGTACCTGCGCCGGGCCGGTTGGAAACAGGACTGGGCGATCGGCGCGGCCGTCGCCCTCGCCTTCCTCGTCATCCTCGCCGTGCCCTACCTCGTCGGCAAGCTCACCGCCGACACCCACCCGGTCGCCGCCGCGAAGGCGCCGGTCGCCTCCAAGCTCGACGTGCTGCTGGTCGGCGACGGCAGCCGGCATCCGCTGCCGGCGAATCTCCCGCGCAGTCCGGCGCTGGACGAATTCGACGTCAGCTACTCGGTCGGCTACGCGGACGGGAGCGGCGTGCGCTGGACCCTCGACGACGGCGACAGCCCCGAGCAGGCGCTGCGCGCGCTGGCCGCAGGCAACGCCCGCCCGGCGCTGGCGAGCTCCCCCCAGCCGCGCGCGGGAGCGGACCCGGTGCTGCTCCTGCTGGTCGACGGCACCGCCCCGGTGATCGGCGACCCGGCCGGCGCCCACGAAGTCGGCTACAGCGAAGGCGAAGTCGAGCGCTGGCGGCAGGTCGCGGCGCAGGCGGCGGGCGCAGACGTCCCCACCTATCCCCTCCTGCAGACGACGAACAGCGGCCGCCTCGCGCGCTGGAGGCGCTTCGCGAAGGAAGGCCAGGCCGTCTCGGTGCAGAGCCTGGAAAGCACGACGGCGACCGACGCGGCCGTCCGCCTCGCGGTCGCCGCCCCGACCGCGCAGGCCGACTTCGCCCTGGCGATGAAGTACAGGCCGGTCCTCCTCTTCGACGACGGCGAGCCGGTGCCCTGGCCGCTATCGGTGCCGGCGCTGTTCGCCGAAGGGCGGGTGCAGCTCTGCGAAGACGAAGGCGTCGCCCACACCGATTGCGGCTCGGAACCGGTGACGAACCCGCGCCGGCTCGAAAACGGCGGCACGCACCTGCGGCTGAAGCTGCGCGGCTCCCGGGAACTGCGGCGCTTAGCGCGCCAGGAGCTGGAAAGCGCGGAAGCCGCCTCGGCGGCGACCGCGGATGAGGCGACTTCCGAACCGGGCGCCCCGCCCGCAGGCACCCCTCCCCCCGGCACGCCGGAAGCGACCGGGACGGCCGCGCCGCTCGGCTCCGGCAGCGCGATCTACGTCCACCCCGCCTCGATCCGGCTGCACGGCAGGGAACTGCTCTACCTCGACTACTGGTGGTACCTGCCCGACAACCCGGTCAGCCTCGGCGGCGGCGCCCTCTGCGGCGCCGGCCTGGTGATCGCCGGCATCACCTGCCAGAGCCACCAGTCCGACTGGGAGGGCCTGACCGTCGTCGTCGACCGCGACGGCGAGGAGCCGCGGATCGTCGCCGTGCAGTACGCCCAGCACGAGAACGTCGTCCGCTACGGGTGGGGGACCCTGTGCAGGCTCTGGGACGGCAACCCGGCGGTGGAAAAGCGGATCGCCGCGATCGGCGACGCGTCCCTGCGCCCGCTCGCCTTCGTCGCCAGCGGCACCCACGCGAGCTACCCGTTCCCCTGCCGCCGCTGCTTCCAGGTGCCGCGGCCCGACGTGGGCGAGGGAAGGCACGACGGCGCGCTCTCCTGGGTCGGGAACGACGGCGGCGCCTGCGGGCGCTCGAGCTGCCTGCAGCTGCTGCCGACCCGCCTCTCCGGCAGGGCGCCCGCGCTCTGGAACGCCTTCGAAGGCACCTGGGGCGAGCACGACTGCTTCCTCACCTACTACTGCGACTCGGGCACGCCGCCGGCGGCGCCGGGGATGCAGGGCCGCTACGAGCACCCGGCCCACTACAGCGGCGAAGTCGACCGGCGCCGGCGCTACCGGCCGCCGTCCGCCGCAGGCTGAGCCGGCGAGTCGGCGTCGCCCCGCGGCGCCCCTACGTCCGGTGCTCCGGGTTGGGGAAGTCGAAGCGGGCGCCCGCGTCCCAGGCGGTGCGCTGGTTGCCGTGGGCGGGGATGCCGCCGGCGTCCTTCAGCATCCGCGCCAGGTGCATCAGGTTCCAGGCGGCGAAGGTGGTGTTGCGGTTGGTGAAGTCGTTCTCCGGCCCGCCCGAGCCCTCGTCCAGATATGAGGGGCCGGGGCCGGCCTCGCCGATCCAGCCCGAGTCGGCCTGCGGCGGGATCGTGTAGCCGAGGTGCTGCAGCGAGTAGAGGACGTTCATCGCGCAGTGCTTGACGCCGTCCTCGTTGCCGGTGACCAGGCAGCCGCCGACGCGGCCGTAGTAGGCGTACTGCCCGGCGTCGTTGAGCAGGTGCGAGTTGCCGTAGAGGCGCTCGACGACGTGGGTCGCAACCGAGGACTTCTCGCCGAGCCAGATCGGCATGCCGAGGACGAGGATGTCGGCGGCCATCACCTGCTCGAAGATCTGCGGCCACTCGTCGCGCTCCCAGCCGTGTTCGGTCATGTCGGGCCAGACGCCGATCGCGATCTCGCGGTCGACGGCGCGGATGCAGTCGACCTCGACCCCGTTGCGGCGCATGATCTCGATCGAGATGTCCATCAGGCCCTGCGTGTTGGAGACCTCGGGGCTGCGCTTCAGCGTGCAGTTGATGAAGAAGGCCTTCAGGTCGGAGTAGTCGGTATCGCTCTGCTCGCAAAGCTCGATTTGCTTGGCTGTCAGCTCGGTCACTTCGTCTCCTTGCTCTCGGTCGCCGTCAGTGCGTTCCTTCTGGTCCTGAAGAACTCCCTCGCCGCGGCGGCGGGATCGTCGCGGCCCAGCAGCTCGGAGTAGACCAGCTCGGCGCCGCGGAAGCCGCGCCCGTTCCAGAGCTCGCCCGCGACCTCGGCGGTCCAGGGGCCGACGTAGAGGTAGGGCTCGTCGTGGTCCGCGTCGCCCGGCGAGGCGCCGTAGTTGGCGCGCAGGCCGGCGGCCTCGGGGCCGAGCTCGATCGCGATGTCGAAGTGCTCGGGCCAGAGGCGCGGGATCGTCGGCGCGTCGTCGGGGTCGGCTTCTTCGACCAGCTCGTCGAGCAGGGCGGCGGCGAAGGCGTAGAGGGAGCCGAGCGCGCGCGAGGCGGCCGGGTCGACGCTCAGCGGCTCCTCGTCGAGCTGAGCGTCGGCCGGCAGCAGGCCGGCGACCGCCTCGGCCGCGGCGGCAAGGCTCGTCAGCGGCGCCCGCCGCTCCGTCCCGCCCTCGTCGTGGACCAGCTCGGCGCCCTCGACCCGCACCCGGTGCTCGGCCCCCTCGAGCTCGAAGACGGGCGTGCCGAAGCCGCCCGGCGTCGCCCGCAGCGAGATCTCGTCGTCGGGCTTGCGCGCCGCAGCGACGAGCCGTTCCGCAACCCGGTGCAGCGACTCGACGGTGGCGGCGAAGGACGGCGGCAGGGGATCGAGGCGAGGAAAGCGATCGCTGTTCGCCGTGTGCCCCAAGGTCACGGTCCATTACACCACCCGTCCCCACCCGGGTGCAACGCGTAAGGCGTCCATTTGACGCCTTACGCGTTGCACCTATGCAGCGAGGGCGCGGCCGAGGGCGCGGGAGAGCGAGCGCACCTCGCTCGCGCTGAGCTTGGCGCCGAGCAGCGCCTCGATCACCCTGTCGTGGGTGACGCGCGCCGCGGCCAGCAGCGCCGAGCCGTCCTCCGTGAGCGTGGCGTAGAAGCTGCGCGCGTCGCGCGGATCGGGGATGCGCTGGACGAGCCCGCGGCCCTCGAGGCGACCGACCAGGCGCGTCAGCCCTCCGGAGGAGAGCATCACCGCCTGCGCCAGGTCGGT
Source organism: Chloroflexota bacterium (assembly GCA_050258095.1). Classification (GTDB taxonomy): domain Bacteria; phylum Actinomycetota; class Thermoleophilia; order Solirubrobacterales; family 70-9; genus VRUE01. The sequence continues at coordinate 19,896 of JBLMYD010000059.1, forward strand.
CATGCGCAGACGGCGATCGGCCGCGTTGTCCAGCGTGATCAGGACGTCGAACTCGTTGACGCCGATCCGGTGCTCGGCGTCGAGCCGGGCGTCGAGCTCGTCCAGGACCCGCCGCGAGAGCCGCAGGATGCGGTGCCAGGCCTCCCGGCCATCCGCCTCCTTGCCGCGGCCCGACGCTCCCCGACTTGCCTTTCGCTCCGCCATCTGGTAATTAGTTGCCTTGCAAGATAAATACCTTACCAGGAGGTTCCGATGCTCACCCTTGTCGTCCACCACCAAGTCCGCGACTACGACGCATGGAAGTCCGTCTTCGACGAGCACGAGCCGGTGCGGCGCAGCCACGGCGAGACGGAGCACCGCATCTACCGCGACGTCCACGACCCGAACCGCGTCGTCGTCCACAACGACTTCCCCTCCGAGGAGGCGGCCAGAGGGTTCATGGAGGACCCCTCGCTGAAAGAGACGATGGAGCGCGCCGGCGTCGAAGGCGAGCCGGGGATCAGCTTCATGGAGTGCGCCGAGCGCAAGCCCTACGCCTAGGACAGACGGCCCTACTCGCCGGCGACGTCGCGGCGCAGGAAGGCGACCGCGGCGACGAGCAGCGCCGGCACCGCGTAGAGGGCGCAGACCCAGAGCGCCCGCAGGATCGGAGCCCAGTCGACCGGGACTCGCAGGAAGCCCTGCCAGTCCTGGAACTGGGTGCTGAGCAGGTACGGCTGCAGGCCGCCGAGTCCGGGCAGGATGCCGATCAGCTGCAGCAGCAGCGAGAACATCAGCGTGCCGACGATCGCCGCGGCGCTGTTGCGGAAGACGGTCGAGAAGAGCAGGCCGATGCAGGCGACGGCGAGGATCGGCAGCAGGTAGACGGCCAGGCTGGCGCCGACCAGGGCGAGCCCGTGGGAGGCCGATACGCGCGTGCCCGAGAGCGTGACGATCGGGTTGAAGCCGGAGGCGACGATGCCGGCGACCAGAGCGACGACGCCGCTGAGCAGGATCGCGGCGATCGCGTAGGTGACCGCGGCCAGCGCCTTGCCCGCGAACACGTGCTGGCGCTCGACCGAGCGGGTGAGGATCGTCTTCAGGGTACGGTCGCGGTCCTCGGCGGCGACGATGTCCCCGGCGACGAGGGCGGTGATCAGGGGGAAGAGCCAGACCGAGCCGAAGAGCAGCAGCACCAGCGGGATCGCCAGGCCGGTGTCGTGCACGTAGCGGCCGAAGGCGACGTCGCGCGGTTCGCCGTTGCGGATCGCCAGCGCCGTGACGAAGATCACCGGCACCGCCACCGCCGCCCCGAGCCCCAGGTAGGTGCGCTTCTGGGCGCGCAGCTTGCGCAGCTCCCAGCGGTAGACGGTGAGCGCACCCGGCATCAGGCAAGCTCCTCGGCGGCGGCGGCCATCCGCTCAGCGCTCGCCGCGGCGCCGTCGCCCTCGGTCAGCTGGAAGAAGAGGTCCTCGAGGCTCGCCTGGCGTGGGCTCAGCTCCAGCACCGGCGCGCCGGACTCGGCCAGCGCCAGGGAGAGGTCGCCGACCGCCGCCTCGCCCTCGGCGCGGAACAGCAGGCCGCCGCCGGGGGCCTCGCGCACCTCGTCGATTCCCGGCTGCGCGGCGCAGACCCGGCTCGCCCGCTCGTCGTCGGCGGTGCGCAGCCGGTAGCTGACTCCGGCGCGCTCGCGCAGCTCGCTCAGCGCGCCCTCGTAGACGACGCGGCCGCGGCGCACGATCGCGACCCGGTTGCACAGCTCTTCGACCTCGACCAGCAGGTGACTGGAGAGCAGCACGGTGATGTCGCGCGCGGCGAGGTCGCGGATCAGCTCGCGCATGTCGCGCATCCCGCCCGGGTCGAGCCCCGTCGCCGGCTCGTCGAGCAGCAGCAGCTGCGGGCGCCGCAGCAGCGCGGCGGCGATTCCCAGCCGCTGGCGCATGCCGTGCGAGTAGCCGCCGACTTTGTCCTTGGCGCGGTCGCTCATCTCGACCACGTCGAGCACCTCGTCGATCCGGACCGCGGCCTCGCCGCCGTCGAGCGCCGCGCAGAGACGCAGGTTCTCGCGGCCGCTCAGGTAGGGGTAGAAGGCCGGCGCCTCGACGAACCCGGCCACGCCCGCCAGGGCGGCGACGCCGAGCTGCGGGTCGCGGCCGAAGAGGCGCACCGAGCCCTCGTCGGGGCGGATCAGCCCGAGCATCATCCGCAGCGAGGTGGTCTTACCGGCACCGTTCGGCCCGAGGTAGCCGAAGACGTCGCCCCGCTCGACCGTGAGGTCGACGCGGTCCACGGCGACCAGCTCGCCGTAGCGCTTGACCAGCCCGCGGACCTCGATCGGGGCCGCGCCGGCCATCCCTGGCTAGAGGCCCCGCGCTGCTTCCCGGGCGATGACGGAGGTGACCGAGCCGGCCACCGTGTACTCGACGCCTTCGCGCTTGAAGCGGATCAGGGTGCCGAGTGGGGTTTCCAGCTCCTGCGCCTGGCTTGCCCCTTCGATTTCCACGCTGGGCAGCTGCAGGCCGCCCGGTTCGCCGCCTTCTCCCGAGGGCGCCTTGCCGGCGGGGAGCTCCAGCACGGCGAGGCCGCCCAGCCCCTTGCCGTAGGTGACCAGGGCACCGGCGTCTTCGCCGCTCGCGACCAGCCGCACCTGGTCGCGTTCCATCCCGGCCAGGGTCGGCGGAGCGCTGATCGCGAACGCGGTCTTCGCCTGCACCGCTTCCAGCCCGGTCACCGCTTCCGCGGAGCCGTCGCCTTCGCCCTTCCCTTCTTCGGGCGGGCTGAGCTCGACGACCTTCGTCCCGGGCGGTGGCGTCACTTCGAAGACCGAGGCGGGGACCGGGCCGAAGGAGACTTCGGTCGCGCTCAGCTCGAGCACCGGCGAGCTTTCGCCCTTGGCGTAGACGGCTGCCCGCAGCGGCACGCCGTTGGCGGCGTCCCAGGCCAGCTCGGCGCCGCCGACGAGGCCGCCGTCGGCCTTCGGCGAGGCGTGCACGGCGTAGGTGGCGCGACCGGCCACGTCGGAGGGGATCGCGCCGCTCAGGTCGAGATGCCGCGACGCTTCTTCGATCCCTTCCTGAACCTGGGCGAGCGTGGGCGGTTCGTCCTTGGCCGCTTCTTCGTCGCCTTCTTCGCCGTGCCGTGGCAGCGTGCCTTCGTAGACCGTTTCGGTGCCGGGGTCGTAGACGGAGAAGCGCCTGCCGTCGACCAGCAGCTCGAAGTCGCCGGCGCTGCTCTTCGCGACGTCAGCCTGCAGCTCGACTCGCACCCGGCCGTCGGCCGTCGCCCAGAGCCTGCCCGAGGCGCCGCCGAGGATCGGGTCGGCCCCTTCGAGGACCGATTCGCCGATCAGGTTGTCGGTGAAGTGAACCCGCGCCGTGACGCCTTCGACCGGCGGTGCGCTCAGCGCGTCGTGGACGGCTTCGTCCAGCGGCTTCGGCGGTGGGGTCGGGCCGCCGCCGGTGGCGGCGATGGCGATCGCGGTCGTGCCGGCCGCCACCGCGACGAGCGCAGCGGCGAGCGCGATCAGCTGGCGGGTGGAGATGCGTCGCAGGAACGTCATTTGCCTCTTCCTCAGGCGGTGCTCTACAGAGGGTAGGCCCCCTTTTTAAACGCCGGATGAGACTCCACCGATAGTAGTCAGTGGCTCTGCTCGGCTTGAATCGACCCCCGTTGCCTCGCCCCGGCCGAGCCCATCTGCCGATCGCCGTCAGGCCGGTAGACGGCTCGCCCGGCGCTGACCTGTCCGACCGGGCGGTTACGAATGATCGGATGGGTTTCGGGTCCGCAGAGCCCCCGCCTGCGACGGAGATGGCCGTCGCCAGCGGGCGGCCGGTCCGGCTGGTCGTCTCCAACGACCTGAAGCGGGGCCGGCTCAGCGTCTTCTTCCGCTTCCTGCTCGCCCTGCCGTTCCTGATCTGGCTTGCGCTCTGGGCGATCGCGGCCTTCTTCGCCGCGCTCTTCAACTGGGCGATCACGCTGGCGCTGGGGCGCCCGAACGAGGAGCTGCACGCATTCCTCTCCCGCTTCGTCAGGTACGCGACCCACGTCTACGCCTTCTGGAACCTCGCCGCCGAGCCCTTCCCCGGCATCGGCGGCAAACCGGGCTACCGGGTCGACCTGGAGATCGACCCCCCGGCCCGGCAGAACCGCTGGACCGTCCTCTTTCGCCTCGTCCTCGCCATCCCGGCCCTGCTCGTCGCCCAAGTTCTGATCGGCGGCGGTTACGCCTCCGAAGCCTACGGCTCCAACGAATCGTTGTCCTACGGCGGTCGCGTCGGCCTGCTCGGCGTCGCAGCCTTCCTCGCCTGGTTCGTCGGCGTCGCCCGCGGCCGCATCCCGCGCGGGCTGCGCGACCTGATCGCCTACGCGATCTCCTACGGGGCGCAGCTCTGGGCCTACCTGCTGATCCTGACCGATAGCTACCCGTCGAGCGACCCGCTGACCGCGATCGAACCGCTGCCCACCCGTTCCGACCCGGTGCGCATGGAGATCGGCGACGACCTGCAGCGCAGCCGCCTGACGGTCTTCTTCCGCTTCCCGCTCGCGGTGCCCCACCTGGTCTGGCTCACGCTCTGGGGGGTGCTCGCCCTGCTCGCCGCGATCGTCAACTGGCTCGCGACGCTCGTCGCCGGCACATCGCCCGAATTCCTCCACCGCTTCCTCGCCGCCTACCTGCGCTACCAGCTCCACGTCACCGCCTTCCTCTACGTGATCGGCAACCCGTTCCCGGGCTTCACCGGGGCCGAAGGGACCTACCCGATCGAGCTCCACGTCGACGAGCGCGCCCGCCAGAACCGCTGGATCGTCCTCTTCCGCCTGCCGCTGGCGCTACCGGCGCTGCTGCTCGGGTCCATCTACGGAGGGCTCGCCTTCGTCGTCGCCGTCCTCGGCTGGTTCGCGTCGCTCTTCACCGGTCGCATGCCGCTCGGCCTGCGCAACGCCGGCGCCCTCGCCCTGCGCTACACGGCTCAGATGAACGGGTACCTGTTCCTCGTCACCGACTCCTACCCGTACAGCGGCCCCTGCCTGGAAGCGCCACCGCCGCCCGCGGTCCCGGAGGCCGTCGCCCCCCCAGCGCCCTTCGGGTGAGCGCGGTGGGGCAGCCGATGCCTCGCGCCGCCAGGCTCGCCCTGGTCGCGCTGACGCTGGCCCTGGCCGCGACGCTCTGGATCTGGGCCGCGCACGCGCTCTGGACCTCCTACTCCGACTCCGCGGTTCCCGCCTCCGTTCACCTCCCCCACCTCGATCCCGGTCGCTTCTTCAGCGCCTCGTTCCTCTCCCGCAGCTCCTCCTACGAGCGCTTCCTCGGCATCGACGGCCTGCTCGCCCTGGTCGCGCAGCTGGTCGTCCTCGCGGTGTACGCGCGCTACGGCCACCGCCTGATGCGCGAGTCGGCGGCGGGGCGCGTCGGCACGGGAGCGCTGCTCGGGATGCTCGGCTTCGCGATCGTCTGGCTCGCCGAGGTTCCGTTCGGCCTGGCCGCCGTCTGGTGGCAACGGGACCACGGCATCTCGCACCAGGGCTACGTCGAATGGCTGATCGGCAGCTTCCAGGAACTCGGCCCGACCTTCGTCTTCCTCACTCTGGCGCTGGCGATCGCGATGGGCCTGGCGGGCGTCTTCCGGCGCTGGTGGTGGGTGGTCGCGGCGCCGATCTTCGTCGCCCTGGGGCTGCTCTTCACCTTCCTCAGCCCCTACCTGATACCCGGCACGAAACCGCTGCACAACCCCCGGCTGACGGCCGAAGCGCGGAGGCTCGAGCGAGTGGAGGGGGTCGGAGCGACGCGGCTGCGCGTGCAGGACGTGCACCGCTTCACCACCGCCCCCAACGCCGAGTCCGCCGGCTTCGGCGCCTCCCGCACCGTGATCCTCTGGGACACCCTCCTGGACGGCAGGTTCAGCGACGCCGAAGTCGGGGTCGTGCTCGCCCACGAGATCGGCCACCTCGCCCACGACGACGCATTGCGGGGGGTGGCGTGGTCGGCGCTCTTCCTGATACCGGCGTGGGCGCTGATCGCCCTCCTCACCGGCAGTCGCGGCGGCCTGGCCCGCCCCGAGGCCGTCCCCCTCGCCATCCTCATCCTGGTGGCGCTGCAGCTGCTCGCCACGCCGCTCTTCAACGTGGTCTCACGCCACGTCGAGGCGGCGGCCGACTGGGCGGCGCTGAACGCGACGCGAGAACCCGCGGTCCAGCGCGCCGCGATGCGGAAGCTGGCGACGACCAGCCTCAGCGACCCCGAACCCCCGGGCTGGGCCCAGCTCCTCTACGGCACCCACCCGACGACCATGCAGCGGCTCGAGCTGGTGCGGGCTTGGGAAGAACGGGAACGCTCCCGATAGATCGCCCTTCCCGCCCATACCTCATCTAACCTTCCTCAGTACCGGAGCAACACGCCACAGGAGGTTCTCGATGGAGTCATCTTCCTTGCAACGCTCGGGTTGGGTCACATTCGCCGGGATCATGTTCGTCGTCGCCGGATTCGCGAACATCATCTGGGGAATCGGCGCGCTCGCCAACAAGGAGTACCTGCCGGAGAGCGGGCTGCTGTTCAGCACGCTGACGTTCTGGGGCTGGATCGCGATCGTCTGGGGGGCGCTGCTGCTGCTCGGCTCCTACCTGGTGCTGATGGAATCGCCGAGCGGCCGCTCGACCGGGATCGTGCTCGCCGTGGTCAGCGCGATCTTCTGGCTCTTCGCGCTGCCGGTCCTGCCGATCTTCGGCCTGATGGCGATCCTCGTCGACTCGCTGATCATCTACGGGCTGAGCCAGCCGGACTGACGCCGGCCGACAACTGAATAGGCGGGCCCTCGCTCAGGCCTCGGCGAACTCGTCGAGGCCGGTGCGCCGCCATCCGTTGGCCGGCAGCGCACCGGCCTGAGGAGTACGCTCCCCCCTTGGTGTGCCGGGAAGACTGGTCGGCAAGGATCGACCCGTGCGCCAGGCCGTAGCCACAACCCCGAGCAGCCTCGCCCGCGATACGCCCGCTGCTCACCGGCCGCGCTCGCCGAACGTGCTGGCGCTCGCGGCGCTCGGCGTCGTCTTCGGTGACATCGGGACGAGCCCGCTGTACGCGATGCAGGCGATCTTCACGGGCGATCATCCAGTCCGGGCAACCGCCGCAGACGTCTACGGGGTCATCTCGCTCGTGGCCTGGTCCCTGACGCTGATGGTCTCGATCAAGTTCGTCGTCTTCGTCATGCGGGCGAACAACGAGGGCGAGGGCGGCGTGATGGCTCTGTATGCCCTGGTGCGGCGGTCCACCATCGGGCGGCAATCGGTGAAGGTCGCCCTCCTCACGGCCGGTGTCGTCGGCGTTGCGCTCTTCTTCGCCGACGCGATGATCACGCCGGCGATCTCGGTCCTCTCCGCCGTCGAAGGCGTTGAGGTCGCGGCGCCAAGTCTCTCCTCGATCGTCCTGCCCGCCACGATCGGCGTGCTGGCGCTCCTGTTCGCCATCCAGCGGCGCGGAACCGCTGCGGTCGGTCGACTCTTCGCGCCGATCATCGGGCTCTGGTTCGCAGCGATCGCTGCTGCCGGCGCCGCCGAGATCCTTCGCAACCCCTCGGCCCTGCAAGGCCTCTCCCCCTCTTACGCCGTCGAGCTCTTCGCCAGCCACCCGACGACGGCGTTCCTCTCCCTCGGCGCCGTGGTCCTGGTCTTCACCGGCTCCGAGGCTCTTTACGCCGACATGGGTCACTTCGGCAGGCCCGCGATCAGCCGGGCCTGGTTCTTCGTCGCCTTCCCCGCCCTGATGCTCAACTACATCGGCCAGGCGTCGCTGATCCTCGGAACCCCGAGCTCCGCCTCGAACCCGTTCTACCTCCTGATGCCGGAGTGGTCGCGGGGGCTGATGATCGTGCTGGCCACCTGCGCGACCCTGATCGCGTCACAGGCCGTCATCACGGGAGCGTTCTCGGTGACCCGGCAACTCGTCCAGCTCGGCTTCCTGCCGCGCATGACGATCACGCACACCTCGTCGGAGACGATCGGCCAGGTCTACCTGCCGGCGGTGAACTGGACGCTGTTCGTCCTGGTCGTCGGCCTCTGCCTCGGCTTCGGCTCTTCGGGAGCGCTGGCGACGGCCTACGGGATCGCGGTCATGGGCACGCTCCTGATCGACTCGATCCTCTTCCTCGTCGTGGCGCGGATGCTCTGGCGCAGGCCACGCTCGCTGATCGCCCTCGGCGTCGTCGGCTTCGTCCTGCTCGACCTCCTCTTCCTCGCCGCCAACTTGCCCAAGATCGCGACGGGCGGCTGGTTCCCCCTGCTGGTCGGCGCAGCGGTCCTGCTGCTGCTCACGACGTGGCATCGAGGGCGCGAGCTCGTCACCGCAGAGCGGATGCGAGCCGAGGGCGCCCTGCCCGACTTCATCGACGAGATGCACAGGAAGGGGCTGCCGACGCGGATCAAGGGAACCGCCGTCTTCCTCAGTCCGTCGAAGGAGACGACGCCGTTGGCGCTCCGTGTCGCTCAAAAACGGCTCCGCGCCATTCCCGAAGAGGTCGTGATCTTGACCGTCGACATCCGGAACGTTCCGACCGTCCCCGACGAGGAGCGCGCGGAGCTGGATCATCTCGGCGACCCGGACGACGGGCTCTCGCACCTGACGCTGCGCTACGGCTACCAGGACAACCCCGACGTGCCGAGGGGGATCAACGTGGCGCGAGACCAGGGCCTGGCCGACTTCAACCCATACCACGTCACCTACTACCTCTCGCAGATGGACCTGGTTCCCTTCGGTGACGAGGGCATGTCGCGGCGGCGGAAGAACCTCTTCATGGTCATGGCCCGCAACGCCGCCAGCCCGGTCGCCTACTTCAACCTGCCGGCCGAGCTCGTCGTCGGCCTCGGCGGACAGATCCGCTTCTAAAGCAACGAAGCGACGGTCCATTGCCAAGCGTCAGCCAAGGGCGCCATAGGATTGCGGCGTGCCGTTCACGCTCAGGAACCTCAAGGAGGATCTGGAGGACATCGGGTCCAAGTTCGACGGCGCGCCGGACCTGGAGTTCCGCTTGGCGACCGGCGCGCTCGAGCTCGAGAGATCCGGCCTGAGTTACCAGCGGGTCCCGCCCGGCTATCGCTTTCCGTACGGCCACACGCACAAGACGCAGGAGGAGGTGTACGTAGTCCTGCGCGGGAGCGGCCGGATGAAGGTCGACGACGAGGTCGTCGAGCTCAAGGAATGGGACGCGGTGCGCGTCCCGCCCGGCACGTGGCGAGGCTACGAGGCCGGGCCGGAGGGCCTCGAGATCCTCGTCATCGGGGCGCCCAATCTCGGCGAGGCTCCGCGCGAAGACGTCGATGGCCAGCGCGACTGGTGGGCTGGCTAATACTCAAATCTTTTAGTCTCTAAGTCAGAATCCGCATTGCGGGAGGAGACTGATGAGCGATCGACCGGGCGGGAATCGAGAGGGTCCGGCGGAGGACCGCCGACCCTCCGACGGGATTCAGGTGCCGATGCGGCGCCGCGAGATGGTGGCGCTGTCGGCAGGGGCGCTGTCGAGCGCCGTCCTCTACGCCTGCGGCGCCGGCGGGGGCAAGGTGGCCAGACCCGCAGTAAAAGGGGGCACGACTCGGCCCGGCTGCGTGTTGACGCCCGCGCAGGAAGAGGGTCCCTTCTACATCGACCTGGCGCGGGTTCGGCGGGACATCGTCGAGGACCGTCCCGGCGTGCCGCTCGCGCTCGCGCTGACCGTCGTCGACTCGGATACCTGCCGGCCGATCCGCGACGCCGCCGTCGACGTCTGGCACTGCGACGCGCTCGGCGTCTACTCGGGCGAGCCGTCGGAGGGCAGCGAGGGCGAGACCTACCTGCGTGGAATCCAGCTGACCGACGGGAACGGACGAGCAGAGCTCGCGACCATCTACCCGGGCCAGTACCCGGGGCGGACGACGCACATCCACGTCAAGGTGCATATCGGCGGGCGGCAGAGCGACGGCGGCTACTCCGGCGGTCACGTCTCGCACACCGGCCAGCTGTTCGCCTCCGATCGGCGCGACGCGGAGGTCTTCGCACTCTCCCCCTACAACCGGAATACGGCCGAGATCACCCCGCGCAACGAGGACTTTGTCTTTCGATATCAGGAAGGCTCGAGCTCGGTGCTCGCCCTCTCACGGGTCGGCAGCAGTCTCGCGCGGGACGGCTATGCGGCAAGAGCGACGCTGGGCGTGGATCCCAGCGCGACGCCCAGGACCAGCGCCTGACCGTAGTCAAGCGCGTCAGGTCGCAAGCCGCAGCCGCAGCTTCCGGATCTTCGTCTCAGGCGCTCCCGTGTCGGGGACGAAGCGGATCTTCACCTTGACCTTCGCCCAGCCGCGGCTTCTGAGCACGGCGCGAAGCGCCCGCTTCGGCTTCACCGGGACGAAGACGACCCCGGCTCGCACCCGGCGCGAGACCTTTCTCACGCCCTTGCCGGTGAGCTTGAGCCTGCCGGGACCGGTGAAGCGGAGCTTCAGCTTGGCCGTTCCCTTGCTCCGCAGGTACCTGACCTTCTTGATCGAGAACCGCGCCGCAGGCGGTTCGGGAACCAGCTCGAAGGCGCCGATGTCGCAACCGCCGGCCTGCGGGCGCGAGACGCCGCGCTGGTCGGTCGCGGGGCAGCGGGCCGCATCGCCGCCGTCGATCGCCGGGCTGCCGGCGGTCAGCGCCATCGTCTCGGTTTCGCCGCCGTTGTCGGCCAGCGCTCCGAGCAGAGGGTTCGCGATCAGGTCGGTGGCGTTTTCGAAGCAGCGCGGTTCGCCGCTCGGCGGTCCACCCTCGAGGTTGTGCCCAGCGGAGGTGAGAGTTTCCGAGCATTCGCCGAACCTCTGGACTTTGCTCGCGGTGTTGCCGTAGACGATCGTGTTGACGATTTCGACCGGAGAGAAGGGGCCGTAGTCGGCGAGCGCGGCGCCTTCGCCCTGCTCTTCCGGGCCACCGTTGTTGTCGGCGATCGAGTTTCCGGAGATCGTCACGTTCTTCATCACGAGGCCGCCGTGGTCGGCTTCCATCGCGCCGCCAAATGCACCCCACGAGGGGTCGCCGGGATAGAGGCTGGTGTCGACGACGTTGTTGGCAAGGGTCGAGTTTTCGAGCGAGAGGGAGGCATGATTCCCGGCGATCCCACCCCCGTCGCCGCTGTCGCGGTTGCCGGAGATCGTCGAGCCGACAACACGAAGTTCGCCCTTTACGGCGTAGACGCCGCCGCCGGAGCTCGCGTTGAATCCCTCGTTGCCGGTCACCGCCACGCCTTCGAGCGCGAGTGAGGCTTCCCGCCCCCGGATGCCGCCGCCGCCTTCTTCCGTTCGACCCCCGGTGACGGTGAGGCCGGCGAGGGTCAGCGAGGCGCTCGGCTGCGCGTCGAAGGCGCGGTCTTCGAGTCCCGCTGCGTCGACGACCGTGCTGCGGGCACCGGCCCCCTCGATGCGGAGGCCGCCTTCGGTGACATCGAGGTCGCCGTTTTCGGTTTCGCCCCCGCCTTTGATCGTGAGGGCGTAGCGGCCCGCGGGGACGACGATCGTGTCCGCCCCGGCCACCGAGTTCGCCTTGTCGACCGCCTGGCGCAGGGAACAGTCCCCGGCCGCGCCGCCGCACTCGCCCACGGACGGCGCCTGATCGGCGGTGGTGTTGACGGTGTAGGTCGCCGCCGAGGCGAAACCCGGCAGGACAGCGAGAGCCGCGGCGATGGCGAAGGCTGCAACGGCCATTCGAAGCGAGGGGGCAGAGGTGGGTTGTTTCACGCGAGGGTGCTTCAGGGACGGTTAGGCTGCCAGGATCGGAGCCGTCCGTCAAGCGCGGGCGGCGCCAAGCCGGCCCTCTCTTTCTGACGATCGCGTCGAGGCGCCGGCTGCGATAGATGACCCAAGACGCCCGACTGAGCTTCGTACTCGCGATCAACCTGGGGATGGTCGTCGCCTTGGTGGCCGTTGGCCTGCTTGCGCATTCCCTCGGTGTGCTGGCCTCGGCGGCCGACTACGTCGGCGATGCCGCCGGCGTGGCTTTGAGCCTCGTGGCGCTCAAGCTGAGCCGGCGTACGCACCGCTATCCACGCGCGACCTCCCTCGCCGCCCTCGTCAACGCCTCGTTCCTGTTGCTCGTCACGGTCGTCGTGACGGCGGAGGGCATCGATCGGCTGGTCGGCGGCAGCCCCGAGGTCCACGGCCTGCCGGTGCTGGTCGTCAGCGTCGTGGCGGTCGGCGCCATGGCTCTCTGCGTCGGGATGCTCGGACCGATCGAGGCCGATGAGCTCCACATGCGCTCGGTGATGCTCGACACGCTTGCCGATGCGGCGGCGGCCGCCGGGGTCGCCGTCAGCGGGGCGATCATCCTGATCGCGCAGGGGGTCTACTGGCTCGATGCCACGGTCGCCCTCGTCATCGCCCTCGCGGTTGGCTACCACGCTCTGAAGCTGATCGTGGAGGTGCTCCAGGATCTGCGCAAGGAGTCCGGCGATGCACCCGCACGTTGAACTTCGCGAGAGCGCGGCACAGTTGAGCAGGATCACTGCCCGATCGCGCCCCGTCCCGGTAAAATGCTGTTTATGACCGTCAAGGAACGCCTGCAGCGAGTCGTTTCCGAGATGAGCGAGGAGGAGGCCGCCGATGCCCTCGCGCTGGTCGCCGGCGCCCGCGCCGGGGCCACGCCCTCTGACATCTACGGAACGGCCTGGGGGAAGGTGCTCGCCGACGTTGACCCTCAGGCGCTGTCTGTGACTGGCGCGCCCACGATCTCGATCCCGGACGGCATCCCCGACGTTAAGTGAAGTCCGACGAGGTCCTGATCAGGGCCCTCACGGCAGGCGATCTACCCCTACTCGACGCCTTTCGCTGCAGCACGGGGACACCGTGGGAGGACGCGGTTGAGGCGCAGATCCGCGGTCCCCTGCCGCAGCGCTACCTGGCCTCGCCGCCGCGCTTCGACGGCAGAATGCTGATTGGGGCCAGCGGAGACGGGAACGTCCTCGTCATCGGCGCCCATCACATCGAGCCGACTCTTGAGCCCGACGTCGGCTACACGGAGGTCGTGGCAGTCTCCCTGCGAGCCCGCGGCACGCTTGTGCGGTTGCCCCAGGGACGGGAGGTCTCGCTGGGAGAGTTGATGCTCCTTGCGATCTTCAAGCAGATGATCGCCCTCGGTCGACACCCACGCACCTTCGTCCGGGTCGACCGCCGCAATCAGCGCAGCCTGGCGCTGTGCGACCGTATCGGCCTTACCGATGAGCGTCCCGACCCTCACTCCGACCTTCTGGTTCAGCGTTGGGGCGAGCTACCGCAGATCGCCTGACGATCACCCGGCACGGACGCCGTCGGCCCGCCGTGGCTGGACGGATCGGTGCTAGCCCGGATCTTGCAGCAAGCTCCGAGGAGTAGGTCGGCGAGCCCGGGAGTGGCGTAACAGTCACGGTGTGGTGGCGGAAGATCGCGCGCAGCCGCGATCCCGTCGATGCGCAGGGTCAAGAGCCCGAGCGCGGGCAGGCTTCGCGGGCGCTGGGCGCGCAGGACTGTCAGAAGTTGGACGGAGGCCGAGCGGAGCGTCAGCCGGCGGGAGCCGGCAGGTCCCGGAGCCTCGCGAACGCCGCCACCAGCTCCGCCGCCCAGGGCCAGCCCGCCTGCAAGCGCAGTCGAGCGCGGCGGCCGGAGAAGGAGAGGCGGGCAGCGACGTGAAGGAGGCGGTGGCGAAGCCGCTTGGGCCGCGAGCGGGCGAGTTCACCCTCCAGCAGAAGCCCCTTCGCCCAGGCCATCAGGTCGTGGGCGATGAGGACGAGCTCGAGCCAGACCTCGTTCATCGCGAAGTCGCGGAAGGGCAGCTTCGCCAGGCCGGTGTCCTTGTCGTCGGCGATCTCGTTCTCGGCCCGCGCGCGGGCTCTGTGGCGGCACTCCAAGGCGGCGAGGTCGGAGCCCCCCTGGTCGGTGAGGATCGCTTGGAAGCGGTGGCCGTCTGCGTCGGTGAAGGAGAGCTGGGCGCCGGGGTGGGGGCGCTCCCTTCGCATGATCACCCGCGAGCCCTCCGGCCAGCCCGAGAGGTCGAGCAGGTCGGTGGCCTCGGCGACCTCGCCGTTGGGGCGCTTCTCGCCGTCCTGGTCTTCGGCGGCGCTCCAGGCGCCCTCCGGCAAAGCCAGAATCGCCTCGCGCACCGACTCGGTCAGGTCAAAGCCGACCGAGTAGCCGATCCCGCCCTCGCGCGCCCACTCGATCAGCTCGTGCACGGCGCCGGCGGAGTCGGTGCGCAGCAGCACTTCGATCTCCTCGACGCGCTCGGCCGGGATCTGCTCCAGCGCCGCTTCTGCGACCGCGATCTGGTCGGCGGCGGTGTTGGCACCGGCGTTGCCGGGGCGAAGCAGCCCGGCAGCGGCCTCCGATGTCTCCTCGAAGTAGGCGAGCATCGGGTGAAAGCCAAAGCCGCCCTTGAAGTTGCCCGCCGCGCCCCCCTTCTCGGAATGGCTCCCGACGAGGGTCGCGTCAAGGTCGATCGTCACCCGCTCGGGGGCAAGGCCGAGCCCCCAGACGTGCTCGCGGGCCGCCTTGCGCGCCAAGCGCAGGCCGTCGAGCAGTTCGGGGTTGCGGGCGATCCGCTCGATCGCTCGGTAAGCGGTGGAGTCTGAGGCAACCGCGCCGAACAGCGCCGCCTGCTCGCGGATCGCGCCGAGGTCTGTGAGCGCCTCGCCGCCGTCGGCGAGCATCACCGCCAGGTCGCGCACGATGCGGCCGGGATCGTGGGCGCCGCGGCGCTCGCGCATCGGCGCCAACTCCCGCGACAGTGCCCGCGTGAGTCCACTCCTGTCGGCGATCTGGCTGAGCAGGGCGGTGCCTGCGTGAGAGACCAAGCCCTCTCCGTCCGCCGTCACATCTACGGTGAAACTGCGGCCATCGCGCTGCACCTTCATGGTGATCCTCCTGAGCGGTCTTTGCGAGCTTCAGCACCCGCAGAATCCCGCTTCAGACGGACGAAACCGCGCCCTGGATGACCCGGGGCGCGGTTTCTTCATGAAGGATCCGGGCTAGGAGCTCGGGCCGACCCAGTACATCGAGAAGCGGGGCTTGGCGTTCTGGGTCGCACCGAGCACATTGAGGCTGTTGCCGCTGGATTGGAGAACGCTTACCTGGACGAATTCACCCGCGCTCAGTTCGACCAGCCCGCTCGCCGTCAGCTCGGTGAGGTCTGACGCCCCGTTGGCCTGCACGCGCATCCCGGCGATCGGATTCGTCGTGGCTTCGTTGAGCATCAGTTCCAGGGACCGCGTGCCGGTTGCGTTCGAGGGGAAGATCACCGTCGCGCTGACCTCGTAGATGCCGTCGATCGGGGCGGTCAGGCGGGTCGGCTGGGACGCGCTGTGAAGTTCTGCGGTGTCGAACGTCTCGGTGTCGAACGAGACGTGCGTGACGGTTACGTTCGCGATCGACTGCTGAGCCGAGTTCGTCACCGAAACCGCCGGCACCGCCGCGAGTTTGCTCGGCGTCACGGTCTTTGCGCCGAGAATCGGATTCGGGTAGTTGCCGGTGAGATCGCCGCCCGCCGGTCCCGTGGACGGACCGGCCGGGCCCCGCGGCCCTTCTGGTCCGGTCAGAAGTGTCCCTGCCTTGAAGTCGCTCGCTCGCAGCGAGCCGTCGGCGACCTTCGGTGAGGTCACTGCATTGTCCTTCAACTGCTTCCTGCCGACGCTGTTCTTCGGCAGGGAGAAGGCCGCATATGAAACGCCACCGAGGGCGACGAACAGTGCCAGCACCGCGATGATGTTCGCGAAGCTGAGGTGGCTCCGCACGAGACGCATAAGCGAAGGCTAGCGTCGGTGCAACACGGTGTCCAGGGCCGGCCCGCGCAGCGCTTCTCTTCGCGCAGAGCGAGAGCGATGCGGCCCCTACACTCCGCAGAGGTGTCCGCCGAGCAGGTCGAAAGCTACCTACAGGCTCTCGAGGAGCCGAAGCGGACAACGCTCCAAGAGCTGCGGCGCACGATCCTCGAGATCGTCCCGGAAGCCGAAGAGGTGATCTCATACCGCGTCCCCGCTTTCGTATACAGGGCAAGATCGTCGCCGGGTTTGCGGCGTTCAAGAATCACC
>JBLMYD010000060.1:0-5588 GCA_050258095.1 Chloroflexota bacterium
CCGGCGGCTTCGTCTCGGTTGATCAACGACATCACGTGCTCCATTCACGCCCTCGGGGTTCAGTAATTCCCGAATCATGCGTGTCTCACGTGACGTTGGCAGAGAGGGCGCGGCGGCTTTCCTGCTGATTCGGCTTGGTCATGCACTAATCGGGCTGGCTGAAGCCTGGGATACCTACCAGGCGAAGCGCCTGCGTTGCCTGAGTAAGCCCCCGGGGGCTGGCTGAATAGGAGGCCGCTTCGAGAAATACAGCTCGGAGTTGAGGCACTACTTCGGTCTGGGCCTGCCCGACTTCAGCGACGTCCATGAGGTCGAGCACAAGCTGTTGATCAGTGTGAGCCGATAGTGCGCTCCTGCGTCGCGCGAGAAGCACAAGATTTGCGTCGAACTTCGATTGGCGGAGAGCTGAACGCTTGCCAATCACCCAGAGACCTGGAATTCAGAGGAGAGGGTCAGCGGCTTTCCTTTGACTGCCGGGTGGGGACGACTTGAGTCCACGTGGATCACAAAGCGGTACAGACCTTGGGGCTCTTCGGGGGGGATCGTGAAGCTCCAGCACTGCGCCGAGTCCCCGGGCCCGGCCCATAGCAACGGCAGGGGAATAGGGCCCTGCGAGCTATTCGGCGCCGGTTCCCATGACGCTCCGTCGAAGTATTCGATCGTCCGGGAGAGACCGAAACTGAGGCTCGTGGTCCCGTAGTTGTTCACCGTCGCCAGGACGTGTTCGCCGGGCTGAAACGCGGTTCCGTTGAGGGAAAGCCCCGTGTCCAGCTTTGGCTTGAGGACGCGCAGAAATTCGCCGAAACGCGCCAGTCGCTTGCCCGAGAGCTTGGAGAACGTGATTTCGAGACGGTAAAGCGCCGGCCTGCCGACCTTGAAGAGGAAGTCGAGGGTGCCGGAGGGCTTGTCTTCGCTGGAGTGGAGTCGCTTGACCCTACGCACGATGTGGCCCCTCACCTTGGTGGGTCGCCCGCGCCTGTCGACCCGCACGTAGCGGGCTTCGACTATCCAGTTGAGCGGCGGACTCAGATGGTGCCCGGAGAAGTACGGCGAAAACGAGAGGCTGTAGCCAACTTCACCCCCGCCGACGAAGAGCGGGCCGCCGCTGTGATTGAGAAAGACTCGCGCCGGGCCGAACGGCAGGTGCTCTGCGGGTGGGCTCGGCCGGAGATGAGGCAATCGCTTCAGGGGCTTGGTGTAGTTATGGACGACGCCGTATTCGCAAAGCGCCCCGCTTGCGACCGCGGGCAGGGAGCCCGCCAGGATGGCGCAGGAAACGAACGTAGTCGCGAGAGTAGACGTGATCTTTCCCATTGCGGTACCAGGGAATATCCTGCCATGGACCATGCGACGAGGCAACAGGCGCATCGACAAGTGGGGCGTGCTCTTTCTCATCTGGACGCTAGCCGCGGTTGCGTTGGGCAACGCCGGAACGTCCTTCGCCTCTTCTCCCGAGGAAATCGAGTCAGGTATCTTCTTCGTCGGCCCGACGGTTCGAGAACTGCCAACGGAACTCGAATTCCTATCGTTGAGCCCCCATCTCACCGCTGGATTTGGCTGCTACACGGCCACTGAAACACCGCCAGCCAAGCGTTGCCAGGCCTATCTCGTCGCCTTCGAAGGTCCAGACCCTGATGGCTTCTACCACTTCCGTTTCAACCTACCGGCGGCGGAGCCTGGCGACGTCCACATCGAAGCGCGAACCCCAGGCGGAGGTTGGCTTGCGGTTGAGATCACCACCACGAACAGCGGGACGGTGTTCGGGGACGCTCGCACGTGTCTCATGCCACAGACCAATGCTGCCGGCCACGCGGCGCTCGAACTCGGTTTCTATAGCCAGGTAAGCAGCACCGCGGCCGTCTTTCGCCAGAAGCGTGAGGGTGGCCGGTGGGCGCCTCCGAGGCTCAAGGCTCTCGCAAACTATCCAGTGGGCGGGCCAAGAGGATTCGAACCGTATGTGCGGCGTACGTTGCGCTTCCGGGTCAATCAGGCGGAGCTCGCCGCTGGCAATGTGCGCCTCCTCTACTTCCTGATGAAGGGCAAC
Organism: Chloroflexota bacterium; assembly: GCA_050258095.1. GTDB lineage: Bacteria > Actinomycetota > Thermoleophilia > Solirubrobacterales > 70-9 > VRUE01. The sequence continues at coordinate 2,045 of JBLMYD010000060.1, forward strand.
CACCCCCGGATCGGTCGGAAGCAGCGCCGTCTCGCGATTCGGCGGGCTCGGCCTTTCTCGGCCTTGGCCTGCCTGCCACCCGGCGGGATTTAGGGCGGACCGGCTCAGCCATGGGAATCGCTCCCGCTTCGCGTGTAGGCGGGTAACGCCTGCTGGTCGAGTCGACTACGGACCCAGCGCGACGGCGGCCGGTATTACCGGCGCCCGCCGGCCATGGACGACATCGACGATCTCTCCACTGTCGATCCCTTGAAGGTAGACCGAGGTGATTCCGAGGTCGGCGTGGCCGAGCTGGCGCTGGATCACGTTCAGAGGGACGCCCTCTCGCGCCATTTCAACGGCATGGGCGTGACGCAGCTGATGCGGCGCGAAGCGACGGCGGACACCGGCTCGGATGGCCAACCGCCGAAACTGGGTGCGCGCCGCGGCGGCAGACCATGGCCGTCCGGCCGTGGGGCCACTGATCACGCAGAAGAGTGCGCCCGCCGGCAGCTCCAACCTGCGCTTCAGCCAGGGGTCCAGCTGCTGCCATCCCCAATCGTCCATCCCCACTTGGCGGCGCTTGCCGCCCTTGCCATGACGGACGAGTAGCGCGCCACGCCCCGGCTCGAGGTCACCCTCCGATAGGGCCAGGGCCTCGCTGATCCGAAGGCCCGCCCGCCAGAGCACGACTGCCAATCCTCGAAACCGCATCCCTGCCGGGCGCTCTCCGGCCTGGCGCATCACGGCGACGATCTCCTCGACCCTTGGTGGGTCGGCGGGGTACTTGCGCCCCTTGTTCCGTGGGGCGCGGCCCGCGTGGTAGCCCGGCAGCGTCGCGGGCGAGCGCTGTCGGCCGGCTGCGTCAAGAGTTGCGATGGCATCCATGGGTCTCTCCTTGTCCGAGTTGACAAGGGAGGTCTATCCAGCTCGAGGTCGCAAGTTGCCACCTCATGAGGCGGCGGGTTCGCTGCACCCCCTGGGCGCTTTCCGGCCCAACCGCTGCCTCGGCTCCGGGCGGCTACTAGACGGCTTGCAGCCGAGGGCGGATCAGGTCCGCGAGGTCCTCGGGGGTCGTGCCGGCGCTCAGGCTGATGATCCAATTAGCGAGTTCGGGATCCGTTGCGTTGACCGCGTAGCCGTTGACCTCGAGAAAGGTGAGCATCGAGACGAGCGCCAAGCGCTTGTTGCCGTCGATGAACGTCTGGCTCTCGGCGATTCCGTGCGCAAGCGCCGTAGCCTGCAACGCGAGGTCGGCCTTCTGGTAGTGGGCGTAATTGCGCGGTCGCCCCAGCGCGCTCTCGAGGCCGGCCTGATCACGAAGCTGGTCGGCGGCCTGGCCAGTGGTTCCACCGATGATCGCGGCGTAAAGCTCCAGCGCATCGGCGAGCTCGATATAGACCGGCTCGTTCTCCTCCACCGCCGGCCTGTCTACCGCTTGGCGCTCTCGTCGTCGGGATCGTGCTCGGCAAGGATCTGCAGCGCCTCGGCGTGCTCGTCAACCACGCGCTGCCCGATGCCGCGAATCCGATCGCGCACCTGCTCGGTCGGCATGATCCGCAGCTCACCGCCCTCGAGCTCCTCGACAAGCACCGACGTTCCGGCGGCGTAGCCGCGCGCCTCGAACTCGCGCGGTATCGAAACCACGTTGCTGTTGCCGACCCGGCGAACCTTGACCACCTTCATGTCGTCAGTATACACGCGGATATCCCACGCTGTAGCCTTCCCGGCGACATCAACGAACTCGCAACGCGCGGGTATCCCGGCCGCCCCGGTGCACGCCTGTAATTCGCGCGTAGGAGCAGTTGCAGTGCACCGACCGAGGCAGGCTTGCCTCGGGGTCGCCACCCTCAGCGCCTGCCGCTGAGGAATCGGGCAAAGGCGAGCCCGTATCCGGTCGGGGGCCGGTGCAGCCGGAGCGTTTCGACCGTGCCGCCGAGGACGATCCGGCTGCGGCTGTCTATGTAGACCTGGGTCGCCGTCGCCGCGGTCCGCTTGTCGAACCAAGCTTTGGCGACGCCGTCACGGCCGAACCAGGTCTGCAGCTTGCCGGCGGCGTTCAGGCGCTCCACCGCGAACCCGGCAGTTTCGAGGCGACCTTCCCTCCGCAGTGAGGAGCCGGCGAGAATGACGCGGTTGCGCCTGTCGGTCGTGACTACCGCCACCGGCTGTTCGGAACCGAAGCCCGTGATGTCGCTGATCCAGGTCCGCCACTGGGGGTCGGGGCTGCCGTCGGGAAGCAGTCGGCGGACCTCTTGGAGGATCTCATCGCCGCCCTCCGGAGGCTCTGCCGTCATCAGCACCACGATCCGACCTTGACGGTCGACGGCGAGCGACGTCTCTTCCAGATACTGCTCCAGCCAGAAGCCATAGGGTTCGCCGGGGCGCACCGGGAAGCGCAGCGCGAGGCCGCCGCTTGGCGAGAGGATCGAGGCCGCGGGGGCGCCGACGAGACCGAAATATCCTTCAAATCCGGCGCAGCGCCGGTCGGGGGTGCTCACGTAGACGATGCCCTTCCCGCTTGCGGTCAGCGCCGGCAGGTGAGGGTCTTCGAGCGGGTCGGTGAAGGTGCCGCCGCCGAAGGTGGGATCTGGATCTCCGCGGGTGGTCAGCCGCGTGACCACGGTCGTGTTGAGGTAGACGGGCGATTTTGCATTGCAGGAGGACGGTGTCAGCGCCGAGAACCCGGTCAGCACCGGCCGGTCGTGAGAGTCGATGACGAGACCGGTCGCCTCCATCGGGCCGAGCTGGGAACCGGCGCGACCGCGGCTGCCGAAGGTGGCGTCGAGCTTGCCGTTGGGCATGAAGCGATAGACGCCGACCCGCGCGTCCCGCGAGCCGCCGCTCGCCCCTACCGGCTTGGTCGTGCCAGCGACGAGCACGCGATCGCGCGAGTCGACCGCCATCCCGGCGAGCTGAAAGCTCATCCCCACTGGGATCGGGATCGCGGCGCGCCCGTTGCCGGCGAAGTAGCGGCGCGGGCGGCCGTTGGCGCGGAAGCGGAAGACGCGCCGGTCGTGGGCGACGACGAGTTCGCCACCCGGCGCAGCCGCACTCGCCATTGCGATCGGCAGCAGCCGTGTGACTTCGAAGAGGTTGCCCCCGGCCCTGTACCTGGTGGCCTTGATCACCAGCCGGCCGTTGCCGTTGAAGCTGCGATCGAGCGAGGCGGCGGCGGCAAGGCAGGTCGCGGGAAGGAGGAGCGCCGCCGCAACCGCGGCAAAGGCCACGGTGGGACGCCGGTAGACAAAAACACCCCGCATTACCACCCATTGTGGGTCCCGATCTCGGGTTCGCCATCCGGGGATTGCCACCGCTCCGGTGCGGGAAACCACGCCCGAGCGGGAGCGAGAGCGATGCGCCCCTACACTCCGCAGGGGTGTCCGCCGAGCAGGTCGAAAGCTACCTACAGGCTCTCGAGGAGCCGAAGCGGACAACGCTTTGAGAGCTGCGGCGCACGATCCTCGAGATCGTCCCGGAAGCCGAAGAGGTGATCTCATACCGCGTCCCCGCTTTCGTATACAGGGCAAGATCGTCGCCGGGTTTGCGGCGTTCAAGAATCACC
>JBLMYD010000061.1:0-18065 GCA_050258095.1 Chloroflexota bacterium
CGGCCGGCCCGCGTCTTGCGACCCGTCGGCGGAGGGTGATCGTTGCGACTGGGGCGGTAATTGCTGCGGGCGCTCTGCTGCTGCCGATCGCGGTGCGACAGGCGGACAACGCGCATGCGGGCTGGATCGCGCAGCAGCCGCTCGGGGAACGGCTGGAACGCGCCGCGGCGAAGCTGGCCGGCAACGACAACGGCGACGAGCACGGCAAGCGCCAGCCGGGACCGATCCCGCTCGGCGTCCCGCTCGCCCTGGCGCTGGCGGCCCTCCTGCTGCTGGCCTGGCGGGGCGATCCGGACGAGCGGCGCGCGGGCGGGCTCGCGGCCGCGGTCGGGGCGGCCGGTGTCGGCCTGCCGCTGCTGCTCGGCGCCTTCGGCGCCGACTACCTCGACGGGCGCAACCTGATCCCCGTCTTCGTGCCGCTGGTCGTCCTGCTCGGCGCCGGCTTCGGCGTGCTTCGGGCGGGGCGGCTGGGCCTCGGCCTCGCCGTCGCCTTCTGCCTCTGCTCGCTCGTCTTCACGCTCGAGATCGATCGCCTGCCGCGGCTGCAGCGCGAGGACCTGCGCAACGCCGCCCACGAAGTCGGGCCGCTGCGTCCCGGCACGGCCGTGGTCTCGATCCGCTACTCGGGCAACCAGCCGCTGCGCTACTACCTCGGCGCCCGCTTCGCCGGCGGCAAGCGGCTGACGCTGCGCGAGATCGACCTGGTCGGCTCGGCCAGCGCCGAGCACCGCGCCGCGCGCCTCCTCCCCGCCGCCTTCCGCCGCGTCGAGTCGAAGCCGGTCTCCTACAACTTCACCCTCGCCCGCTTCCGCGCCGCCCGCCCGGTCAACGTCCCTTTGCCTTTGCTCGAACGGGGCGCCCTTGTCGGCGGCGGTGCCCGGGCGTCGGTCCTGGTGGCGCCTTGACGCTGCTTCCCACGGCGGCTTTGTACTTGTAGGGCTGCAGCGCGTTGATGCTCGAGTAGCCGACGAGGTAGATCCGCCGCCCGTCGGAGATCACCGGCGTGTAGGTGCCGGTCTTGTAGTGGAAGACCTGGCGGCCGGTCTTCATCTCGTACCCGTTGGTCGAGCCGTTGGTGAACTCGGCCACGTAGACGACTTCGCCCACCGCGGAGAGCGAGCCGACCACCTGGCCGCCGGCCGAGCGCTGCCAGCGGGTCGCGCCCGTCTTCGCGTCGAGGGCGTAGATGTCGCCGTCGAAGGAGCCGATGTAGACGGTCGGCGGCGTGTGCTTCGTGTTGGCGACGACCGGTCCCGAGTAGACGTACCCCCCGGTCGAGTGCGACCAGGCGAGCGCACCCGTCTTCTCCTCGAAGGAGTAGACGCGATCGTCGTTGTTGCCGGCGAAGACGCGGCCGAAGGCGACGGCCGGCGTCGAGTAGAACTCGCCCGAGGTGCCGAAGCCCTGGCCCTGGGAGGCGGTCTGCCACTCGATCTTCCCCGTCTTGGCGTCGACGGCGTTCATGTAGCCGCCGTAATCGCCGACGAAGAGCGTCCCGTTGTGGTAGGCGGGGGCCGACTTGACCGCTCCCCCCAGCGTCGTCGCCCAGCGCGTGTGGCCGTTGCGCGTGTTGAGCGCGAAGAGCTCGCCGTCTTCGCAGCCGAAGTAGACGGTGCCGTCGAGGACCAGGGGCGAGGACTCGGCGCGGCCCGGCAGCGAGCGCTTCCAGAGCGTCTTCCCCGTCCTCGCGTCGAGCTTGACGATGTGGCCCGGCACCAGGTTGACGATGTAGAGGCGGTGCTTGTAATAGGCCGGCGAGGAGGCGTTGAGGGCGCCGATGCGGCGTTTCCAGAGCACCTTGCCGGTGTTGGCGTCGAGCGCGTAGGCGTAGCCGTTGTTGTTGACGAAGTAGAGCTTGCCGCCGACGTAGATCGGCGGGAACTCGAGCAGGGGCCGCTCGGTGAAGTGCCAGAGCAGCCGGTAGGGCGGCTTCACTCCCTTCGCCGGCAGGTAGCGGGTGCGGGCGGGGTTGAGGCCGAAGATCGGCCAGTTGACAGTCTTCGCCCGCGGCTTCGGCGGCTTTTTCAGGACGAAGGCGGCGTTCGGGTTGTGGACGTCGGGCGGGCGCTTGAGCAGCTCGTAGGCGAGGATCCCGGCGCCGACGATCGCAACCAGGCCGCCGGCGATCAGGCCGACGGCGAGGCGCCGGCGCTCGTGCCAGAGGCGCTTGGCCTCGTCGCGCACGCGCGTCGCCAGCCGCGCTTTCCCGGATTTCCCGCTCAGCGGCGAAGCTCCCACATCTCGACGAACCCGAGATCGCGGAATCCGATGCGTTCGTAGAGCGGCGCGCCCGCCTTCGAGGCCTGCAGCGAGGCGGTCGCCATCCCCTCCTCGCGCGCCGCGGCGAGGGCGCGGGCCATCAGCCAGCTGGCGATGCCGCGGCCCTGGTGCTCGGGCGGCGTGGCGACGCCGGTGACGCAGCAGTCGTCGCCGACGGCGATCGTGCCGAGGCAGCCGACCGGCGTCTCGCCCTCGTAGGCGCCGTGCCAGCGGATCGCCGTCTCGCCAGCGAGCCCGGCGCGGAAGCCGTCCTCGCCGTAGCCGTAGGCGCGGTCGTTGAGGTCGGCGCAGACCGCGGGCGTTACCGGGCCCGTCTCGACCCCGTCGGGAGCGGGCGGCGAGGCGGTGAGCTCGGCGAGCTCCATCGCCATCGCCCGCGGCGCGGCGTCGAGCGAGTGACCGCGGCCGCCGAGCAGGCGGGCGCTCTCGCGGTCGGAATCCGGCACCCAGACGGTCCAGGCGCGCACGCCGTGGGACTCGTAGGTCGCTTCCAGCGGGTCCAGCTCGGCGGCGAGCGCAACCGGGTCGTCGTAGAAGACCGAGTTGAAGATCGAGCGCTGGGGCGCCGCCGGCACGACCGCCGCCAGCAGGCCCTCGCGGCGGATCAGCAGCGAGTCGGGGGCGGCGCTGCCGAACGCCTCGACCTCGTCGCGGACTCCCTCGATCGCTCGTCGCCGCAGCTCGCTCTGCTCGATGCGCGGGCTCATCCGCGCCGGCTCAACCCGCGCTCGCGGCGCGCCGCTCGGACTCGGCGACGACCCCTTCGACGAGCGTCTTCACCGACTGTTTGATCACGGCGACGACGACCGGGCCGACGACGGGAAGCGTCGGCTGGGTGCGGACCGCGTAGACCATCGTCGTCCTGCCGTCCTCGCTGCTCAGCTCCACCGTGCCGAGGTGGTCGCGCACGGGGGCGCCCGAGAGCAGGGTGTAGGAGAAGCGCCGCGGGGCGTCGTAGGCGACGACTTCCTCGCGCAGCGGCGGCCCGACCGCGGTCAGCTTGCGGATCGCACCGACCCCGTTCGGCGCCGGCTCCCCCTCCCGCTCCAGCTCCGAGCGGCGCAGCGGCGTGATCTCGGCGTAGCGGCGGTGGTCGGTGAGGATCTCGAAGACCGTCTCCGCGGGCGCCGCGATCTCGCGCGTGAAGGTGAAGCTGGCCACGAGCCGGAAGGCTACCGACGCCCCGCGTCGGACGTGCCTCCAGTTCGGGGCCCCTATGGGTACTCAACCGGAGGCACGTCGCCAGCGCTGCGGGTCGGTGCCCTCGACCTGCTCGACCTCGCCGAGGATCGCCAGGTGGTCGAGACAGGAGAGGACGATCTGTAGGACCCAGGCGCTGACCGGAGTGTTGACGTTCTCGGCGCCGACGATCTCGGCCACGACCTCGAAGGCGGTTCGCTCGCCCTCCTCCAGCGCGTCGCGCGTCTTCGCCAGCAGCTCGTCGACCTGGCGGCGCGTCTCGGCGATCTTCGCCTGCGGGTCGCGGAAGGGCCGGCCGTGGCCGGGCAGGCAGAGGTCGACGGCGAGCGGCTCGATCTCGTCGAGGCCGCCGAGGAATTCGCCGATCGGGTCGGGCGTGTGGCCGTAGTCGAAGAAGAGCACGGTGCGCCCCAGCAGGTGATCGCCGGAGATCATCAGCCTGCTCTCGGGCTGGTGCAGGCAGACGTGGGAAGGCGCGTGGCCGGGTGTCTCGTGCACCTGCCAGGTGCCGAGGTCGGTCTCGACCTCGACGCCGGGCAGGAGGTCGCGGTCGGGCTCGACGATCGCCTCGATCCCGGCGTCGCCGTCGTCGCTGCGGGCGCCGCGGTAGCGCTCCAGCGCGGCCGGCGGCACGCCGCTCTGCCGCGCCACCTCGAGCCGCTGCTCGAGCGCCGCCGCCGGGTCGTCGGCGAGCAGCCGCACGTGCTCCCAGGCCGGGTGCATCCAGAGCTCGCAGCCGGCGCCCGCGAGGATCGGCGCCGCCAGCCCGTAGTGGTCGGTGTGCGAGTGGGTGCAGACGACCAGGCGCACGTCCTCGACGCCGAAGCCGATCTGGGCGAGGGCGAGGTCGAACTGGCGCATCCGCCCCTTGCCGCCGATCCCGGTGTCGAAGAGGACGATGCCGCCGTCGGCGGCGACCGCCCAGACGTTGCCGTGCGGCACGCCCGGCCAGGGCAGCGGCAGCCGCAGCCGCCAGATGCCTTTCAGGACCTTCTCGGTGCGCGGCGCCTCCGGCCGCTTGCGCTCTTCCGCCATCGCCGCCGGACCCTATCCCCCGCGCCGGGAGGGCGCTCGGATAGGTTCCAGAGCGCAGATGGAGTCGAGCAGCCCCAAGCGCGCCGGGCTCGTCCTCACCGGGCTGATCCTCGTCGCCGCGGTGGCCAACCTCAACCTGGCCGTCGCCAACGTCGCCCTGCCCGACATCGGCAAGGCCTTCGACGCCGGCCAGACGTCGCTGAACCTGGTCGCGGTCGGCTTCTCGCTCGGGCTGGCGTCCTCGGTCCTCTACCTCGGCGCGCTCGGCGACCGCTACGGGCGCAAGGCGATGCTGCTGCTCGGCACCGGGCTCTCGCTCCCGACCTCGCTGCTCGCCGGCCTGGCGCCCTCGATCGACGTCCTCTTCGTCGCCCGCCTGGCCGGCGGCGTCGCCGCAGGCATGGCCTTCCCGACGACGCTGGCGCTGATCACCGCGCTCTGGTCCGGCGCCGCGCGGACGCGGGCGATCGCCCTCTGGTCGGCGCTGGGCGGGGCGATCGCCGCGCTCGGCCCGCTGCTCTCCGGGGCCCTGCTCGAGCAGTTCGACTGGGGCTCGGTCTTCCTCGTCACCATCCCGCTCGCCGCCGTCGCCCTCTTCCTCGCCTGGCGCTACGTGCCGGCCCACGTCAACGAGACCACCGACCCGGTCGACAACCTCGGCGGCGTCCTCGCGATGCTGATGGTCGCGGCGCTCGTCCTCGCCATCAACCTGGCGCCCGTTCCCGGCAAGGGCTCGCTGGCGATCGGGCTCGGCCTCGTCGCGCTGGCGGCGGTCGGTGCCTTCGTCGTCCGCCAGCGCCGCGCGCCCTCGCCCCTCTACGACCTCGACGTCGCCCGGCGGCGCGTCTTCTGGGTCGCCGCCTGCGCCGGGATCATCGTCTTCGGCTCGCTGATGGGCGCGATGTTCATCGGCCAGCAGTTCCTGCAGAACGTGCTCGACTACTCGACGCTCGACTCCGGCCTGGCGATCCTCCCCGCGGCGGCGCTGATGGTGGTCGTCGCGCCGCGCTCGGCGAAGCTGGTCGAGGCGCGCGGGGCCCGCTTCACGCTGCTCCTCGGCTACGTCTTCTGCGTCCTCGGCTTCCTCACGATGCTGCTGCTCTGGAAGGGCGGCATCCCCTACTGGAAGGTCGGTCTCGGCTACGCCTTCGTCGGCATCGGCGTCGGCTTCGCCGGCACGCCCGCCTCGCGCTCGCTGACCGGCTCGGTCCCGGTCAAGCGGGCGGGCATGGCCTCGGGCACTGCCGACCTGCAGCGCGACCTCGGCGGCGCGATCATGCAGTCGATCCTCGGCGCCCTGCTCACCGCCGGCTACGCGGCGGCGGCCAGCGAAGCGATCGCCAGCTCGGGCCAGTCGGCGCGGATCACCGAAAACGTCGAAGGCGAGCTGACCAAGTCCTTCGCCGGCGCCGCCGACCTCGCCTCGCGCTACCCGGCCCACGCCGAACAGATCGTCGCCGCGGCCAAGGCCTCCTTCCTGCACGGCGACCAGTGGGCCTACGCGGCCGGCATCGTCGCCATCCTGCTCGGCGGCGCCCTCGTCTTCTTCGGCTTCCCGAAGCGCGATCGCGAGCGCGAGCTGCTGGCGCAGTACGCGGCCGAAGACGCCTGACATCATGGCGGCGATGGCCGCCCCCGGCGAGACGCGCCCGCTGATCAGCGCGACGCTGCGCGACGGCGAGCGGGTGACGCCGCTGGAGCTCTTCTTCGACCTCGTCTTCGTCCTCGCCGTCACCCAGTGCACGGCGTTGATGTCGCACCACCCGACCTGGTCGGGACTCGCCCAGGGCCTGCTCGTGCTCGGCATGCTCTGGTGGGCCTGGACCGGCTACTCGTGGTTGACCAGCGTGATCGACCCCGAGGAGGGCGCGGTACGCCTCGTCATGTTCGGCGCGATGGCGGCGCTGCTGCTCGTCTCGATCTGCGTGCCCGAGGCGTTCGGCAGCCTGGCGCTCGCCTTCGCCCTGATCTACGGCGTCGTGCGGACGGCGCACATCGCCCTCTTCATGCTCGCCAGCCCCGAGGACGACGCCCTGCGCCACTCGGTCCTCGGCCTCGCCGTCAGCACGGCGGTCGCGGTAGCCCTGCTGGCGACCGCCTCGCTCTTCGACGGCCTCGCCCAGGGGGCGCTCTGGGCGCTCGCCCTCTTCCTCGACATGGCGGGCCCCTACTTCTTCGGCTCGGAGGGCTGGAAGCTGGTCCCCGGCCACTTCGCCGAGCGCCACGGCCTCGTCGTCATCATCGCCCTCGGCGAGTCGGTCGTCGCGATCGGCGTCGGCGCCGCGGGCGCGCTCACCCTCGGCATCGGCACCGCCGCCGTCCTCGGCGTGGCGCTGACGTCGGCGATGTGGTGGGTCTACTTCGACGTGGTCGCGATCGTCTCGGGCCGCAGGCTGGCCGAGGCCGAGCCCGGGCGCGTCCGCAACGAGATGGCTCGCGACTCCTACTCCTACCTGCACCTGGCGATGGTCGCCGGGGTCGTCCTCGTCGCCCTCGGGCTGAAGATGACGATCGGCCACAGCGGCTCCCACCTGCACACCGTCCCCGCCTTCGCCCTGCTCGGCGGCATCGCCGTCTACCTGCTCGGCCACGTCGCCTTCCGCTACCGGCACGTGCGCACGATCAACCGCCAGCGGCTGGGCCTCGCGATCATCCTCCTGCTCCTCGTCCCGGTCGCGACCGAGGTGCCGGCGCTCCTGGCGCTCACCGTGGCCAACGTCCTGATCTGGGCGATGATCGCCTACGAGACCCGCCTCTACGGCGAGGGGCGCCGGCGGGTTCGCCGGCCGCAGGCCGCCGAGGCCTGACCGCGGCTGAGGCTCAGCTCGTCGCCAGCCCGATCGCCAGCAGCGGGAAGGCGAGCATGACGCCGAGGAAGGCGCCGATCGCGGCGCCGGAGAAGACGCTCGTCGTGTGCGAGCGGGCGCCGGCGAAGACGCCGACGAGGAAGATCCCCCCCGCGAGCACCGCTCCGATCCAGAAGACGTCCGGCATGAGGAGCGCGAGCCTATCGAAACCGCCCGCCGACGGGCCTATTTCCGTCGCTATGCGTCGGTTTTAGGCCCGTCGGCGGAGGGATTGGGGTGGGGGCGGCAAATCGGGCGGGCATGGAGAACTCCGGCGGCGCCAACAAGAACCTGGTCCTGGCGGCGATGATCTTCGCCGTCGCGATGACCTTCATCGACATGACGATCGTCGCGATCGCCGTGCCGAGCCTGCAGGACGACCTCTCGCTCTCCTCGACCGGCGTGCAGTGGATCGTCAACGGCTACCTGCTCTCGCTCTCGGCGCTGTTCGCCTTCGGCGGGCGTCTCGCCGACATCGCCGGCCACCGCAAGATGGTGGTGATCGGCGTGGTCGTCTTCGCCACCGCCTCGGCCCTCTGCGGCGCGACCCCGACCGGCAGCCTCGACGAGGCCTGGATCATCACCTTCCGCGTCATCCAGGGCGCCGGCGCGGCGATCATGTTCCCTGCCGCGCTGGCGATCGTCCTCGGCGCCTTCCCGGTACGCGAGCGCGGCCGGGCGATGGCGATCTTCTTCGCGATCACCGGCGGCCTGACCGCGATCGGCCCGCTCGCCGGCGGCTACCTGGTCGAGGTCACCTGGCGGGCGATCTTCTGGGTCAACATCCCGGTCGCCGTCATCGCCCTCGTCCTCACCGCGATCGCCAAGCCCGAGAACCGCAAGCAGCCGGCGCCGCTCGACTATCGCGGCACCGTGCTCGTCTCCGGCGGCATGGGCCTGGCCGTGCTCGGCCTGCAGCAGTCGAGCGTCTGGGGCTGGGGCAGCGCGGTGACCTGGATCTGCATCGCCGCCGGCATCGCGGTTCTCGCCGCCTTCGTCCGCTACGAGCTGCGGGTCGAGAACCCCCTGATCCGGGTGCGCGTCTTCGCCGACCGCGCCTTCGCCGCCGACAACGCGATCCTCTTCCTGCTGATGATTCCCTTCGTCCCGCTCTTCTTTTTCGCCAGCATGTACGCGCAGGTCTCGCTCGGCGAAAGCGCCTCGGAAACCGGTCTCTACCTGCTGATCTTCTTCGCCGGCTTCGCCTCCGCCTCGCAGGTGGGCGGCCGGATGCTCGACCGGGTCGGCGCCAGGCCCTCGGTCGTGCTCGGCTGCGCCGTCGCCGCGATCGGCTTCGCCCTCTGGGCCCACTCCCTGCCCGACCTCTCGGTCGGCTCGCAGTGGTACTGGATCGTGCTCACCGGCGCCGGCATCGGGCTCATCCTCGCTCCGGCCAACACCGACGCGCTCAACCGGGTCCCGGCCAGCCGCTACGGCGAGGCGACCGGCATCACCCAGACCGTGCGCAACTTCGGCTCCAGCCTCGGCATGGCCGTGCTGGGCACGATCCTGATCCTCGAGAACAAGGCGAACCTGGAGTCGACCCTGGGAGCGCAGGGCGTGCCCAAGGGGCAAGCCGACGCGATCGCCGAATCGCTCAGCCAGGGCAGCGCCAACAACAGCGAAGGCTTCACCGAAGTGGCGGGGGTCGGGGCGAGCCACCTCTACGCCGCCGTGCAGCACGACTTCGCCCTCGCCAGCCGCACGGTCTTCTACGCGATGGCCGCGGCGATGGCGATCGCCTTCGTCGTCGCCCTGGCGACGATGCCGGCCGGCAAGGCCGAAGAAGCGGCCGAGGAGCCGGCGGGCGCCTGACTCCCTCGCCTGGCCCGACGCGGATCCCGGACGCCCCTACCCCGCCTGCGACCCGCTAGGTTGGGCGCATGAAACTGCTCGCCTTCAGCGACCTGCACCGCGACCTCGACCGGGCGGCGCGCCTGGTCGAGATGTCCGAGAAGGCCGACGTGGTGATCGGCGCCGGCGACTTCGCCTCCGTGCACGAGGGGCTGGAGGAGACGATCGACGCTCTTGCGGGGATCAAGACCCCGACCGTGCTCGTCCCCGGCAACAACGAGACCGACGAGGCGCTGCGCGAGGCAACAGCGGGCTGGGGCGCGGCCACCGTCCTGCACGGGGGCGGCGCGACAATCGGCGGCGTCGAGTTCTACGGCCTCGGCGCCGGGGTCCCGGTGACGCCCTGGGAGTGGAGCTTCGACCTGAACGAGGAGAAAGCGGCGGTGATGCTCGCCCTCTGCCCCGAGGACGCCGTCCTCGTCCTCCACTCGCCGCCGCACGGGCACTGCGACGAAAACGGCGCCGGCGACAGCTTCGGCAGCACGGCGGAGCTGCACGCGATCGTCGAGAAGCGCCCGCGCCTCGCCGTCTGCGGGCACATCCACGAGTCCTGGGGCTGCGAGAGCAAGATCGGCGACACCCCGATCTACAACCTCGGCCCGAAGGGCACCTGGCTCGAGGTTGAGGCGTAAACCGAGCCGGGTCGGCCGCGCGCAGTTCGCGGATTAGAGCTGCGTCGCGATCACGCCGATGATCGCCGTGCCCATCGCCGCGAGCATCCCGGCGGAGAACTGGATCATCGTGCGGTGCAAGGCGTCGAAGCGCATGTTCATTTCCGTGCGTAGGTCCTTCAGGTCCGTACGCAGATCCTTCAGGTCGGTTTCGACCCGGTCAAAGCGCTGGTCGACCTGCCGGAGCTTCTCATCGACTTGCTGAAAGCGCTGGTCGATCTGCTGGAACCTCTCATCGACCTGCTTGAAGCGCTCGTCGATCTGCTGGAACCTCAGGTCGACCCGCTGAAAGCGCGTCTCGACGTGGTCGAAGCGCTCGTCCATGTGACGGTTCAGGTCGTCCAGCCGATCGTCGGTCCAGCTCTCCCTCATTGCCTCCATGTTGCCACCCTAGGAGGCTGAAGCGCACGCGTGGTGCGCACGAAGACAAAAGAGTGCAACAAAACCTGCGCAGAAGGCGCGCCGCACCGTGGGGGCGGGACTTGGGTCTAGCGCGCCACGCGGTACTTCAGGTGCGTAACGCCGGGCGCCTCGACCGCCCGGACCTGCTCGAGCGTCAGGTCAGCCGCAGCGACGCGCTCGTCGAAGAGGCGCGTGCCCGACCCGAGCAGGACCGGAGTGACGTTCAGCCAGAGCTCGTCGACGAGGCCGGCGGCCAGGTACTGCTGCAGGGTGTCCGCGCCCCCGCCGAGCGAGACGGCCTTGCCGGCCGCCGCCTCGGTCGCCTGAGCGAGGGCCGACTCGATCCCGTCGGTGACGAACGTGAATGTCGTGCCGCCCTTCATCTCGAGCGGCTCGCGCTCGTGGTGAGTGAGGACGAACACCGGCGTGTGGAAGGGCGGATCCTCGCCCCACCAGCCCTGCCACGGGTCCTCGCCCCACGGCCCCGGGCCGCCGCCGAACATGTTGCGCCCCATGATCGTGGCGCCGACCCCGTCCACCATCTCTTTCGAAGACCGGCGTGCTGGCGTTGACCTCGCCGCCCTCGCGCCCGTGCGGCGCGCGCCAGGCGGCGAGCGCAAACGCCCACTCGTGCAGCGCCATGCCGCCTTCGCCGAGCGGGTGCTCCTCGCTGGGGTTGGGACCGGCGAGGTAGCCGTCGAGCGAGACCGAGACCTGGAAGCGGAGCGCGCCCACTAGGCGGCCGGCGCCGGTCCGTCGTCCTGCTCGAAGAGCTTGCCGTCGCGGATCCGCGCCGCCATGTCGGTCGATTCCTCGCGGTAGACGCGGCCGTCCTCGAACTCGATCACCGGGTACTTGCGCTGGCCGGAGAGCCGCTCGAGGTCGTCGCGCTTGCTCGGCCGCAGCGGTCCCTTGACCATCTCGTACTCGATCCCCTGCTCGTCGAGCGCCTTCTGCACTTTCCAGCAGGGATGCGCGTTGATCTTGGCCCACGTCCCGGAGCAGCGATGAAGCTTGATTGCCATAACGCAAGACTAACCCGATTCGCCCGGCTGTTGGGATACTGAGCAGTGAAGATGAGACGAGCAGGCCTGCCCCCCGGTCCCTCCTATCCCTCGGCGCTGCAGATGGTCGGCTTCTGGACCCGCCCGTTCGCCTCCCTGCGCCGCTTCCGCGAGCGCTACGGCAAGCGCTTCACGGTCAAGTTCCCGGCCGCGACGCCCTTCGTGATGCTCTCCGACCCGGCCGACGTCAAGGAGGTCTTCACGGCGCCGCCCGACGTCCTCTGGCCGGGCCGGGGCGCGCGCGTGCTCGAACCGGTCCTCGGCTCCAACTCGGTGATCCTGCTCGACGAAGGCGCCCACATGGAACAGCGCAAGCTGATGCTGCCCGCCTTCCACGGCGAGCGCATGGAGCGGCTCGCCGGCCTGATGGAGGAGGTGACGGCCGCGGAGCTGGCGGCGCTGCCGCGCGACGTGCCGGTCGAGCTGCACCCGCGGATGCAGAACCTGACCCTGAAGATCGTCCTGCGCGCGGTCTTCGGCCTCGATCCCGGCCCGCGCTTCGAGGCGCTGCGCGTGCGCCTGCGCGAGATGCTGACCTTCGGCGATCGGCCGCTCAGCCTGATGCCGCCGCCCGAGGGCAGCCTCGCCCGCAGGGTGCTCGAACGGGTCGGCCCCTTCGTCCGCTTCGCCCGCAACCAGGCGGAGGTGGACGAGCTGCTCTTCGCGC
Source organism: Chloroflexota bacterium (assembly GCA_050258095.1). GTDB lineage: Bacteria > Actinomycetota > Thermoleophilia > Solirubrobacterales > 70-9 > VRUE01. The sequence goes on from JBLMYD010000061.1 coordinate 12,020, forward strand.
TGATCGCCGAGCGGCGGGCGGCGGGGGACGGCGCCGAGCACGACGACGTGCTGGCGATGCTGCTCGAGGCGCGCCACGAGGACGAGACGCCGATGAGCGAGCAGGAGATCCGCGACGAGCTGTTGACGCTGCTGGTCGCCGGCCACGAGACGACGGCGACGACCCTGGCCTGGGCCTTCGAGCGCCTCGCCCGCGAGCCGCCGGCGCTGGCCCGCCTGACCGACGAGGTCGACGGCGAGGACGACGCCTACCTGACGGCGACGATCCAGGAGACGCTGCGCACCCGGCCCGTACTGCCCAACGCGGCGCCGCGCCTGGTCGTGAAGCCGATCGAGGTCGGCGGCTGGACCTACCCGACCGGCTGCAGCCTCGTCCTCAGCAGCTACCTGATCCACCACGACCCCGAGATCTACCCCGAGCCCTTCGCCTTCCGCCCCGAGCGCTTCCTCGACGAGCCGCCCGGCACCTACACCTGGATCCCCTTCGGCGGCGGCCGGCGCCGCTGCCTGGGGGCGAGCTTCGCGATGCTCGAGATGAAAATCGTCCTGCGCGAGGCGCTGCGCACGCTCGCCCTGCAGCCCGCCGGGCGGGCCGAGGTGGCGCGGCGCCGCAACATCACCGTGCGGCCGGGGGACGGCGCGAGGACGGTCGTCTCGGAGCGGGTTCCGGCGACGGTCGTCGCGTAGAGGGCCTCAAACGCGCAGGCCGTGTCGGGCGCCGGCGTCGCGACGCCAGCCTCTCGATCCCGATCCAGAGCAGCAGCGCGACCAGCAGCGGCAGGCCGAAGAAGCCGATGATTCCGAGGCCGGACGCGATGCCGAGCGTCAGCGCGGCGAGGACGATGGCGGCAAGCGTGTCGAAGAGCAGCGCGCGCCGAGCGCGCGCTGCGGGCGAGATGCGCCGTCGCATCGCTACCAGCCCCCCTTTGCGTAGACGGCGAAGAAGTCGCGTTCGTCGGGGGCCAGGTACCGGTCGGCGGGTTGGTAGATTTCGGGCAGGAGGCTCGCTGGATGGCGGGCGCCGGGTCCCCGGTATGTGTTGAAGCTGACCCAGTCTTCGTTGATGTCGAGCTCGAGCGCGCGAACGGCGCCCGCGCGACGGAGGATTTCGGCCAGGGAGCCGACCGTCTGGTAGTTGGCGACGGCGTAGATCAGATTGCCGCGGGAGTCGATGCCTAGGCCCGAGCGCCAGACCCGCACCGCGTTGTTCACCGTCGCCCCCCATTCCGGCCCGTCGCTGAGGTTGGGGTTGAGGCGGCCGCCGTAGACGATCGGGGGCAGGTTCTGCTTCGCGAACCAGACGTGCCTGCTCGGGTTGGCGCCGTGCCCCCAGCGGACGATGTCGACGCGGCCGTCCCTGTACTCGACCAGCGTGGCGATGCCGTTGACCATCGTTTCCACCGTGTGGCCCCGGTAGACGAGGCCGGCATTCGAGGTTTCGAGCGGAAAGCCTCCGTTGAACGTCGCAACCACGTGGCGGCGCTTCGAGGGGGGAACCTCGGCGGGACCGCGGTGTTCGATCGAGGGCGGCTCGTCGAGGCCCGGCACGTAGGCGAGATGGGTGCGGGAGGAGTCGATCCAGGCGACGCCGGCGACGAACTGCGGGTATTCGGGATCGCTGCGGAAGGTCGTGACGAGGACGGGCGGGCTCGGGCCCGCGTGGGCGGCAGCCGGTTTCCAAACCCCCTCCCCCGGCAGAGCCGGGTGGATCAGCGGCTTTATCCGAGGCGGTCGGTAGGGATCGGCGCCCTGGGAGCGCGAGCCGTCGGCGATGCCGACCGACGGCAGCGAGCGCAGCGGCGGCCCGCCCTTGGAGGGCGCGGTGAGCGTGTAGTACCAGTTCTCGATCTGGGAGACGACCCCGTTGCCGCCGTGCGCGCGCATCCACTCGACGCTCGCGACGCCGAAGCCGACGTTGTGGTGCCTGGTCATCGTGTGCAGGTACGAGATCCCGGCGGGAACGAGGCAGATCACGGTCGCGATCAGGAGGATGCGCCGCGCGCGGCGCCACGGCGGGATGCCGGGGGCACGCCTCACTGACCGGCCCTGCGGCTCGGACGTCGCCGGGGCGGCCCGGCATGGGCGCCGTCGCGGCGCGTCCGGGCGCCCTCCGTCTGCGGGCGCTGACCTCGCCGGGCGGAGTGCGGGATGCCGGCGCGGCGGTAGTCGCCGCGGCTCAGGTGGTGCTCGAGGAACACGTAGAGGACGATGAACAGGTACCGACTGCCCATCTCGTTGAGGGAGAGCTTCGAGGTGCCGCGGCGGCGGTTCGTCCAGGAGATCGGCACGACCGCGAAGCGGCAACCGCGGACCACGGCCTTGAGCGGCAGCTCAACCGTGAGATTGAAGTGGCGCGAGAGGAGAGGCTGAGCGCTGTCGACGATCTCGCGCCGGTAGGCCTTGAAGGCGTTCGTCGTGTCGTTGTAGCCGTGCCGGAAGAGCAGCCTGATGCCCCAGTTGACGATCCGGTTGACGACCAGTTTCAGCGGCGGGTAGTCCTCGACCGAGGAGCCGGGCATGAAGCGCGAGCCGAAGACGCACTCGTAGCCGTCTTCGAGCAGACGGTGATAGGCGATCAGGTCCTCGGGGCTGTCCGAACCGTCGGCCATCGCGATCGCGACGGCGTCGCCGGTGTAGGCGTCGAGACCCGAGCGCACGGCGTGGCCGAAGCCGGGTTGCCGGCGCGAGCGCACGAGCCGGACCTGGGGATGCCGGGCGGAGACCCGCGCGACCGCGGCGGCCGTGCCGTCGCGACTCCAGTCGTCGACGACGATCACCTCGTGCACGATCCGCTCGCGCTCGAGCGCGGCGACGATCCGCTCGACGGTCTCGCCGGCGACCCCCTCCTCGTCGCGAGCCGGGATGACCACCGAGAGCTTCATGCCGGGAGCGCCGCCCAGCGCTCGGCGTTTGCGTCGTGGATCTCGCGCAGGATCGTCTCCAGGGACCGGCGGGGGCGCCAGCCGTAGTCCGAGCCGAACTGCCCGACGTCGCTGATCCACCAGCGGTGGTCGCCGATCCGCGCCTTCTCGCTCGGCTTCCAGCGCAGCTCGCGCCCGGCGACCCGTTCGCAGGACCGGATCGCCTCCAGCACCGAGCAGCTGTTGCCGCGTCCGCCCCCGATGTTGTAGACGGCGCCGGGTCGCGGCCGCTCGTGGAAGCAGAGGAAGGCGTCGACGAGATCGGCGCTGTGCAGGTTGTCGCGCACCTGGAGCCCGCCGTGGCCGAAGACCGTGTAGGGCTCGCCGCTCACCGTGCACTTCATCAGGTACGCGAGGAAGCCGTGCAGCATGGTCCCCGCGTGGTTCGGCCCGGTCAGGCAACCGGCGCGAAAGCAGGCCGTCGGCATCCCGAAGTAACGCCCGTACTCCTGCACCAGCAGGTCGGCCGCCGCCTTCGAGGCGCCGAAGAGCGAGTGCAGCGTGGCGTCGATGGACATCGTCGTGTCGATGCCGTCGAACCAGCGGTGATCCGCTGCCAGCTCGAGGCGGGTCTCGCCCGCGCTCAGCGGCAGGCGGTTGGGCGCGTCGCCGTAGACCTTGTTGGTGGAGACGAAGACGAAGGTCGCGTCGGGACAATGGGCACGAGCCGCCTCGAGCAGGTTGAGCGTGCCGACGGCGTTGATGCCGAAGTCGGTCTGGGGATCCCCTGCCGCCCAGTCGTGAGAGGGCTGGGCCGCCGTGTGCACGACGAGCTCGACCTCCCCGCCCGCCCGGGCGAAGACCCGCTCGACTCCGGTGGCGTCGCGGATGTCCAGCTCGACGCTGTGGAAGGCGGGCAGCTCGCGCCGCAGCCTCTCCGTGACCGGCGAGGTCGACGCCTCGGGGCCGAACAGCACGGCCCGCGTGTCGTTCTCGATCCCGACGACGTCGAAGCCGGCCGCGACCAGGCGGGAGACGGTCTCCGAGCCGATCAGGCCTCCCGAGCCGGTGACGACGGCGGTTGGAGCAGCAGCCATCGCGTCGCCCTAGCGGGCCGTGGCCCCCAGGTCCAGCGAGTAGCGCAGCGCGTCCTCGTGCGCCGCGGCCCAGGCGAACATGTCGGAGAACAGCTCGCGCGGGGTGCGCCGCGGCCGCCAGGACGTCAGCTCGGCGAGGTAGGAGCAGTCGCTCAGGTAGACCGGGACGTCGCCCTGACGGGTCGCCGGTCTGGCGCCGATCGGCACCTCGTTGCCGGTGATCTCGCGGCAGAGCTCGGTCGCCTCGAGCAGCGAGAGGCTGCGCCCGCTGCCACCGCCGACGTTTGCGATCACGCCGCTCCAGCGGTCGGGGTCGCAGAGCTGCTCGTCGATCAGGTCGACCAGGTCGGCGACGTGGAGGAGATCGCGCACCTGCTTGCCCGTGCCGCCGAAGCCGATGTAGTCGAGCGAGAAGTCGAGGAGGTGAGCGAGCAGCCACCACGAGAAGACGCCCTGGTCGACGCGGCCCATCTGCCAGGGCCCGGCGACCACCCCGCAGCGGTTGACCGCGGCGCGCACGCCGAAGTCGTTGGCGTACTCCTCTATCAGGTGCTCCGCGCCGAGCTTCGTCGCCCCGTAGAGGGTGCGGGCGCCGGCAAGGGGGAAGCCCTCGGAGACGCCGTCGGGGCCGGCGCCCGGCACGGCCTGATCGGCGGCCAGCTCGAAGCGGGTGGCCGTCTCGATCAGCTCCAGGGACCGCAGCGGCTGGATCGGGTAGACGCGGCTCGTCGAGAGGAAGACGAGAAAGCCGTCGCAGCGGCGCGTCCGCTCGAGGCAGTTGAAGGCGCCGAGCAGGTTCGTCTCGAAAGAGCGGGAAGGGTCGCTGAGAGCGGCGAGAACGGAGGGCTCGGCCGAGCACTCGACCAAGGCCGAGAAGTCCCCCGCCGCGCGCAGGTGGTCGACGTCGCGCACGTCCCCCTCGAAGAACTCGACCCCGGCCTCTTCGAGCCGCGGGAGGTTGAGCTCCGAGCCGCGCCGGGAGAGGTTGTCGAGGGCCGCGACCTCCCAGTCGGGGTGCCGGCTCGCCAGGGCGACGACCAGGTTGCCGCCCACGAAACCGGCGCCACCTGTGACCAGGACTCTCATCGCCGATCCCGGTTCGAGACTCGCTTCGACGAGCACACAAACCCGACGTTCCCGCCTCCTGCGAAAAGCCCCCTAAGCGGCTACTGAGAATCTCCTTAGGATCTACTCCTGGTTGACCGAGATGATGTTGCCGTCGGGGTCCTTGAACCAGGCGCCCTTCACGTCGCCGATCTGAGCGATCCCCTTCTCGTCGGTCTTGATCGGACCGACGTCGTACTGCTCGAAGGTGACGCCGGCGGCGATCAGCTCGTCGACCGCGGCCTCGACGTCGCCGACCGCGAAGCCGGCCATCGTCGCGGTCGATTTGCCGGCGTTGGCGGGTGAGGGGTAGACGTGGATCGAGGAGCCCTCGCCGCAGGCGTACCTGGTGCCGCCGTCGGGTCGGTCCCCCATGCTCGTCAGGCCGAGCTTGCCCTCGTAGAACGCGCGTGCCCTGTCCATGTCGGACACGGCGATCGCCGGGATGACTCGGTAGTCGCTCAGTGCCATGCCGATTCCTCCTTCGCTGGTTGGCCCAAGCGATGCTAGCCAAAGCCTTCAAGCTCGCGTAATGGGCTCGTAAGACCTCGCTGTTTGGATGACCGAGAGGCCGCCGACGCGGCGGCCGACGAACCCGACAAGGAGGTAAGCATGCGCAAGCGGTTGCTGACCGCGGTCAGCGCGGTCGCGGTACTGGCGGGCATCTTCGCCGGCTCGGCGTCGGCGGCCGGACCGCCGGAACGGGCCGAAGATCCCTTCGTCTGCCCGGTCCTGACCGTCTCCGAACAGGCGGTCGAAAGCTCCGGCAAGTTCAACTCGATCGGCGAAGGCGAGTACACCTTCGGCCCCGGTGCCGCCGGGAACCCGGAAACGTTCAACGGCAACGTCCCCAACATCGCCACCAACGGCGACGGCACGGGCGTACCGCCGGGCCCGCGCTCCTCGCCCGGCGACACCGACTACACCGCGATCTGGAGCGGCAACAACTGAGATCCGAGACGCCCCTCGTGCGCCCGGGGTCGGC
>JBLMYD010000062.1:0-13500 GCA_050258095.1 Chloroflexota bacterium
ACTACGCCTGGATCGGCTGGAAGAACCACAAGCACTCGGTCAACAACCCCTACGCCCAGTTCCAGGACGAGTACACGATCGAGGACATCAAGGCGGCGAAGATGATCCACGACCCGCTGACCAAGCTGCAGTGCTCGCCGACCTCCGACGGCTCGGCCTGCGCGATCGTCGTCTCCGAGCGCTACGTCGAGGAGCACGGCCTCTGGGAGCAGGCGATCGAGATCGCCGGCCAGTCGATGGTCACCGACCTGAGCACCACCTTCGACGAGAACGCCGACTGCATGAAGATCGTCGGCTTCGACATGTCGAAGCAGGCGGCCGACGAAGCCTATGCCGAGGCCGGCGTCGTCCCCGACGAAATCGACGTCTGCGAGCTGCATGACTGCTTCAGCGCCAACGAGCTGATCACCTACGAAGCGCTCGGCTTCGCGGCCGAGGGCGAGGCGCACAGGCTCGTCGACGAAGAAGCGACAACCTACGGCGGCAAGGTCGTCGTCAATCCCTCGGGCGGGCTGATCTCCAAGGGCCACCCGCTCGGCGCCACCGGCCTCGCGCAATGCTCGGAGCTGACCTGGCAGCTGCGTGGCCAGGCCGACAAGCGCCAGGTCGAGGGAGCGAAGACCGCGCTGCAGCACAACATCGGCCTCGGCGGCGCCGCCGTGGTCACCGTCTACAAGCCGGCGGCCTAGGCCGCCGAGGAGGAGGTTCCCGATGGCGAAGAAGGAGCGACGCTCACTCAGCGGCAAGGTCGTGGCGATCACCGGCGGCGCGCGCGGGATCGGCAAGGCGACGGCCGAAGCGCTGGTCCGCAAGGGCTGCCGCGTCGCGATCGGCGACCTCGATCTCGACCTGGCCGAGCAGACCGCGGCGCAGCTGGGAGGGGGGACCGTCGCCCTGCCGCTCGACGTCACCCACCGCGACAACTTCGCCGCCTTCCTCGACGCCGCCGAGCGCGAGCTGGGCCCGATCGACGTGCTGATCAACAACGCCGGGATCATGCCGGTGACGCCGTTCGACGAGGAGAGCGACGCCTCGATCAGGCGCCAGCTCGACATCAACGTCTACGGCGTGATCGTCGGCATGCAGCTGGCGCTGGAGCGCTTCCAGCCGCGCGGCCACGGCCACATCGTCAATCTTGCCTCGCAGGCAGGCAAGGGCGGCTTCGCCGGCATCGCCACCTACTCGGGCACCAAGCACGCCGTGGTCGGGGTCAGCGAGGCGGTGCGCCAGGAGCTGTACGGCACCGATATCGAGCTCGCCTGCGTGATGCCGACCGTGGTCAACACCGAGCTGACCGCCGGCGTCGGGCAGAAGCTGATCCGCCCGGTTGAGGCCTCCGACGTCGCCAACCAGATCGTCGACGCCCTGGAAGTGCCGCGCTTCGACGTCTGGGTGCCGCGCGAGAACGGCCTCATGTTCCGGTTGGTCGTCCTCCTGCCGCGGAACCTGCGCGAGTGGCTCGGGCGCCTGATGAAGGTCGACAAGCTGATGACCGAAGTCGACCACACGGCCCGCCGCGCCTACGAGGAGCGCGCCTCGCGCGAGGACATCGCCGGCGGCGGCGCGGGCGATTCGTCGGAGCGCGAGACCGAGTCCGAGACCGAGGCCAGCCCCGAGCGCGAAGCGGCCTGAGGGACGTGCCGTCTCTCAGGTGCCGAAAATGACCCCAAATAGACGGCACGTCGGTTAGGGCATGGGCCGGATCTACGACGCGACGTGGGGGAGGGCCTTCTCGGCCTTCTACGACCGTGCGATGAAGTCGACCGAGGAGGCCGGCATGCGGGAGATCCGCCGCGAGACGCTGTCCGCGGCGCGGGGGCGGACGATCGACATCGGCGCCGGCACCGGGCTCAACATCGGCCTCTACCCGGACGACCTGACCGAACTCGTCCTCGCCGAGCCCGACGAGCACATGCTCAAGCGGCTGCGACCGAGGCTGGCCGAGCGCGGCAAGGGGACCGTCGAGGCGATCCAGGCGCCCGCCGATCGGCTGCCGTTCCCCGACGACACCTTCGATACCGCCGTCTTCACCCTCGTGCTCTGCACGGTTCCCGACCCGGAGGCCGCCCTCGCGGAGGCCGCGCGGGTCCTGCGGCCGGCAGGCCAGATGCTCTTCGTCGAGCACGTCCGCTCCGAGGACCCCGGGCTGGCACGCTGGCAGGACCGCCTCGAACGTCCCTGGCGCTTCCTCGGCGACGGCTGCCACTGCAACCGCGACACCATCGCCACGATCGAAGCCTCGCCGTTCGAGATCGAGCGCGTGGAGCGCGGCGAGCTCCCCAAGGCGCCGCCACTGGTCAGGCCCCTGGTGCACGGGGCGGCATCTCTTCCCACCTAACTCGCTCCGGTGCGCTTTATGGACCTGTGGGGTGCATAAGGCGCACCGGAAGGTCGCTGCGCCTGATCCAACGCACGATAATGGTGGTTATGTCAACTCAGCCAAGGTGCAACGCGTTTGCCGTCCATATCACCGCAAATGCGTTGCACCCGGCAGCGGGCGCCTATTCGGCGGCGGATGAGATGGCGGCTTCGAGGTCGCCGGCCGATTCGGGCGTGCCGAGGGCTTTGAGGCCGATCGTGCCGGGGCCTTCGACCGCGAACGACGGCGTGCCGCTGAAGCCGAGGCGCTGCGCTTCGGCCGTCGTTTCCTTGACTTCGCGCAGCACGGCCTTGCTCTTGCGGGCCCTGTTCCACTGGCCGATGTCGGGGACGCCGGCGGCCCTGGCGACCGCGGTGAGGAATTCGTCGGTCGCGTAGCCCGAGTCCTCTTCGCCCTGGTTGCGGTAGAAGAGCTCGACGAAGTTCCAGCCGCGGCCCTGCTTGCCGGCGGCGATCGCCGCTGCGCCCGCGGGCGTCGATTGGGGTCCGATGATCGTGAAGTTGCGGAAGTCGAGCGTCGCTTCGCCGGAGCGGACCTGGTTCTCGATCACCTGCGGCAGCACGTCTTCGGAGTAGCGCTTGCAGAACGGGCACTGCAGGTCGCCGAACTCGCGCAGCCCGACCTTGGCGTTGGGCTGCCCGAGGACCAGGCCCTTCTGCGGGATGCCGCTGAGCAGCTGATCGACGTTCGCCGCTTCCTTGATGTCGTTTGCGTTGCCGCCTCCGCCACCGCCCTGGCTGACCACGATCAGGACTGCGACCGCGACGATCGCCAGGAAGGCGGCGGCGCTGGCGACCTTGATCAGCTGCCGGCGGCGCGCGGTCTCGCCGGCCTGCGCTTCTCGCTGCAGCCGCTCTTCGCGCCGCGCTTCCCTGTCGCGCCGCCCGCTCATCGCTCCCTGCCCACGTAGATCAGCATGCGCGCCGCATTCGCAGCGAAGAGCAGCGTCATCAGCACGGCGCTGCCGACGCACCACTGGCAGATCGCTTCGATCTTGAACAGCTCGATGTAGGTCAGGTAGACGCTGTAGCCGAAGCCGACCAGAGAGACGAGAAAGCCTGCCATCCGCGCTCCGTCGCCGCGCAGCAGCGCGCAGGCGAGCAGCAGCACGTAGCCGGCGATGCCGAAGACGGCGATGTTGACGCCGAGCACGTGCGAGTAGGAGCTTTCGGCGACCGTCTGGCAGCCGTGGCCGCCGGCGACGCAGACGGGAGAGCCGCCGCCCGAGTCGGCGATCGTGATGTAGGTGGCGACGCCGATGCCGAAGGTCGCCAGGAAGGTGGCGATCCCCCGCAGAGTCCCCTCGCCCGGCGCTTTCACGCGCGCAACGCTATTGCAACGGCCTTCGGGAATCCTCAAGGCTCGCCGCGAAAGCGGCGATCGCGCGCGACAGCCTGCCGCCCTGCCAGGCGAGCGGCGACTGCCCCTCCTCCTCGACGGCGAGCCGGGCCCGTGGCAGGGCATCGGCGTAGGCCCCGGCGACCGCCTGCGGGTGCCCCGGGTCGGCGCTGTCGCGGCTGGCGACGACGAGCGCGGGTGCCTTGATCGCTGCGAGCTCGTCGAGGTCGTCGAAGGGACGGGAGCGCGGCACCTCGCGCAGCGCCCGCGCCACGGCGCCGAGGTGACGGTGGCGCAGCATCCGCTCGCGCGTGAAGCGCAGCACCGAGTCGCGCCACCTCGGGTCGATCGGCTGCTGCCGCTCGATCGCGGCAACGAAGCCGTCGACTCCATCCGCCTCCAGCGCATCCGCCAGCCCGTCCCAGTACGCCAGCGACTCCTCGTCGGCCAACCCCATGTAGCTCGGGCCGACGACGACGAGCCCGGCGACGCGGTCGGGATGCTCCAGCGTGTAGGCGACGGCGGTGTGCGCCCCCATCGAGTGGCCGCCGACGACGGCCGGCCCAGCGGCCTGGGAGTCGAGCACCGCGCCGAGGTCGCCGACCAGTGCCGGGTAGTCATAACCCTGGCCGCTCGGGGCGGGGTCCGACTCGCCGTGGCCGCGCGCGTCGTAGGTGACGACGGTGTGCCCGGCGCGTTCCAGGGCCCGCGAGCCGTGAATCACCGAGCGTCGCGTCGCGGTGAGGCCGTGGCAGAGGACGATCGGCGGCCCCTCCCCCCCGCTTTCGCCGTGCAGCCCGCCGACCGCGAAGGGCCGCGGCTCGGCCGGTGCCGGCATCAGGCGAGCGCGGCCAGCGCCCGCTCGATGTCGCCGACCGACTGGAAGGTGGCGCCGGTTCGCGAGACGTGGCGGTAGCGCACGATCCCCTCGCCGTCGACGATGAAGATCGAGCGCATCACGTAGCGGCCGCCGGGCGCGTCCTCGAGCCGGGCCAGACGGGCAAAGGGGCCGACCCAGCCCGTCACCCCATAGAGCCTGCTCACCGCCAGGTCCTCGTCGGCCAGCAGCGGCACGTTCAGCCGCTGCTCCTCCGCCCAGCGCTCGTGCGAGTCGACCGACTGTGGCGAGATGCCGACGACCTCGGCGTCGAGCCGGTCGAGCCGGTCGGCGTTGTCGCGGTAGGAGCAGAACTGGGCCGTGCAGACGCGCGTCGCGTCCCCCGGGTAGAAGGCGAGGACGACGTTGTGGCCGCGGCGGCCGGAGAGCCTGAAGGACCGGCCCCCCGTGCCGGGAAGCTCGAAGTCGGGCGCGGCGTCCCCTACGTCGACCTTGGCCATTGCGGCCAAGCCTAGAGGAGGCTCAGCCTTTTTCGATCGTGACCTTTTCCATCACGACCGGTTCTTTGGGCTTTTCGCCTTCCGTCGGCAGTTCGCCGATCTTCTCGACGACGTCGATGCCCTTGCTGACGCGGCCGACGAGGGCGTATTCGGGCGGCAGGCCGGCGTCGGCGCCGGTGACGACGAAGAACTGGCTGCCCGAGGTGCCGGGCGGCTCGGCGCCGGTCTTGGCCATCGCGACGACGCCCTTCGTGTAGGCGAGGTTCGCGGGCGGCTTCTCGACCACCGTGTAGCCCGGCCCGCCGCTGCCGGTGCCTTCCGGATCTCCCCCTTGAATGACGAATTCGGGGACGATCCGGTGGAAGTCGAGGCCGTCGTAGATGCCGTTTTCGGCCAGGAAGACGAACGAGTTGACCGTCTTCGGCGCTTCCTCCGTGGCGAGGGCGATGTCGAAGGTGCCACAGCTGGTTTCGACGACCGCGGTCAGCTTTTCACCCTTCTTCACGGTCTGCTTGGGCGCGGACAGGGCCACCTGCTTCACTTTCGGTTCTTCGACTTCCTTGCAGCCGTTGGCGTTCGTCGCGCTGCCGGACCCGCCGCCGCTGCGCGCGATCAGGATCGCGGCGACCACGCCGACCGCGATCAGCGCGAAGACGGCGAGGATGATCAGGCGGCGATCGGTCCCCTGCTCCTGCACGGCGGGAACTCTATAGGGGATCGCTCCGGAGGCGCACGAAATAGGCTGCCCGTGCATGGCAATCGACGGGATGCCGCTGACCCTGCTCGTCAACCCGCACTCGGCGGGCGGCAAGACGCTGAAGTTGCTCCCCCGGGTCGAGCACGAGCTCGACGCGCGCCGCATTCCCTTCCGGGTCGAGCGCACCAAGGGCCTCGAGGACGGCGTCGCGCGGGCGCTGCGCGCCGTCGAGGCCAACGAGGTGCCCGTCGTCTTCAGCGGCGACGGCCTGATCGGCGCCGTCGGCGGCGCGATGGCCGGCTCCGAGACGCCGCTGGGGATCGTCCCCGGCGGGCGCGGCAACGACCTCGCCCGGGTGCTGGGCATCCCTGACGATCCTGTCGCGGCCGTCGCTGTGCTCGCGGCCGGCGAGGAGCGGCGGATCGACGTCGGCGAGGTCAACGACAAGCGCTTCCTCGGCATCGTCAGCGTCGGCTTCGACTCCGAATGCAATCGTCGAGCCAACGAAGTCAGGTGGCTGCAAGGCAACTTCGCCTATACGTATTCGACCGTGCGCACCCTGATCGGCTGGCGGCCCGCTCGGTTCACGATCCGCGTCGATGAGGAGTTCGAGCGCTTCAGCGGCTATTTCGCCTCCGTCGCCAACAACAAGGCGTATGGCGGCGGCATGTTCATCGCCCCGAACGCCGAGCTCGACGACGGCGAGTTCGACATCGTCACGATCCGCGAGCACAGCAGGTTGCGCTTCCTGGCTAACCTGCCGAAGGTGTTCAAGGGCACCCACGTGGACGAGGACGAGGTGCAGGTCTTCCGCGCCCCCCACCTGGAACTGACCGCCAGCCGTCCGTTCCCCGTCTACGCCGACGGCGAGCACCTGACCGAGCTTCCGGCGCAGATCCGCATGCTGCCGCGGGCGCTCAGCGTGCTGGTCCCGGCGCCCGCCCCTTGACGGCCTTCGGGGCGAAGCTGGCCGCCGCGCGCGCCGTCGGCGCCGCCAGCCGGCTGAGTGGCCGCGGCGGCGGCACCACCCTGCCCGGACGAGTCCTGCTGCGGATGGAGCCGGATGCGCTGCGGCGGCTCGGCGCTCGCCTGACGCGGGATACGACGATCGTCAGCGCCACCAACGGCAAGACGACGACGGCGGGGATGATCGGCGCCGCTCTGGCCGCGGACGGGCGCACGCCGGTCCACAACCGCGCCGGCTCGAACATGACCTGGGGGGTCGCCACGGCGCTGCTCGAGCAGAGCGGCGAGGAGGGCCTGTTCGAGGTCGACGAGGCCTGGCTGCCGGAGGTGGCGAGCGCGCTCGAGCCGAATCTGGTCGTGCTCGGCAACCTCTTCCGCGACCAGCTCGACCGCTACGGGGAGATGGAGGCGCTGGCCGAGTCCTGGGCCGAGGTCGTCGCATCGCGCGCGGGAACGACCCGCTTCGTCCTCAACGCCGACGACCCGACGATCGCCGACCTCGGCCGTGCGCCCGACGGCGAGCCGCGCGCCGGGGTCGTCTACTTCGGCGTCGAGGACGCCTCGCAGGCGCTGCCGGAGCTGCAGCACGCGTTCGACGCCACGCACTGCCGCAACTGCGGCCGGCCGTACGCCTACGAGCGCGCCTTCGTCGGCCATCTCGGCCACTACTCCTGTCCGGGGTGCGGCGCCAAGCGGCCCCACCCGGACGTCGCCGCCACCGCGATCGAGCTGCGCGGCATGGAGGGCTCGCGCGTCGAGCTGCGCACCCCCGCCGGGCCGCTGCGACTCGATCTGCCGGTCCCCGGCCTCTACAACGTCTACAACGCCCTGGCCGCGGTCGCCGCCGCGCTCGAGCTGGGGATCGCCCCCGAGCGGATCGCGACCGCCCTGGCCGAGATGCGCGCCGCCTTCGGCCGGGTCGAGACGATCGACGTCGGCGGCACGCCGGTCTCGATCCTGCTGATCAAGAACCCGGCCGGAGCCAACGAGGTGCTGCGCACGCTGCGGCTCGAGGACGCCGGCGCCGGCCTCGACCTCTGGATCGCGCTCAACGACAAGACGGCCGACGGCCGCGACGTCTCCTGGATCTGGGACGCCGACTTCGAGCTGCTGGCCGGTGCCGTGCGCCGCGTCACCTGCGCCGGCACGCGGGCGGCGGAGATGGCGGTGCGGCTCAAGTACGCCGGCTGGCCGACCGACTCGATCGCGGTCGAAGACGGGATCGAGGCGTCGCTGGACCGGGCGGTCGCCGAGGCGCCCGGGCGGCTCTTCGCCCTGCCGACCTACACGGCGCTGCTCGAGCTGCGCACGCTGCTCGCCAAGCGCGGGCTGGCGAGGGAGTTCTGGCGATGACGGGGGCAGATGGCGGGCGAGATGAGTCTGTTGTCTGGCACGACCTGGAGTGCGGGGCGTACTCCGCCGATTTGGAGCTCTGGGGGGAGCTGGCTGCGGAACGGGGCGGGCCGGTTCTGGAGCTGGGCTGCGGAACGGGGCGCGTTGGGGTTTGGCTGGCGCGGCGGGGGCATCGGGTCGTGGGGCTGGACGTCGACCCCCGGTTCGCCGCGGAGCTCGAGCGGCGAGCAACGGGACTGCCCGCGGCGGCCCGGGTTGGGGATGCCGTGGACTTCGCGCTGGACGAGGCGTTTGGCGCGGTTCTCGCGCCGATGCAGCTGGTGCAGCTGCTGGACGGCGCCGGGGAGCGGGCCGGCTGCCTGCGGAGCGCGGCGAGGCATCTGCAACCCGGCGGGCTCCTCGCGCTTGCGGTCGTCGAGGGGCTCGCGGCCGATTACGCCGGCGAGCCGGCCTCGGCCCTGCCCGATGCGCGCGAGGTCGAGGGCTGGGTCCACTCGAGCCTGCCGCTGGAGACGGTCCTCGCAGGCAACAGATTCGTCGTCCGCCGCCTGCGCCAAACCGTCTCGCCGGAAGGTGCGCTGGACGAGGAAGTGAACGAGGTCGAGTTGCGCGTCCTCTCGGCCGGGGAGCTGGAAGCCGAGGGGGCCGCGGCGGGACTGCGGCCGATCGGCCGGCGCGAGATACCCGCCACCGACGCCCACGTCGGCTCGACCGTGGTCCTGCTGGAAAGGGCGGCCTGATGGAGCTGCGCCTGCTCGCTCTCTACCCGGAGCAGATGAACATCTACGCCGACCGCGGCAACATCATCTTCCTGCGGCGGCGCTGCGAGTGGCGGGGCATCGAGTTCGCCTACGCGGCGGCCGGGCGCGGAGAGGGCTTCGACCCCGGCGCCTGCGACCTCCTCTACCTGGGCGGCGGCCAGGACCGCGACCAGGTCGCGGTCGCGGCCGACATGGTCGAGAGCAAGCGCGAGGCGATCGCCGCAGCGGTCGAGGGCGGCGCCGCGATGCTGGCGGTCTGCGGCGGCTACCAGCTTCTCGGCCACAGCTACCAGCTGGACGACGAGCTCCTGCCGGGGCTCGGCCTCGTCGACCTGGAGACCGTGCGCGAGCCCGGACCGCGACTGATCGGCAACGTCGCGATCGAGGTCGATCTCGACGGCAGGCCGCGCACCCTCGCCGGCTTCGAGAACCACGGCGGCCGCACCTACCTCGGCGCGGACGCCCAGCCTCTCGGCCGGGTCCTCAAGGGCTTCGGCAACAACGGCAAGGACGGCTTCGAGGGCGTGCGCCGGCGCAACCTGATCGGCACCTACCTGCACGGCCCGCTGCTGCCGAAGAACGTCTGGCTCGCCGACCACCTGATCGCGCTCGCGCTGGAGAGCCGCTACGGCGAGCGCCCGGAGCTGGAGCCGCTTGACGACGTGCTAGAGCTTGCCGCCCACGAGTCGGCCCGCGCCGCCGCCGGCCTTCGCTGAAGCCTTTTGCGCGCATGGCGCACCAAAAGCTTCATCGAGACAGATCAGCGACCGCTGGAGCCGAAGCCGCCGTCGGCGCGGGCCGACTCGGCCAGCGCCTCGACCTCGACCGGCTCGGCCAGGGCGATAGGAGCGACCACGAGCTGAGCGATCCTGTCCCCCGGTTCTACCCGAAAGATCTCAGCAGGGTCCGTGTTGAGCAGCAGCACCCGGATCTCACCTCGATAGCCGGCATCGATCAGACCCGGCGCGTTGACCAGCGCGATCCCGTGCTTCTTCGCCAGCCCCGACCGCGGCAGCACCAGGCCGGCGTGTCCCTCGGGAATCTCAACGCCGATCCCGGTCCCGACGCTCCACCTCTCCCCCGGCCCGATGTGCGCGGCCTCGCAGGCGTAAAGATCCAGCCCTGCGTCTCCGGGATGCGCTCGTGTCGGCAGGGTGGCCTCGGGCTTCAGCTTCGCGACCGGCAGCTCCATCGGTGAGCGCCACCCTATCGGGCTGGCGCGCGGGTCCTGTCGCGGCGGCTTTCCCCCATGTGCTCGGACGTGCCGTGCCAGAGGTGCCATTTATGGCACCGAGGGACCGGCACGTCCTGCGCTATGGGGGACCCCCTGCCGCCGCGCCACCCGCGCGAGCGGCGTTCGTCCTGAGATCTTCGAAGCGGTGCAGCTCGGCGACCGGCACCTTGGCGCGGACGAGGACGCCGTCGGCGCGGTCCTCGCGGTCGAGATCGCCGGCAAGCTCGTGCAGCTCGTGCAGACGGGCGCCTTCGGCGTACGGGATCAGCAGCTCTACATCCGCGAGAGTGTCCTCGAATGCAGTCTCGACCCTCTCCTTCAGCTCGCCCAGGCCCTCGCCGGTGAGAGCCGAGACGAGGACGCCGTCGGGGTGGTGCTGTTGGACCTCCTCGCGCTCGTTCTCGCCGAGCAGGTCGGCCTTGTTGAGGACGAGGAGGCGCGGCTTGGCGCCGGCCCCGATCTCTTCCAATGCTTCGTCGACCGCCTGCATGTCGGCGAGGCGTCGCTCCTCGGGAGACGCGGCGTCGACCACATGCAGGATCAGGTCGGCGAGGACGGTCTCCTCCAGCGTCGCCTTGAAGGCCTCGACCAGCTGGTGTGGCAGCTTCTCGATGAAGCCGACGGTGTCGGTCAGCAGGTAGCTGCGCCCGGAGAGCTCGACGCTGCGGGTCGTCGGATCGAGGGTGTGGAAGAGGCGGTCGCCGACGCCGACGTCGGAGCCGGTGAGCGCGTTGAGCAGCGTCGACTTGCCGGCGTTGGTGTAGCCGGCGAGGGCGACCCGCGGCAGCGAGGAGCGCTCGCGGCGGGCGCGCATCGTGCCGCGGTTGCGCTGCAGGCGGGCGAGGCGACGGCGCAGCGCCGCGATCCGGTCGCGGGCGAGGCGGCGGTCGGTCTCGATCTGGCTCTCGCCCGGCCCCCTGGTGCCGATCCCGCCGCCGAGCCGCTCGAGGTGGGTCCAGAGACCGCGCATCCGCGCCAGGTTGTATTCGAGCTGGGCCAGCTCGACCTGCAGCTTGCCCTCGGCCGAGTGCGCGTGGTCGGCGAAGATGTCGAGGATCACGGCGGTGCGGTCGACGACGGGCACGCCTAGCGCGGCCTCGAGGTTGCGCTCCTGGCGCGGCGCCAGCTCGTCGTCGCAGGCGACGAGGTTGGCGTCGCAGACCGCGATCTGCTGCTTCAGCTCGGCGAGCTTGCCGCGGCCGACGTAGCGGTCGGGGTCGGGCGCCTCGCGCTGCTGCACGGCCTCCCCCG
The DNA here is from genome assembly GCA_050258095.1 of Chloroflexota bacterium. Taxonomy (GTDB): domain Bacteria; phylum Actinomycetota; class Thermoleophilia; order Solirubrobacterales; family 70-9; genus VRUE01. The sequence continues at coordinate 11,319 of JBLMYD010000062.1, forward strand.
CGGTGGCGACGCCGGCGGTGCGCAACAGCTCCTTCAGCTCCGCCAGCGGCTCGTCGCCGGACTGACCGTTGGCGATGCCGATCGCCAGGGCGCGCTGGCGGGCGCGCGGGTTGGTGACACCGGCCCCGCCGGCGCCGTAGCGCGTCTGCGTTGTCCTCCCGTCTCTGGATCGCTGCACGTCAGTCGATTGTAGGAAGGGGCGCCGGTCTGGATAGGCTTAGCGCCGTGAAGGTCTTCGTCACGGGAGGCACCGGTTTTATCGGCGGCGAGGTGGTGCGTCAGCTGCGCGCCCGCGGCGACGAGGTCGTCTGCCTGGCGCGCTCGCCTGAGAAGGCCGCCAGGGTCGTCGAGCTGGGCTGCGAAGTGATCGGCGGGGACCTTGGCGACGATGAGGCGATCCGCCGGGGCATGGAGGGCTGCGACGCGGTCGTCCACGCCGCCGCGATCTACGAGGTCGGCATTCCCGTCAAGCAGCGCCCGGCGATGTACGACGCCAACGTGCGCGGCACCGAACGGGTGCTGCGCGCCGCGCTTGAGGCCAGGATCCCGAAGGTCGTCTACGTCTCCACTGTCGGCGCCTTCGGCAACACCCACCGCAAAGTCGTCGACGAGACCTACGAGCACCCCGGCAAGGAGTTCACCTCCTACTACGAGGAGACGAAGCTGGAGGCGCACCGGATCGCCAAGCGGATGATCGCCGAGGAGGGCCTGCCCTGCGTGATCGTCCAGCCCGGCGGCGTCTACGGGCCGGGCGACACCTCGCAGATCGCCGACCTGCTCGAACAGTTCTTCGCCGGGCGGATGCCGCTGCTCCCCTTCCCCGAGCTGGGCATCTGCCTGACCCACGTCGAGGACATCGCCGCCGGCATCCTCCTCGCCCTCGACAGGGCCGACCCCGGCGAGACCTACGTGCTCAGCGGCCCGGTGACGACGATGCGCGACGCGATCGAGACGGTGGCCGGCCTCAGCGACCGCAAGGCGCCCAAGCACGCGATGCCGGTGCCGCTGATGAAGGCGATGACGCCGATCGGTCCGCTGGTCGGCAAGCTGATGGGCCAGCCGCCGAACCTGCGCGAGCTGATCTCCTCCGCCGATGGAGTCACCTTCTGGGCCAGCCACGAGAAGGCGACCCGCGAGCTCGGCTACTCGCCGCGCGGCATGGAGGAGGGCCTGCGGCAGACGCTGGAAGCGGACGATCGCTTTCCGGCCCCGACCACGTAGGAGTCGAGGGGGGCTCAGCGGAGCAACAGCCGGGGAGGCTCCGCTGAGCCCTCCCTCGACTCCCCTAAGCTGCCCCGGATGCGCGTGATAGATGTGATGCATTTGGGGCGGCCGCGCGTGATCGGCTGCTGGCAGGTCGACGGGATGTTGGTCGATCCGGGGCCGCAGTCGTCGATGGACACGTTGCTGGACACGATCGGCGAGGAGCGGCCGCGGGCGCTGCTGCTCACCCACATCCACCTCGACCACGCGGCCGCGACCGGGGCGCTGGTGCGGCGCTGGCCCGAGCTGGAGGTCTACGTCCACGAGCGCGGGGCGCCGCACCTCGTCGATCCCTCGAAACTGCTCGCCAGCGCCGAGCGCCTGTACGGGGACGAGATGGAGCGCCTCTGGGGCGAGATCGTCCCCGTGCCCGAGGCGAACGTGAGACCGCTCGCCGGCGGCGAGACCGTGCGGGGCATGCGCGTCGCCTACACGCCCGGTCACGCCTCGCACCACGTCTGCTACTTCCACGAGGAGAGCGGCACGGCCTTCGTCGGCGATGTCGCCGCCGTGCGCATCCCGCCCTCGGACCTCGTCGTCCCCCCCACCCCGCCACCCGACATCGACGTCGAGACCTGGATCGACTCGATCGGGGTCGTCGAGTCGTGGCGGCCCGAGCGCCTGGCGCTGACCCATTTCGGCGCGATCGAGGAGCCGATCGGGCACCTCGAGCACGTCCGCGAGCGCTTGCGCGAGGAGGCGCAGCTGGCCAAGGAGCTGCCGGCCGAGGCCTACGAGGAGCACCACCGCGCTCGCCTCCGCGAGACGGTCGACGAGGAGACCGCCCAGACGCTCCTGCAGGCCGTCCCGCCCGAGTACCAGTGGCGCGGCCTCGACCGCTACTGGCGCAAGCGGGCCGAGCGCGAGGCCGCGTAGGCGTCAGGCCGGCTCGGCGGCGGCCGACCTGAGAAGGTCGGCC
>JBLMYD010000063.1:0-37185 GCA_050258095.1 Chloroflexota bacterium
CCCCCCCCCCCCCCCCCCCCCCCCCCCCGCGACAGGACCCGCGCGTCTGCAGGCCTTGTCCCGCGCCGTTGAGACGGTCGGGGATGACGTGCTCATCACGGCCAGATTCAAGGAGTGGTGAGCGTGTTCACGGGGTTGACCCAAGATGTGGGGAGAGTCGAGGCAGTCGATGCAGATGGCGATGGCGCTCGAATCCGGGTCGCGACGAAGCTGGCGGCGGAGATTGCCGAGGGGGATTCGGTGGCTGTGAACGGCGTTTGTCTCACTGCTACCGCCGTCGATGCTGAGAGCTTTGAGACAGAGGCGATGAATCAGACGCTTGGCGTCACTGCCCTGGGTGCTCTTGGTTCCGGAGCTCGCGTCAACCTCGAGCTGGCGATGAAAGCCTCCGACCGACTCGGCGGCCACATCGTCCAGGGGCACGCCGACGGGGTGGGGGAGGTCGTCGCGGTCGAGGAGGACGGGTTCGCCCGGCGGCTGCGTGTGGGGCTCGGGCCCGAGCTGCTGCGCTACGTGGTCGCCAAGGGCTCGATCGCGCTCAACGGGGTCAGCCTGACTGTCGCGGATTTGGGCGATTCTTGGGCTGCTGTTTCCCTGATCCCAGAGACCATGGAGCGGACCAACCTCGGCGAGCTCGCGCCGGGGGACAAGCTAAACGTCGAGTGTGACGTGGTGGCGAAGTACGTGGAGCGTTTGCTGGCACCATTCGCCGGAAAGGAGAAGCCGTGAGCCAGATGACGGAGCCGCAGGAGACAGAGCAGAGTCGGACCGGGACGGAGAGCCCGTTCGCGAAGATCGAGGAGGCGATCGAGGAGATCCGGCAGGGCCGAATGGTCGTCGTTTGCGACGACGAGGATCGCGAGAACGAGGGCGATCTGACGATGGCGGCCCAGTTCGCGACGCCGGAGGCGATCAACTTCATGGCCAAGGAGGCACGCGGCCTGATCTGCCTGGCGCTGACGCCGGAGCGCTGCGACGAGCTTGGCCTCAACCTGATGGCCGCCAAGAACGAGACGCCGCTTCAGACTGCCTTCACCGTCGCGATAGAGGCTCGCGAGGGCGTGACGACCGGGATCTCGGCTGCCGACCGGGCGCGCACGATCCAGGTCGCGGTCGACCCGAACGCGAGTCCGCACGACCTGGTCCAGCCCGGCCACGTCTTCCCCCTCAAGGCCAAGTCGGGGGGCGTTCTCGAGCGGACGGGGCAGACCGAGGCCGCCGTCGACCTCGCGCGCATGGCGGGTCTCAACCCCGCCGGCGTCATCTGCGAGGTGATGAACGAGGACGGGACGATGGCCCGCGTACCGGACCTGGTCCCCTACTGCGAGCGCCACGGCCTGAAGATGATCACGGTCGCCGACCTGATCGCCTACCGGCGCCGCACCGAGAAGCTGGTCGAACGGGTGGTCGATACGGCGCTGCCGACCGAGTTCGGCGACTTCACCGCGGTCGGCTACCGCTCGCTTGTCGACGACAAGCACCACGTGGCGATGGTCAAGGGCGACGTCGACGGCGCCGAGGACGTGCTCGTCCGCGTCCACAGCGAGTGCCTGACCGGCGACGTCTTCCACAGCATGCGCTGCGACTGCGGCGAGCAGCTGGTCGCGGCGCTGACCCAGATCGAGCGCGAGGGCCGCGGCGTCCTCCTCTACCTCTCCCAAGAGGGACGGGGGATCGGCCTGCTCAACAAGCTGCGCGCCTACAAGCTGCAGGAGGAGGGAGTCGATACGGTCGAGGCCAACCTCAAGCTCGGCCTGCCCGCCGACCTGCGCGACTACGGGATCGGCGCCCAGATCCTCGTCGACCTCGGCCTGACCAGCATCCGCATCCTCACCAACAACCCGAAGAAGATCCACGGCCTCGAGGGCTACGGGCTCTCGGTCACCGAGCAGGTGCCGATCGAGTCGGTGCCCAACGCGCACAACGAGGCCTACCTGCGGGCCAAGCGCGACAAGATGGGTCACTCGCTCCATCATCAGGGCCTGGCCTTCGACGAGGAGATGATCCGCGACGAGGACGAGCGCGACGCAGCAGGCGGGAGCGAGGCGGCGGGTGGCTGAGTCGGGCGCCTTCCTCGAGGCGTTCAGCGACGAGGAGAGGGAGGAGCTGGCGGGGCGGCGCTTCGCCGTCTGCGTCGGCCGCTTCTACGAGGACCTGGCGGAACGCCTGCTGGCGGGCGCGCGCGAAGGCTTCGAGCTGGCCGGCGTGCCGGCCTCCTCGGTCAGCGAGGTCTCGGTGCCGGGCGCCTACGAGCTGCCCTTCGCGGCCAAGCTGCACGCCACCACCGGCACGATCGACGGCGTCGCCTGTCTCGGCGTCGTCATCCGCGGCGAGACCGACCACTACGACTTCGTCTGCGCCGAGGCCGCCCGCGGCATCCAGGACGTCCAGCTGGAAACCGGCGTCCCCTGCTCCTTCGGCGTGATCACCTGCGACACGATGGAGCAGGCCCTCGCCCGCGCCGGCGGCGGCAAGCGCGACCAGGGCCGCAACGCCGCCCTCACCGTCGCCCGCATGGCGCTGCTCAAACAGGCGGTCAACCCGTACCGCTGGCAGGTCCGCGACCGTTAGGCCGGCATTGTGGCGATCGGGTAGCGGTGGAGCATCCGATCCGACGTGACAAGGGTCAATTTCTCGACCTGTGCTTGAGCCACGAGCATCCGGTCGAAGGGGTCGTGGTGCACGCTGGGAAGCGACTCGACCGCCAGGGCGTGATCGAGGGTCAGGGGCAGGGACTGGAAGCTCTTTTCGTCCAGGGTCCGGGTGAGGTCGCCGTGCAGGTTGAGTTTGCCCTTGGCCCGCTTGAGTCCGATCTCCCAAGCGCTGATCACGCTGACCAAGATCTCGTTTGAGCCGTCGCCGATTTCTTCGGTCGCTCGCGTGGAAAGCATCTGTGGTGCGGCGAGCGTCCAGATCAGCGCGTTCGTGTCGAGCAGCAGCCTCACTCCGGTTGCCGCTTCCACTCGTCGGGCCACTCCTCTTCGGGGCCATAGAATTCTTCGGCGATTTCCTGGTCGACCTTCTTCATCTCCTCCTCGGAGACCATCCAGAAATCCTTCTCCCAGCCGCCGAGCTTGCGCTTCCCCGGCTTCGCTTGAGGCACGGGCACGAGCTTCGCCGCCGGCTTGCCGGCGCGGGTGATCACGATCTGCTCGCCGCCCTCGACCCGGGCGACCAGCCGCGAAAGCTGCGTCTTCGCTTCGTGCATGTTCACGCTGTCCAAGTCCTCGGCGGCCATTTCTCTCCCCCCTCTGGATGGGAGTCGTCGATCTTTCGCAGTTAGTCCACTTAGCTAACTGAGGATAACGCTACCATCCCCGACCCGATGGCCAAGGTCTGTCACAGCTGCGGCAAGAAGCCGGCGTTCGGCCAGTCGCGCAGCCACTCGATGGTCGCGACCAAGCGACGCTTCGACCCGAACCTGCAGAAGGTGCGGATCGAGGAGAACGGTCGCAAGCTGCGCACCTACGTCTGCACGCGCTGCCTCAAGGCCAACAAGGTCACCAAGGCTGCTTGAGCTTGTTGCGAGGCCCGGAAGCTCTACTTCTCTCGGTGCCCGACCCATGAGGCAGCGCGCCCGGCACTCCGGTTCCAAAGGTTGAGTGCTTCGAGAGTTCTTGACGCTACGTGGGGGATGCCGGTCCCCCTCACCGGGAATGTCGCGAAGCGGCCTATGCAATCCGGTTCCTGCGCGGCGTCAGCCGCGCTCTAAATTCACCCCATGCGCGCAGCGCATGGGGTGTCAATTCCCGGGGAGGGGGACCGGCATCCCCCGACTCAGATCTCGGACTCCCCTAGCGCCGGCTCGGAAGTCGGATGCACACCCTCGCCCGCGTGGGCGGGCGGCGCCTCCTGCGGCTCGACGTGGAGGCGGGGGAGGAGGCGGTCGAGCCAGGCCGGCAGCCACCAGGCGCGGGGGCCGAAGAGCTGCATGATCGCCGGCACCAGGACGGTGCGGATGACGACGGCGTCGATCAGGACGGCGGCCGAGAGGCCGAGGCCGAAGAGCTTGATGATGCGGTCTTCGCCGAGCATGAAGGAGGCGAAGACGGTGACCATGATCGCCGCCGCTGCGGTGATCACGCGGCCGGTGAGGGCGAGACCGCGGGTGACCGCGGCCTGCTCGTCGTGCGTCGCCTCCCATTCCTCGTGGATGCGCGACATCAGGAAGACCTCGTAGTCCATCGAGAGGCCGAAGACGATCGCGAAGAGGAAGACCGGCAGGAAGGCCTCGATCGGGCCGGTGCCGTCGAGGCCGATCAGGCCGCCGAGCCAGCCCCACTGGAAGACGGCGACGACGAGGCCGAAGGCGGCGCCGATCGAGAGCAGGTTCATCAGCATCGCCTTCAGCGGCACCAGGATCGAGCGGAAGACGGTCATCAGCAGCAGCGCCGAGAGCAGGACGACGACGCCGATGAAGAGCGGCAGCTTTTCGGTCAGGACGTTGCCGAAGTCCTCGAAGATCGCGGTGATGCCGCCGACGTAGACGGTCGCTCCGGTGCGTCCCTCGGCAGGCGGGATCACGTCGTCGCGCAGGCGGTTGAGCAGGTCGGTCGTCGCTTCGCTCTGCGGCGAGCTGGTCGGGTAGACCTGGATCACGCCGACTTCGCGCGAGGGGTTGAGGATCGGCGGCGTGACGCCGGCAACGCCGGCCATTCCGCCGATCTCGCGTCGCAGGCCGACGAGCACCGCGTCTTCGCCCTTGGCGGGCAGCTTGGCGACCACCTGGAAGGGGCCGTTGAAGCCGGGTCCGAAGCCCTCGGCGAGCAGATCGTAGGCCTTGCGCGTCGTCGTCCCGGCCGGGTCCGAGCCGGCGTCCGAGGAGCCGAGCCGCAGCGAGAGGGCGGGGATGCAGAGGAGGACGAGCAGGCCGCCCGAGAGCAGCATCGCCGCCACCGGGTGGCGCTGGATCGTCGCGCTCCAGCGGTACCAGCGGCCGAGCTCCAGCTCGCTGACCGCGCGGCGTTTGCCGAGGCCCGGGATGCGCAGGCGGTCGACCCGCCGCCCGGCGATCGTCAGCAGCGCCGGCAGCAGGGTGAGGGCGGCGATCATCGTCATCGTCACCGCCAGCGCCGCGGCGATCGCCACTCCGTAGAGGAAGGTGACGCCGAGCAGCAGCATCCCGAGCAGCGAGATGATCACGGTCAGGCCGGCGAAGAGGACCGCGCGCCCGGCGGTGTCGATCGCCCGCGCCGCCGCCGGCTGCGGGTCGAGCCCTTCGTCGAGCCCGTTGCGGAAGCGGGTGAGGATGAAGAGCGCATAGTCGATGCCGACGCCGAGGCCGATCATCGCCGCCAGCTGGATGGCGAAGTCGGCGGTGTCGAAGACGTGGGTGCCGAGCACGACCAGGCTGATGCCGACGCCGAGGGCGAAGAGGGCGGTGAGGATCGGCAGCCCCATCGCCACCACCGAGCCGAAGGTGAAGAGCAGGATCACCATCGCCGCGCCGAGGCCGATCATGAAAGAGGTGTCGCCGCCTTCTTCCTGGCGCACCTCCTCGATCGGCTGGCCGCCGAGCTCGACCTCGAGGCCGGCGCCGGCCGCGCCCCGGGCGATCGTCATCACGCGTTCGACGTTCGCCTTGCCGATGTCCTTGCCGTGCTTGTCGAACTGGACGGTGGCGTAGGCGATCTTGCCGTCGGGCGAGATGCCGCCGGCGCCGGGCCCGGCGTAGGGGCTCGCCACTTCGCTCACGTGCGGCACCTTCGCGATCGCGGCGAAGGCGGCTGACATCTGGCGCCGCACGGCCGGCGCTGCAACTCCGGCGTCGGCCTTGTAGACGATCTGCGCCGCTTCGCCGGACTGCGCCGGGAAGCGGTTTTCGAGCAGCTCGACCGCGCGCTGCGAATCCGACGAGGGCAGCGAGAAGTTTTCCGTGAAGGCCGTGCCCGCCGAGCCGGCGGCGAAGCCGGCGAGGACGAGGGCGGCGATCCAGGCGAGGACCACGGTCTTGCGGTGAGTCGTCGTCCAGTTGGCGAGACGTCGCATGAACGGATGACCGTAGCGAACGGGTCGGCCCGCCGCGAGGGATAGATTTCGGGGCGATGTCAGATCCCTCGATCGCGCGCTTCCGGCGCGTAATCACGTCCGCCTACGCGCACCTCGAGGAGCGTCGTCAGGAGGTAAACGACCTCAACGTCTTCCCGGTCGCCGACGGCGACACCGGCGACAACATGGCGATGACGATGCGCGCCTTGATGGAGGAGCTCGACCGGCTCGACGGGCTCGCGGACGACGAGGTCGAGCGCACGCGCCTGGTCCAGGCGCTGGCCCGCGCCGCCCTGATGGGCGCCCGCGGCAACTCCGGCGTCATCCTCAGCCAGATCGTGCGTGGCGCCGCCGAGGAGCTGGCGAGCCGCCCCGGCGAGCTGGTCGACCCGGTGCTCGTCGCCTCCGCCTTCGCCGCGGCCGCCGACGCCGCCTACGACTCGGTGCGCGAGCCCGCCGAGGGGACGATGCTGACCGTCTTCCGCGAGATGGCCCACTCGATCGCTCGCCAGCTCGCCCACCTCGACGCCGACAAGCAGCGCCTCGACAGCGGCGTCAGCGACGCCGAGCAGGACGCGATCCTCGCCGAGGTGCTGGAGCGGGCGATCGCCGACGGCCAGCGGGCGGTCGAGCGGACGCCCGAGCAGCTCGACGTGCTGCGCGAGTCCGGCGTCGTCGACGCCGGCGGCCACGGCCTCGTGCTGATCCTCGCCGGGGTGGTGGCCGGACTGCGCGGCGACGGCGCCTCGGTGCCGGAGGTATCCCACCACGAGGCGCCCCGGCTCAGCCGTCCCCACCACGCGGACAGCCGCTTCCGCTACTGCACCAACTTCATCGTCTCCGGCGCTCAGCTGAGCAGCCGCGAGTTCCTGCCCCGGCTGGAGGGGCTGGGCGACTCGGTGCTCGTCGTCGGCGACGAGGCGACGCTCAAGGTCCACGTCCATACCGACGAGCCCGAGGCGGCGGTCGCCCTCTTCGAGGGGGCGGGGGAGGTGACCAACCTCGACGTCGCCGACATGCGCGAGCAGATCGCCGCCCGGGAGGCGCGGCTGGAGGCCGGCCGGACCGGCGCCCTCGCCGTGGCGGCGGGCGACGGGCTGGAACGCCTCTTCGGCGATCTCGGCGCCCACGTGGTCCACGGCGGCGAGACGCTCAACCCGTCCACCTACGAGCTGCTGGCCGGGATTCACGAGGTCCCCGCCGAGGAGGTGCTGGTCTTTCCCAGCTCCTCCAACGTGGTGATGGCGGCGGAGCGGGCCTGCGAGCTCTCCGAGAAGCCGGCTCGGGTGGTCCCCGCGACCTCGCTGCAGAAGAGCCTGCTGACCCTGATCGAGCTCGACTCCGAGGCGACGGCCGGCGAGAACGCCGAGCGGCTGACGGCGGCGCTGGACACGATCGTCGACGGCGGCGTCGCTCCCGCGGCCCGCGACGACGCCCAGGGCCGCTTCCGCAGGGGCGACGCGGTCGGCTTCGTCAGCGGCGAGATCGTCGCTTGGGGCGGGGCCGGCTCGACCCTGGCGGCGACGATCGAGAGACTTGCCGCGGACGCCGAGATCGTCACGGTGATCGCCGGCGCCGAGGCGCCGATCGCGCTCGACGAGCTCGACCCGCACGTGCCCGACGGCGTCGAGATCGAGACCCACGAAGGCGGTCAGCCGAACTACTGGTGGCTGCTCGCGGCGCAGTGATCCGCGCGTTCGCGAGCACCGACGAGCTGAGCACCCAAGAGCTTCGCGACGCCCCCGTTCACTGGCCCCGGCCCAGCGCGTTGGACGTGTCGCTGCAAGCCCTTGAGGGGGTAGGCCCGAAGACGGCGGAAGCGGCGGAGCTGGCCGGGATCGCGACGGTCGGCGACTTGCTTCTGCGTTTCCCGCATCGGCACCGTGATTTGACCGTGGTGCCGATAGCGAGCTTGGAGGAAAAGAAGCAGGTGACGATCGCGGTCGAGGTGCTCGCTGGCGCTGGGCGGCCCTTCAGGCGCAGGGGGCTCTCGATCGTCAGCGCCAAGGTCGGCGATGAGTCAGGTTCCGTGCGTGCGACGTGGTTCAACCAACCGTGGCTGGCCGCGAAGCTCACTGCAGGTACACGCCTCCTTCTCACCGGCTCCCGGGACAAACGTGGCTTCCGGGTCAGCGAATACGAGGTGCTCGATCGTGGCGGGAAGGGAGGGGGTGTCCCTCCGTCTTGCTGGGTTTTTCGCCAGGAGAGTCAGGCGGCTGTCCGCGGGCGTCACCGGGGCGAAAAACAGGACGCCGCTGCGCCGGAGGGACACCCCCTCCCTTCCCCTGGGTTGACCCCTATACATCCCGCCACCGAGCAGCTGAAGGCAGCGCGAATCCGGCAATGGATGGAGCAGGCGATTCGATGGGCGGGCAACTTGCCTGAGGCGCTGCCGGCGGAGATGCGGATGAAGCGTCGCCTGGCCGGTGTTGCGGATGCCGTCAAGGCTGTGCACTTCCCAGACACCCCGGAGGATGTCGAGGAGGCGCGGGAGCGACTGAGGTTCGAAGAGCTGTTCCTCTACCAAGCCATTCTCGCGACGCGGAAGCGCTCGCACCGGGTTGCGCGGCCAGCGCCGCGGCTGGGGAGGCCGGGCGAGCAGGTGGAGCGGTGGCTCGATTCGCTGCCGTTTAAGCCCACCAAAGATCAGCTCAACGCATTTGACGAGATAGATGCCGACTTGGACTCGGGTCAGCCGATGCAGCGGTTGTTGATGGGGGAGGTTGGCTCGGGCAAGACCGTGGTTGCCGTGTACTCCATGCTTCGAGCGCTCGAAGCTGGGTTTCAGGCAGCTTTGATGGCGCCAACAGAGACGCTGGCTGAACAGCACGCAATAACGCTTGGGGACTTGCTTGCGGAAGAAGCAACTCCCTTCGCCTTGCTGACCGGTTCGACCAAAGCTGCTCGGCGCAAGGAAGCGCTTGAGCGGCTTGCCACTGGTGAGCTGGGGTTGATCGTCGGCACCCACGCGCTGATCGAGCCGGACGTGCGGTTCGCGCGGCTGGGCGTCTGCGTGGTCGACGAGCAGCACCGGTTCGGGGTGCGGCAGCGCAAGGCGCTCGACTCGAAGGGGGTCGAGGGCATGGCTCCCCACGTGCTGCACATGACCGCGACGCCGATCCCGCGCACGCTCTCGCTGACGGCCTACGGCGACCTCGACACGACGGCGCTGCACGAGCTGCCCTCCGGGCGCAAGCCGGTGGCGACCCGGATCGTCGATGAGGACGAGCGGGCCGGCGCCTACGAGCTCATCCGCGCTCAGCTGCGCGCGGGCCGCCAGGCCTACGTCGTCTGCCCGCTGGTCGAGGAGTCCGAGAAGCTGCAGGGCCGCGCCGCCGAGGTCGAGGCCGAGCGCCTCGCCGCGGGCGAGCTCCGCGACTTCTCGGTCGGCGTCATCCACGGCCAGATGGCCTCCGCCGAGAAGGCGGCGGCGATGGAGGCCTTCGCCTCCGGCGCCACCGACGTGCTCGTCGCGACGACGGTGATCGAGGTCGGCATCGACGTCGCCAACGCGACGGTGATGGTGATCGAGGGGGCCGAGCGCTTCGGCGTCTCCCAGCTGCACCAGCTGCGCGGCAGGGTCGGCCGCGGCGAGCACGAGTCGGTCTGCCTGCTCTTCCCCGAAGAGGCGGGGGGGATGGCGCGGCGTCGCCTCAGGGCGGTCGAGCGCGAGAGCGACGGCTTCAAGCTCGCCGAGATCGACCTCAGCCTGCGCGGCGAGGGCGAGGTGCTGGGCACGCGCCAGCACGGCCTGCCGCGCTTCGCCGTCGCCGAGCTGCCCGAGGACACCGCGACGCTCGTCGCCGCCCGCGACGAGGTCCTCGACCTGCTGCGCCGCCACGGCTCGCTCGACGCTCCCGAGCTCGGTCCCCTGCTCGAGGCCGCGCGCCGGCGCTTCGGCGCCGGCGCCGCCGACCCGATACCGCTTTGAGCAGGCGCTTGCTGCTGGCCCTTTAGGTTTGTGGTGTGCGCGTTATCGGTGGCGAGTTCGGGGGGCAGAGGCTGGTTGCGCCGCGGGGGTGGAAGGTGCGGCCGACGTCGGACCGGGCGCGGGAGGCGATCTTCTCGGTGCTCGGCGAGCGCGTCGCCGGGGCGGCCGTCCTCGACCTCTACTGCGGGACGGGGGCGCTGGCGATCGAGGCGCTCTCGCGCGGGGCCGCGCGCGCCACGCTGGTCGATCGCGACACGCGGGCGGCGCTCGGCAACGTCGAGCGGCTCGGCCTCGGCGAGCGGGCGGAGCTGGTGCGGGCCGACGTCTCGCGCTGGCTCGCGGGCAGGGCGGAGGACGAGGCTCCGCCGCGCTACGACCTCGTCTTCGTCGATGCCCCCTATAGACTCGCCGACCGCGTGGGACGGGAACTGGACAGTCACCTGCCGCGGCTGCTTGCGCCGGCGGGCAGGGCGATCGTCGAGAGCGGCGCGCGCAAGCCGCTGCCGATCGAGTCGCTGCCGCGCCTGCGCCGGCGCCGCTACGGCGCCGCCGACGTCTCGATCTACGGGGAGGAGGGCTGATGGCGGAGCGCGACGGAACCGTCGTCTGCCCAGGCAGCTACGACCCGGTCACCAACGGCCACCTCGACATCATCACCCGCAGCTCCGAGGTCTTCGAGCGCGTCGTCGTCGGCATCGTCAACAATCCGATGCGCAAGGACAAGACGCTCTTCACCGCCGAGGAGCGCAAGGGCCTGATCGAAGAGGCGACCGCCGACCTGCCCAACGTCGAGGCCCGGATCTTCGCCAACCTGCTGGTCGAGTTCGCCCGCGAGCTCGGTGCCAAGGCGATCGTCAAGGGGCTGCGCGCGATCTCCGACTTCGAGTACGAGTTCGAGATGGCGCAGCTCAACCGCAAGCTCGACCCCGGCATCGAGAGCATCTACATGATCGCCTCGCCCCAGTACAGCTTCCTCTCTTCGACGGGCGTCAAGGAAATGGCCACCTTCGGCGGCGACGTGTCCGACCTCGTGCCGGGTCCGGTGGCGGCCGCGATGGCGGAGCGCCTGCCCGCCAGGTAGGCTTCCGGCCAGAGGGGAGTGGGCGAGAGCTTGCAAAAAGGCGAGGAAATGAGGGCTTCTTCACCGAAATCGCCTCTTGCACGTAGGCTTACGACCTGCTGATGGACGTTCTCGTTCTCATAGACAAGCTCGACGATGTCGTGCACAACGCCCGGCCCGTGCCTCTCACGGACCAGGTTCGCGTCGATCGCGAGGAGATCTACGACCTGCTCGACCAGATGCGGGCGACGATTCCCGAGGAGATCAAGCAGGCGCGCTGGATCGTCAAGGAGCGTCAGGAGATGCTGGCCGAGGCCAAGCGCGAGGCCGAGCGCATCGTGCGCGAGGCGCGCGAGCAGCAGGCTCGCCTGATCTCCGACGAGGAGGTCACCAAGCAGGCCGAGCGCGCCGCCGACGAGATCGTCGAGGACGCCCGCACCCGCGAGCGCGAGATCCGGCTCGGCGCCGAGGACTACGCCGACGAGATCCTCAACACGCTCGAGGTCAACCTGCAGAAGTTTCTCGCTGCTGTGCAGCGCGGGCGGGACCGGCTCGCCGGGCGGGATGAAGAGCCCGTCGCGGAGCTGGACGAGCAGGCGTAGCGCCTGTTGTAGGGAGGGTGGGGGCAGCCCTGCTCTCTCAACTTTTTCTGAAGACAGGTTGCGACTGTCCGTTGACGCCGCCCCAGAAAAAGTACAAGCCGTTCGCAGGGCCACCCCCACCCTCCTCACGAACGGTTCTACTACTCCTTCAGCTTTAGCTCCTTGAGCTTGGCCCAGCGCGGGTCGGGGGCGGGCTCATGCTCGTGTGCTGAGGGATTGGCGTCGTTCAGCGACTCTCCACAAATCGGGCAGAGGCCGGCGCAGTCGGGGCGGCAGAGGAACTGCGTGGGGGCGGCGAGGACGGCGGCGTCGTGGGCCCAGCGGCCGAGGTCGAGCTCGTCGTCGATGACGTAGGGGCTGCGCAGCTCTTCGTCCTCGGTGCCCTCCTGGGAGACCTCGCGGGCGTCGACCTCCGTCTCCAGCTCGCCGTCGGCGAGGCAGCGCATGCAGGGACCCTCGATCCGCAGGGGAAGACGCAGACGGAAGGCGTAGCCGCTGCTGTGCCGGGAGACGTCGAGGCGGGCCTGCACGGTCGCGGGCGCGACGGCGTAGACCTGCCCGCCCAGCTCCAGCGGCTGCAGGTGCACCGGCACCTCGATCCGGCGCCCCTCGCCGTGGGAGAGCGAGAGCCGCCCGAGGTCGATGATCGTTGACGCTTCAGCCATTGCCCTCCCTCCGCTTGCGCCAGCCCTAAAGTCTGCCTGCAGACGAGGTTACGCAATGAATCGATTCGACTGGACACCCGAGGTCTACCTGGAGCGGATCCGCGCCCAGGTTCCGCGCTACGACGAGCTGCAGGAAGAGGCGATCGCCGCGATCCCCTTTCCGCCCGAGCGGGTGCTGGAGCTGGGCATGGGGACGGGGGAGACGACCCGCCGCCTGATCGAGGCCTTCCCCGACGCCTGGGTGGTCGGCCTCGATTCCAGCCCCGACATGGTCTTCCGCGCCCGCCAGGCCTACGACGACGTCCAGCTCGCCCGCATGGAGGACCCGCTCCCCGACGGCCCCTGGGACCTCGTCATCTCCGTCCTCTCGGTGGAGGATCTGTCGGATGACCAGCTTGAAGCCCTCTGCCGCCGCGTCAAAGAGCACTCCCGCGCCCTCGTCATCGGGGACGCCTTCGAGCCACAAAAGCTCAAGAACCTCCTGGCCTGGTCGGCAGGCGAGGTCACATGGCAGGCCGACGGACTCGCGGTCGTACGAGCTGTTTACAAGTAGCGCATCTCGCGCGGGTGGCGCGGTGGCAGGGGGTCCCCCATAGCGCAGGGCGCGAAGGCGCCCGAGCACATGGGGGAAAGCCACCGCGACAGGACCCGCGCGCCAATACGCCAGTCACCAGGTACCATCCCGCAACCCATGGCCGTCCCGAAGAAGAGAACGTCCAGCGCTCGCAGGGATAAGCGGCGCGCCCAGCACAAAGCCGGCAAGGCCCGCCTCAACAGCTGTCCGCGCTGCCATAGCCCGCGACTGCCGCACCGGGTCTGCCCGACCTGCGGGACCTATGCCGGTCGCGACGTGATCGTGCACAAAGTCGTCGACCCGACGGCGGCTCCCTCTCCTGACGCCGAGTAGCCGTGGGCGTCACCGTCGCCCTTGACGGGTTCGGCGCAGAGCAGGGCTTCGATGTGCTCGCTGAGGGAGCGCGGATGGCGGCTGCCGACGGGATTCGCTTGCGCGTCTTCGGCTCGCCCGCTGAGCTGAGCTTCGAGGGCCTCGACGGCATCGAGTTGATCCCCACCGACGAGTGGATCGGCAACGACGAGAACCCCGTCGCCGCCGTGCGCGAGAAGAGGGAGGCGTCGGTGGTCAGGGCCGCAGCCGACGTCGCCGGGGGACGCTCGGCCGCGATGGTCAGCCCGGGCTCGACCGGCGCGACGATGGCCGCCGCAACCTTCGGCCTGCGTCGCCTCAAGGGCGTCCAGCGCCCCGCCCTCGCCGTCCAGCTGCCCGTCCCCGGCAAGCCGGTGCTCTTCCTCGACGTCGGCGCCAACGTCGACGTGCGCGCCCAGCACCTCGTCCAGTTCGCCTTCCTCGGCGCCGCCTTCAGCGAGGCCGTGCTCGGCGTCGAGCGACCGCGCGTCGGTCTCCTCTCCGTCGGCGAGGAGGCGGGCAAGGGCCGCGAGGAGGTCGCCGCCGCCCACGAGCTCCTCGCCGCCGCCACGGGGATCGAGTTCGCCGGCAACGTCGAGGGCCGCGATCTGCCGGCCGGGGTCGCCGACGTCGTCGTCACCGACGGCTTCACCGGCAACGTCGCGCTGAAGCTGATGGAGGGAACGGCCAAGGCGGTGACCGGGGCGATCCGCGACGCCGCCCGCTCGAACCCGCTCGCCGCTCTCGGCGGCCTGCTGATGCGTCCCGCGCTCGGCGGTCTGCGGCGCGAGCTGGCGCCCGACACGACCGGCGGCGCGATCCTGCTCGGCCTCAACGGCGTCGCCGTCGTCGGCCACGGCAGCTCCGGCGCCGGGGGCATCGCCAACGCCGTGCGCCTCGCCGCCCGCTGCGTCGAGGTCGACGCGGTGCAGCGCACGGCGGCGCTGCTGCGCGCGGGTGGCGCCGGACGCGCGGCTCTCGCCGAATCGCGTGACGCCGGGGGCGCGGCGTGATAGGAACTCCCCGATGACGCGTGAGGAGGTCCTCACCCTGGTGCGCGAGCACCTCGCCGAGGAGCTGGAAGTCGACGCAGCCGAGATCGGCGAGGCGACGCGCTTCAAGGAGGACCTCGACGCCGATTCGCTCGACCTCTACGAGCTGGTGATGGAGCTCGAGGACCGCTACGGGATCTCGGTATCCGAGGAGCAGGCGTCGAAGATCGCCACGGTCGGCGACGCCGTCGAGTTCGTGCTCGCGCACGCGCCGGCGTGAGCGTCGCCGCCCTCACGAAGCTGATCGCCTCCCTGCCGGAGGGTTTACGCGCGCAGGCCCTGACCCACTCCTCCTGGACCGAGGACCGCGCCGACTCCTACGAGCGCCTCGCCTACCTCGGCGACAGCGCCCTGGCGCTAGCCGTCGCCGAAGACCTGGTCGAGCGCTTTCCCGACGTCGACGCCGGCGGCCTGACCAAGATCCACAACCAGGCCGTGCGCGGCGTCTCCTGCGCCGAAGTCGGCCGCGAGCTCGGCGTCCCCAAGATGCTGCGCGAAAACGAGCCGGGGGACATGCAGTCCGGCATCCCCGCCGAGATCCTGCTCGCCGGCGAGCGCCCGGTGCCCGAGGCGACCGAGGCGCTGATCGGCGCCTGCCTGCTCGCCTTCGGCTTCGAGCGGGTCTCGAAGGCGGTGGCGGAGGCGTTCGAGGGGCGGATCGAACACGCCGCCGAGACGCGGGTCGACTTCAAGTCGGCGCTGCAGGAGCTGCTGGCGCGACGCCGCTCCCGCGTCAGCTACGAGATCACCGCCGAATCCGGCCCCCCGCACCAGCGCACCTTCGAAGTCGTTGCGATCGTCGACTCCGAGCCGGTCGGCGAGGGAGCGGGGCGGAGCAAGAAGGCGGCCGAGCAGGCCGCGGCCGAGCAGGCCCTGAAGCGGCTCGGCGGCTAGCCTGGCGGTATCCCGTCCGGGCCAGGCGAGAGCCTGTGCGCCCGGAGAGCCGAGGGACCGGAGCACATGTATCTGCGATCGATCGAGATGAAGGGGTTCAAGTCGTTCCCCGAGCGGGCGAAGCTCGAGTTCTCGCCTGGCGTCAGCGTGATCGTCGGGCCGAACGGCTCGGGCAAGTCGAACATCACCGACGCCGTGCTCTGGGCGCTCGGCGAGCAGAGTCCGGGCGCGATCCGCGGCGCCTCGATGCAGGATGTGATCTCGGCCGGCGGCAAGGGCATCGGCCAGCGCCGCGTCGCCGAAGTCGAGGTGACGATCGACAACTCCGAGGGCCGGGCGGCGAGCGAGCTGTCGGAGATTGCGATCAAACGCACGCTCGATCGCGGCGGCGACGGGACCTACCGGCTCAACGGCGCCCGCTGTCGCCTCGTCGACGTGGTCGAGGTGCTCTCCGACACCAACCTCGGCCGCGAGATGCACTCGGTGATCAGCCAGGGGCGGGTCGAGTCGATCGTCCACTCGAAACCGCGCGAGCGGCGCCTGCTGATCGAGGAGGCGGCCGGCCTCGGCAAGCACCGCAAGCGGCGGCGCCGGGCCGAGCTGAAGCTGCGCGCCGCGCGCGACAACCTCGACCGGGCGCTCGACGTCAAGCGCGAGGCGCGGGCGCGGCTGCGGCCGTTGAAGCGCCAGGCGCAGGCGGCCGAGCTGGGCGCGCGGATCGAGCGCGAGGAGCTGGGCCTGAAGGGACAGCTTGTCGCCGAGGAGCTGCGCTTCGGCGCCGACCGGGCGGCGGCGGCGGAGAAGGCGGCGGCCGCGGCCCGCGCCGAGCGGGCAAGGCTGGAGCAGAGCCTGGCCGAGGTGAGCGAGAAGCGGCGCGCCGCCGAGGAGCGCTTCGCCGCCCGCGACCGCGAGCGAACCCAGGCCTGGGGCGTGCTGACCAAGCTGCGCGGCGACCAGCAGCGCGTCGCGGTGCGGGCCGCGTCGCTCGGCGACCGCGAGGGTGAGCTCGCCGCCGCGCTGGAGGCGCTGCGGACCGAGCTGGGCCCGCTGACGCTCGACGTCGGCGACGGATCGGCGCCGGGCGAGCGCGCCCGCAAGCTCGAGGACGAGCTGGGCGAGATCGAGGCCGGGCTGGCGAGCGCCGGCGAGGGGCTGGCGAGGGCGCGCTCCACGGACGCCGACGAGGGCGCCCGCGAGACGGCGCTGGGCGCCGTGCGCAGCGGGGCCGAGCGCGCCTCCCGCCATGCGCGCCGGGCCGAGGGCCTGCTCGGCGAGCGTCACCGCGAGCAGCTGCGCAAGCGGCTCGCGGCCGGCGAGCAGCTGCTCGACGACGTTCGCGCCGCGGCCGCCGCCGCGGCCGCGACCGAGGCGGCGATCCGCGCTCGCGTCGAGCGGATCGAGCAGCGCGTCGTCGGCGGCGAGGACGAGGGCGACGAGCTCGCCGAGGAGATGCGCGCCTGCTCGCAGCGCGAGTACGAGCTGCAGGGCGAGATGAACGCCGTCGCCGACCGGCTCACCGAGGCCGAGGTCGAGGCCGCCCATCTCGGCGACCGCCGGGCCGAGGCCGAGAAGGAGCTGGCGGCGATCGCCGAGCGCCTCGGGGAGGCGGGCGAGCCGGCCGCCGCGCCGCTCGGCGTGGTGGAGCGCGCCGAGATCGACGGGCGGCTCGAGCGGCTGGAGCGGCGTCGCGCCCAGATCGGGCCGGTCAACCCGCTGGCCGAGCAGGAGTACGAGGAGGCGCGCGACCACGTCGAGTCGCTGCAGGCGCAGCGCGAGGACACCGAGCGCGGGATGCGCGAGCTGGAGGCGCTGATCCGCGACATCGACCGCGAGATCGAGCGCGCCTTCGAGCAGACCTTCGAGGCGACGGCGAAGAACTTCGAGGAGATGGTCGAGCACCTCTTCCCGGGCGGCCGCGGTCGCCTGCGTCGCGTCAGCCTGCGTCCGGTGCGCGACGAGGAGCCGGCCGCCGTGGACGCGGGCGACGGCGAGGAGGGCGCGGAGGAGGAAGAGGAGCGCGAGGAGCTCGGCGTCGAGATCGAGGTCACCCCGGCGGGCAAGTCGACCCGCAAGCTCTCGCTGCTCTCCGGCGGCGAGAAGTCGCTGGTCGCGATCGCCTTCGTCTTCGCCGTCTTCCTCGCCCGGCCCTGTCCCTTCTACATCCTCGACGAGGTCGAGGCGGCCCTCGACGACGCCAACATCGACCGCTTCCTGCAGCTGATCCGGCGCTTCTCCGACCGCGCTCAGTTCGTCATCGTCACCCACCAGAAACGGACGATGGACGCCGCCGACGTGCTCTACGGCGTCAGCATGGGCGGCGACGGGATCACCAAGGTCGTCTCGCGGCGCCTGCCCCGCGAAGCCGGCGAGGGAGAGGCGGACGCCCCGGCGCCGCCGCCCTTCGCGGGCGTCGCCGATCGGCCCGCCGGCGAGGCCGAGAAATCCTCCTCGCCTGGCCTGCTCGGCGAGCAGGCCCCGAGCACGACGCCGCGCGACTCCGCGGCAGCGGCGTAGCCGCTCCGTCCTTAAATAAACCGCAAGTTTTCAGCCTGGCGAACCGCGGTACTGTCTGCTTGAGGAAAGGAGGGGCTCGTGGCGCAGCGCCACATGGACAGGCTGACGTCGTTCGACACGTCGTTCCTGGCCAACGAGAGGTCGAACGGCCACATGGCGATCGGCGCCGTGCTCGTCTGCGCCGGGGAACCGCCCAGCCCCGAGGACTTCGCCGCCCACATCCGCAGTCGCGTCCACCTGCTGCCGCGCCTGCGCCAGCGCCTCGCCTTCCCGCCGTTGGGATTCGGCACGCCGTTCTGGGTCGACGACCCGGCGTTCGACCTGGCCAACCATGTGCGCCGGGTGAGCCTGCCCGCGCCGGGGGACGACGCCCGGTTCCACGAGCTCGTCGGCGAGATCCTCTCGCCGCCCCTGGACCGCTCGCGGCCGCTCTGGCAGCTGGTCCTGGTCGAGGGCCTCGAGGACGACCGCTTCGCGATCGTCTACAAGACCCACCACGCCCTCGCCGACGGCTTCTCCGCTGTCGACATCGGCAAGCTGCTCTTCGACCCCGAGCCGAACCCGGTGCCCTCGCGCGAAGAAGCGCCCTGGCAGCCGCAGGCGCCGCCCTCGCGGGGTGCCCTCCTCGCCCGGGCGGTGGCCGGCGTCTGGGCGACGGCGCGGCGGTTGGCGCGCTGGCTGGGCGGGGCGGTTCGTCAGCCCCAGCGAGCGCGTAAACGCGCCGCCGACGGCGTCACGGGCGTCTGGGAGGTGACCGCGGCGCTGCTCAAGCCGGCGCCGAAAGTGCCGCTCAACGTCGAGATCGGCCCGGCGCGCAGCTTTGCCTGGGCCGAGTTTCCGCTCGAGGACCTGAAGGCGATCAAGAACGCGCTCGGCGTCACCGTCAACGACGTGATCCTGGCGGCGACCGCCGGCGCGCTGCGCCGCTGGCTCGAGGAACGGGAGGTGCCGACCGGGGGCATGGAGCTGAAAGCGCTGGTGCCGGTCTCGGTCCGCACGATCGACGAGGAGGGCGAGCTCGGCAACCGGCTGACGGCGATGCGCGGGCCGCTGCCGGTCGGCATCGCCGACCCGGTCGAGCGGGTGCGCGCGGTGCACGTCGGCATGGAGGCGCTGAAGTCCTCCAAGCAGCCGCTCGGGGCGGAAGCGATCTGGGCGCTGAACGACTGGTTCCGCGACTTCGCGCCGCCGCTGCTGCTGCTGCGGCCGACGGCGACGGTCAACTTCTCCACCCGCCTCTTCAACCTGCTCGTCACCAACTTCCCCGGCCCGCAGATTCCCTTCTACGTGCTCGGCCGCGAGGTCACCGGCGTCTTCCCGGTCGGCTTCCTCGCCCGCCGCCACGCGCTGGCGATCGCGATCGTCAGCTACAACGGCAGGGTCGGCTTCGGCCTGCTCGCCGACCGCGCCTCGATGCCCGACCTCGAGCGCATCTCCGTCCACCTGGGCGACGCCGTGGACGAGCTTCTCGCCGCCGCCCGGATAGCCTCCCGCGGCGAGTCCGATGGCGACGAGCTGGACGGAGACATTCGACCTCGGTTCGCGCGCGAGCGCGAACGACTCGGCGACGCCTGAGGACGCCGAGCAGCGCCGCGGCGTCTTCCGCCGCCTGCGCGAGAGCCTCTCGAAGAGCCGCAAAGCGCTGGCCGAGGAGATCTCGGCGAGCTTCTTCGACCGCATCGACGAGGCGACCTGGGAGCAGCTGGAGGAGGCGCTGATCCTCGCCGACGCCGGCGCGCCGACGACGGCCAAGGTGGTCGAGCGGCTCGAGCACGAGGTCGAGGGCGGCGCCGTGCCGGCCGACGGCGAGGCGGTCCGCGCCCGCCTGATCGAGATCCTCGCCGAGGTAGCCGGCGCCGGGCGGGCGCCGATCGACCTCAGCGCCGAGCTGGCCGTGCTGCTGATGGTCGGCGTCAACGGCACCGGCAAGACGACGACGATCGGCAAGATCGCCTGGCACCTCTCGCGCGAGCTCGGCCTCTCGGTCGTGCTCGGGGCGGCCGACACCTACCGTGCCGCCGCCGCCGAGCAGCTGGCCGAGTGGGCGGAGCGGGCCGGGGCCGAGCTGGTCCGCGGCCAGGAGGGCTCCGACCCGGGCGCCGTCGCCTTCGACGCGATCGAGGCGGCCCGCGCCCGCGGCGCCGACGTCGTCATAGTCGACACCGCGGGTCGCCTCCACACCCAGAGCAACCTGATGGACGAGCTGACCAAAGTGCGCCGCGTGATCGACAAGCAGCTGCCCGGCGCCCCGCACGAGACGCTGCTCTCGATCGACGCCACCACCGGCCAGAACGGCCTGCGCCAGGCGAAGATCTTCGCCGACGCCGTCGCGGTCGACGGCGTCGTCCTGACCAAGCTCGACGGCACCGCCAAGGGCGGCATCGTCCTCGCGATCGCCGACGAGCTCGGCATCCCCGTCAAGCTGATCGGCATCGGCGAGACCCTCGAGGACCTGCGCCCCTTCGACCCCACCGACTTCGCCAACGCCCTGCTGGCTGAACAATAAACAGCGACCTGGTGTCCCGTGTCGACCTCATGGGACGCGGCTATCCTCCTCATGTGACCGCGACGATGCCGGACAGGCTCCTCGCCGCAGGGGAAAGAGCCCGCGCCGCGGAGGCCCGCGGCGACGATGTGACTGCCGCCGAGGAGTGGCGCCGCTACCGGCTGATCCGCGACGCAGCGCGCGACCCGGACGAGCTGCTGACGGAAGGCATAGCCCTCAGCCTGCGTCGATGCGGTATTTGATCCCGACCCGGACAACGTCGAGCGGATTCGAGCCCAGATCGAGCGCTGGGAGGCGACCCGCCACGGTGACCTCGACCTGCTCGCCGAGCAGGTGGCCGGGGTGAGCTTCGCCGACCTTCGCGCCCGCGCCGACGTTCGCCGCGTCGACGGTGTGGATGCGCCGATTTGCTCCCTCGTCGATCTCGTGACGCTGAAGCGCATTGCCGGCCGCGAGCGCGACCAGGTCGATCTGGCGGACCTCGAAGCGGCACATGGGGACTTGTCCGAAGGCGACGAGCCCCAGGGTGACGCCCCTCCGAAGCCGGACGCCCCTTAAGCTCAGCCCGCGATGTTCGACCAGCTTTCAGACCGGCTGCAGGCGACGCTCTCCGAGGTGCGCTCGCGGGGCAAGCTGAGCGAGGCCGACGTCGATGCGGCGATGCGCGAGATCCGGCTCGCGCTGCTCGAGGCCGACGTCAACTTCAAGGTCGTCAAAGCCTTCACCAAGACGCTGAAGGAGCGCTGCTTGGGCGCCGACGTGCTGGGCAGCCTCGACCCGGGTCAGCAGGTGGTGAAGATCGTCAACGAGGAGCTGACCGGGCTGATGGGCGGCGTCGGCAGCGAGCTGGCGATGGCCTCCAGCGGCCCGACGGTGATCCTGATGGCCGGCCTGCAGGGGTCGGGCAAGACGACCGCCTGCGCGAAGCTGGCCCGCTTCCTGCGCGAGCAGGGCAAGAAGGACGTCGCGCTCGCCGCCTGCGACGTCTACCGGCCGGCTGCCGTCGAGCAGCTGGTCACGGTCGGCAAGCGCGCCGGAGCTCACGTCTACGAGCAGGGCGCCGACGCCGACCCGGTCGAGATCGCCGCCTGGGCGCTGGAGCAGGCGAAGAGCGAGCGCCGCGACGTGCTGATCGTCGACACCGCGGGCCGCCTGCACATCGACCAGGACCTGATGGACGAGCTGGCGCGGATCCGCAAGCGGGTCAAGCCGCACGACGTGCTGCTCGTCGTCGACGCGATGACCGGCCAGGACGCGGTCGGCGTCGCCGAATCGTTCGCCGAGGCGGCCGAGTTCGACGGCGTGGTGATGACCAAGCTCGACGGCGACGCCCGCGGCGGCGCCGCGCTCTCGGTCAAGGCGGTCACCGGCAAGCCGATCCTCTTCGCCTCGACCGGCGAGAAGCTTGACGCCTTCGATCGCTTCCACCCCGACCGGATGGCCTCGCGCATCCTCGGCATGGGCGACGTGCTCAGCCTGATCGAGAAGGCCGAGCAGCAGATCGACGAGCAGGCGGCGCAGGACCTGGAGGCGAAACTGCGGCGCAACCAGTTCACGCTCGAGGACTTCCTGCAGCAGCTCAAACAGGTGCGCAAGATGGGTCCGCTGAGCGGCATCCTCGGGATGCTGCCGGGCATGGGGGCGATGAAGCAGCTGAAGAACGCCGAGGTCGACGAGGCCGAGCTCGACCGGGTCGAGGCGATCATCCTCTCGATGACCCCGGAGGAGCGGGCCAACCCCGGCCTGGTCAAAGGCTCGCGCCGCAAGCGGATCGCCAACGGCTCGGGGACCAGGCCGCAGAACGTCAACCAGCTGATCAAGCAGTTCGACCAGATGCGCAAGCTGATGCGCCACATGGCTTCGGGCAAGGTGCCCGACGCGCAGCAGATCGCCCAGATGACGGGAGCGCGGCCGCGAAGAATCAGAAGATGACGCGGCCGCAACCAACCCGCATGTCCGCCGCTTCGCGTCCGGGCATGCGGGTCAGGCCCTGAAGCCTGTACCCTGCTCGATCCAATGGCAGTTCGAATCAGACTCAGGCGCGTCGGGTCGAAGAAGAACCCGATCTGGCGGATCGTCGTCGCCGACAAGCGCTCGCCGCGCGACGGGCGCACGATCGAGACGATCGGCCAGTACAACCCGCAGACCGAGCCCTCGACGATCGAGCTCGACGAGGAGCGCGCGCGGCACTGGCTCGAGCACGGCGCCCAGCCCTCCGAGACGGTGGCGACGCTGCTGCGGACCAAGGGCATCCCCGCCTCGGGCTCCTAGCCATGACCGAGCTGCTGGAATTCCTCGTCAAGGCGCTTGTCGAGGACCCCGCCGCAGTCGTCGTCGAGGAGCTGGAAGAGGACGGCGACCTCGTCTACGAGATCACCGTCGCCGACGACGACCTCGGCCGCGTGATCGGCAAGAGCGGCCGGGTGGCGAACGCGATCCGCACGATCGCCAAGGCGGCGGCCGTCCGCATCGACCGGCGCGTGATCGTCGACATACTCGACTAGGCCTTGAAGCTCGACATCTTCACCCTCTTCCCCGAGGCGTTCGAGTGGTTCCGGTCGCAGCGGTCGGTGCAGAACGCGCTGGCCGAAGGGAACGAGCTGCGCCTCTTCGACTACCGCGAGACGACGCCGCTGGGCGCGGGGCAGGTGGACGACGCCCCCTACGGCGGCGGGGCGGGGATGGTTCTGCGAGTCGACGTCGTCGACGCGGCCCTGCAGGCGGCCTACCCGAACGGCGACAGCCCGCGGGTAGTGCTGCTCTCGCCGACGGGCCGGCAGCTCGACGACGCGCTGGCCGACGAGCTGACGCGCGAGCCGCACGTCGCGCTCCTCTGCGGGCGCTACGAGGGCTTCGACGAGCGCGTCCACGCCCACCTCGCCGACGACGAGGTCTCGATCGGCCGCTACGTGCTCGCCGGCGGCGAGCTGCCGGCGATGGTCCTCGCCGACGTGGTGATGCGCAAGCTGCCGGGCGCCCTCGGTCACGAGCAGAGCGCGGTCGAGGAGTCGTTCTCCCAGCGGCTGGAGGGCATGCCCGAGTACCCGCACTACACGCGGCCGCCGACCTACCGCGGTTGGGGCGTTCCCGACGTGCTGCTCTCGGGCGATCACGAGCGGGTGCGGCTCTGGCGGGCCGAGCAGAGCAGGGCGCGAGCGGAACAGCTCGAAAAAAGCGCCGAGTAGCTACCATTTCGCCACCGCGCGGCGCCCCGGTGGGCCCGGCGGTCTTTTTTCGCCCACCGGCGAGGTTTCGACATGAGCAGCGTCATCGACGACATCGAGCGCAGTCAGCTGAGGCAGGGGCTTCCGTCCTTCGATCCCGGCGACCGCGTTCGCGTCCACTTCCAGGTCGTCGAGGGCAGCCGCCGCCGCACCCAGGTGTTCGAGGGGATCGTCCTGCGGCGGCAGGGCTCGGGCGCGCGCGAGACCTTCACCGTGCGCAAGCAGTCCTTCGGCGTCGGCGTCGAGCGGACCTTTCCGCTGCACTCGCCGAAGATCGAGAAGCTCGAGATCGCCGCGCGCGGCGACGTGCGCCGGGCCAAGCTCTACTACCTGCGCGACCGGATCGGCAAGGCGGCGCGGGTCGCCGAGCGCAGGTGGGGGATCGACGAGGAGCTGATCTCGACGCCGGCGGCGGCGGAGGAGCCCGAAGCGGTGGATGCCGAGGGGGTCAGCCAGGGTGCTGAAGACGCGGAGGTTGAGGTTCAGGCGGATGAGGCGCCTCAGGATGAGGCTCAGGCCGATGAGGCCGCGGGTCCTGTCGTGGAGGAGGACTCCTCGTCCTCGCAAGCTGCGGGCGAGGAGCCCACCGACGACGGCTCGACCGCGGGTCCTGTCGCCGAGGAAGGCGAGTCGTCCTCGCAAGCTGCGGGCGACTCCCCATCCTCGACGCCACCCGCGGAAGATGCGTCTGATGAAGCTTCTAAAGAGGAGTCCGGGGCGGATGAGGCGGAAGCTGCTGCCGAGGTCGAGTCCGAAGCGGAGGTTGAGCAGCCCGAGGCGGAGAGTGAGAATGGGGCGGAGGCGGACGCGGAGGCGTCTGAGGCGGGGGAGACCGAGGACAGCGCCGCGGCCGAGGAGGCCGAAAACGAGTCGCCGGCCGAGGAGGCCGACGACTCCGGCGAGGACTCGGCCTGACCCGGCTGCTCCCCAAGCCGAAGACGCGCGGCGGCAGCCTGGTCGAGCTAGCCGTGATCATCGCGCTCGCGCTCGGCCTGGCGCTGGCGATCCAGGCCTGGCTGGTCAAGCCCTACCAGATCCCCTCGCAGTCGATGGAGCCGACCCTAGACGTCGGCCAGCGCGTGCTCGTCAACCGCTTCATCTACCACTTCGAAGACCCCTCGATCGGCGACATCGTCGTCTTCCACCCGCCGGCGGGTGCCGACGGCGGTCCCCAGCAGTGCGGCGTCGAGCGCAGCCGCGGGGAGGCCTGCCCGCGGCCGACCAAGGAAGAGTCGAGCCAGAACTTCATCAAGCGGATCGTCGCCGGCCCGGGCGACACGCTCTCGGTCAAGGAAGGGCACCCGGTCGTCAACGGCGTCGAGAAGACCGACGAGCCCTACATACGGCCGTCCACCTCTTGTTCCGTCTGCAATTTGCCGAAGAAGATCAAGATCCCACCCGACCATTACTTCATGATGGGCGACAACCGTGGCGAAAGCGACGACAGCCGCTTCTGGGGCCCGGTCCCCCGCTCCTGGATCATCGGCAAGGCCTTCGCCACCTACTGGCCCCCGGACCGGATCGGCTTCTTCTAAGCCGGCCAAGGGCAAGGCGCACCAGCGGCGGTTGGCGCGGACGCGGCGCCTCTTCACCTTCGACCGCGGGCTGGGCAGCCGGCTGGTCGCCGGCGCCGACGAGGCGGGACGAGGCTGCCTGGCGGGGCCGCTGGTGGCCGCCGCGGTCCTGATCGACTACGAGGCGCTCTCGACCGCCGACCGGCGGGCGCTGGCCGGCCTGCACGACTCCAAGCAGATGAGCGCCGAGAAGCGGGCCGAGCTCTTCCCACACGTGCTGCGGGCCGCCGAGCGGGTCAGCGTCGTCGTCCGCTGCGCGCGGGGGATCGACGACCGCGGCCTGCACGTGACCAACATCGAAGCGCTCTCGGTCGCGCTCGAACGGTTGCGCCCGGCTGCGGAGGCGACCTGCCTGGTCGACGGCTTCGCCCTGCGCAACTGCGCCGTCCCCCACCGGGCCGTGATCGAAGGCGACGGCACCAGCGCCGCGATCGCCGCCGCCTCGGTGATCGCCAAGGTCACCCGCGACCGCTACATGCACGGTGCCGGCGCCGAGCATCCCGGCTGGGGCTTCGAGGAGCATGTCGGCTACTCGACCCCCGAGCACCGTGAGGCGATCGAGCGGATCGGCATCTCGCCGCTGCATCGCCGCTCGTTCCAGTCGGTGGCTTACGCTCAACTGGAGCTGGCGGGCTAGAAGGCACCTTCGATGTGCTCGACGTCGACGACGCGGCCGGAGCGGTCGAAGGTGATGCCGACGGCGTCGAAGCGGATTGCGGCGTAGTACGGGAGGTCGCGGCGTTCCGACATCCAGGCGGTGGCGAGCTTGCGCACCCGCAGCTGCTTGCGGCGGTTGACGCCGAGCACGGGGCGCTCCGGCCCGTAGGGCGAGCCGGCGCGGCCGGCCTTGACCTCGACGAAGACGAGCGCCGTGCCGTCGAGGGCGACGATGTCGAGCTCGCCGTAGCGGGTGCGGGCGTTGCGCTCGACGATCTCCCAGCCGCGCTCGGCGAGGCGGGTCGCGACGAGGTCCTCGGCGGCGCGGCCGATGCGCTGTCTCTGGGCGGTCATCGCGGCCGACCATAGGCCCCAGACGCCCCGATCCCGCGCTCGTCGCGGGACTCTGTACAGAGAATTTTCAGATCCGCGCGCATGTCCGCACCACGCGTGCGGATTCCCTCCGTAGCGTCGTCGCCATGCTCGCCACGGCGCAGACGTTCACCCTCGACGGCATCTCTGCCCGCCCGGTCCGGGTCGAGATCGACGTCCATAAGGGCCTGCCCGCCTTCTCGGTCGTAGGCTTGCCGGACACCGCGGTGCGCGAGGCGAGGGAGCGGGTGCGCGCCGCGATCGTCAACTGCGGCTTCAAGTTCCCCCTGCACCGGATCGTCGCCAACCTGGCGCCGGCCAGCCTGCGCAAGGCCGGTCCGGGACTGGACCTGGCGATCGCGGCCGCGCTGCTGACGGCCTCCGAGCAGCTCAGCCTGGGCGACCTGCCCAGCCTGGCGATGGTCGGCGAGCTCGCCCTCGACGGCTCGGTGCGCGGCGTGCCGGGCGTGCTGGCGATCGCCGAGATGGCTCGTGAGCGGGGCGTCAAAGCGATCGTCGTCCCCGAAGAGAACGCGGCGGAGGCCGCCCTGGTCGCCGGGATCGAGGTCGTTCCCGTCGCGCGGCTCGACCAGCTCGCGGCCCTCGCCTGCGGCGCCTGGACGCCGGAGCCGCCGGAGCCGATGGCGCTGCCGCTGAGCGCCGTCGGCGGTCCCGACCTCGCCGATCTGCGCGGGCAGCGTCACCTGCGCCACGCGCTTGAGGTGGCGGCGGCGGGCGGCCACAGCCTGCTGATGGTCGGACCGCCCGGAGCCGGCAAGTCGCTCGCCGCGAGTCGCCTGCCCTCGATCCTGCCGCCGCTCGCTGCGGACGAGGCGTTGGAGGTGGCGAGGATCGCCAGCGCCTGCGATCGTCTCGGCGACCGCGACGCGGGCGGGCGGCCGTTCCGGGCGCCGCATCACACCGTCAGCCCGGCCGGACTGGTCGGCGGCGGCAACCCGCCCAGGGCCGGCGAGGCGACGCGGGCGCATCGTGGCGTGCTTTTCCTCGACGAGCTCTGCGAGTTCAGGCGCGACACGCTCGAGGCGCTGCGGGCGCCGCTCGAGACCGGCTGGGTGACGATCGCGCGGGCGGGCTCGCGCCGGCGCCTGCCCTGCCGCTTCATGCTCGTGGCGGCGGCGAACCCGTGCCCCTGCGGTCGCGGCGAGGACGATCCGGAGTGCAGCTGCGCACCGCTTGCCGTGCGTCGCTACCAGGCCCGCCTCAGCGGCGCGCTGGCCGACCGCATCGACGTCCTGGCCGCGGTCCGCCAGCCCAGCGCCGAGGAGATGGGCGGTCCCCCCGGCGAGGCGTCGGCCGCGGTCCGCGAGCGGGTCGCGGCCGCGCGCGAGCGGCAGGAACGGCGCCTCGGGGTCGGGCGCTGCAATGCCGAGATGACGCCGGGCGAGCTGCGCGATTGCCGCCTCGACGACTCAGCCGCGGCGCTGCTCGCCGACTCCTACTCGCGGCGCCGACTCAGCGGCCGCGCCCACGACCGCGTGCTGAGGCTGGCGCAGACGATCGCCGACCTGGCCGGCTCGGGGGCGATCGAGCGCGAGCAGATGGCGCAGGCGCTGCAACTGCGCAACCGGGAGGAATCATGAGCGAGCCGCGCGCCTGTCCCGAGTGCCTGCGCCGCGCCCGCCTGCTCGCCCACCTCGCTCCCTACATCGAGAAGGTGGCGACCGGGGCGCCCGGCTCGCGCTCGCCGGAACTGCTCCGCCTCGGCAACGGGGACCTGGCCGCGGCCGTCGCCCCGAAGCCGGCCGGGCAGATTCTCACCCAGGTGGAAGCGGTGCCCGAGGCGAGGCTGAGGGCCGACCTGACGGCTGCCCGCTGCTGGGCCTGCTGCCGCCACGACGCTCTCTACCCCGAGGGGCTGGGCGACGCCGGCGACGCGCCCTGGGCCCTGTTCGGCCGCGGCGATGCGCGGCTGCTCGACAGGCTGCGGCTCGACGAGACGGTGACGGTCGTCGGGGCGAGGCGCGCCACCGCGTACGGGCGCGAGGTCGCACGCGAGCTGGGTCGCGAGCTCGCGGCCGCCGGTCTGGTGGTCGTCAGCGGCCTCGCCTTCGGGATCGACGGCTGCGCGCACCGCGGCGCGATCGACGCCGGCCTCACCGTGGCGGTCCTCGGCTGCGGCGTCGACATTGCCTACCCGGCTTCGCACCGCGCGCTCTGGCGGCGGCTCGGCGAGGAGGGCCTGGTGCTCTCCGAGCTGCCACCGGGCACCGGCGCCTGGCGCTGGACCTTCCCGGCTCGCAACCGGATCATGGCCGCGCTCGCCGGCATGACCGTCGTCGTCGAGGCGGCGCAGCGCTCGGGGTCGCTGATCACCGCCGACCTGGCCGCCGATCTCGGTCGCGACCTGGGCGCGGTCCCGGGGCCGGTCAACTCGCGAGCCTCGGCCGGCACCAACGACCTGCTCGCCGGCGGCGCCTGCCTCGTTCGCGACGCCCAGGACGTCCTCGACGCGATGCTCGGCCCGGGCGTGCGCCGGGCCGAGCGCTGCGGTCCCGAGCTCGACAAGGGCCTCGCCGACGTCCTCGCCGCGGTCGAGGCCGGGGCGGACACCGCCGACGCGCTCGCCGCCCGCCTCGACCTCTCCGGGGCCGACGCCGCGGCCTCGCTCGCCACGCTCGAGGCGTTCGGCTACCTGGCCTGCTCACTGGTCGGCGTCTACTCGCGGACGATGCTGAAACCGCCCGCTGTCTAGTCTGCGCCGACGATGACCGAAGAGCGCATACCAGCAGTCCTCTCGATCGCCGGCTCGGACTCCGGCGGCGGCGCCGGCATCCAGGCCGACCTGAAGGCGTTCGCGCGCTGCGGCGTGCACGGGATGACCGCGATCACCGCGATTACCGCTCAGAACACGGTCGGGGTGCGGGCGGTCGAGGCGATCTCGCCGGAGACGATCGTCGCCCAGGTCACCGCGGTCGCCGAGGACATCGGCGTCGACGCGGTCAAGGTCGGCATGCTGGGGACGGCGGCGACGGTCGACGCGGTGGTCGAAGCGCTCGGCCTGCTCGGCGCGGCGCCGGTCGTCGTCGATCCCGTGATGGTCGCCGAGAGCGGCGCCGTCCTGCTCGACGACGAGGCGCGGGAGGCGCTGGTCGAGCGCCTGCTGCCGCTGGCAAGCGTCGTCACGCCGAACATCCCCGAGGCCAAGGCCCTGACCCGGGTGGGCAGGGCGTTCGCCCAGGAGGACTTGGCCCGCGAGGTGCTGGCCCTCGGGCCGCGGGCCGTGGTCGTCACCGGCGGCCACAGCGATCGCGTCGTCGACCTCTTCTTCGACGGAAACCAGGCGGTCGAGATCGCGGGCGAGCGCCACTCCGACGGCGCCGCGCACGGCTCGGGCTGTACGCATTCCGCGGCGCTGGCTGCCTTCCTGGCCCTGGGGGAGAGCCCGCTCGATGCCGCGCGCAAAGCGCGCGAGGTCGCCTCCGCGGCGATCGCCCACGGCCTCACAAGCATTGGCCAAGGCGCTGGGCCGGTCGATGTCCTCGACTTGCGCTCCAGGTTTGAAGGCCGATCCCGATAGGGGTGGAACGTCTTGTACTTTTTCGCGTGACTTCGGCGCGGCCCGCAGGGCCGCGACCTCGCGAAAAAGTTAAGTGGAACCCCTATCGGGATCGGCCCCGAGTAGATTCCCCCGCATGAGCACAAACGGCGCCACCACGACCCAGCTGCCCCGTCCCCGTTCCGCCACCGTCTTCGACGGGCCCGATCGCGCCCACGCGCGCGCCTACATGAAGGGCGTCGGCTTCGACGACGACGCGCTCAGCCGGCCGACGATCGGCATCGCCAACACCTGGGCCGAGGCGAACACATGCAACTTCCACCTGCGCGGGCTCGCCGAGCACGTGAAGGAGGGGATTCGCGCCGCGGGGGGGACGCCGCTCGAGTTCAACACGGTGGCGATCTCGGATGGGATCACGATGGGCACCGAGGGGATGAAGGCCTCGCTCGTCAGCCGCGAGGTGATCGCCGACTCGATCGAGCTGATGGCGCGCGGCTACCAGTTCGACGCGATCGTCGCCCTCTGCGCCTGCGACAAGACGATCCCCGGTTGCGCGATGGCGCTCGCCCGTCTCGACGTCCCCTCCGTCGTCCTCTACGGCGGCTCGATCGCGCCGGGTCACTGGCACGGCCGCGACGTGACGATCCTCGACGTCTTCGAGGCGATCGGCGCCCACAACGCGGGTGACATGAGCGACGAGGAACTGAACGAGCTCGAGGGCGTGGCCAGCCCCGGCGCCGGCGCCTGCGGCGGCCAGTTCACGGCCAACACGATGGCCTGCGCCTTCGAGGCGCTCGGGGTCAGCGCCGGCGGCTCGGCGATGGTCCCCGCCGAAGACGACGAGAAGGGCTCGGTCGCCGAGCGGATCGGCGAGCTGGTGATCAAGGTCCTGCGCGAGGAGATCACGCCGAGCAAGGTGATCACGCGCGACTCGCTGGAGAACGCGATCGCCTGCGTCTGCGCCTCGGGCGGGTCGACGAACGCGGTGCTGCACCTGATCGCGCTCGCCCACGAGCTCGACATCGAGCTGACGATGGACGACTTCGAGCGCATCTCGCGCGCGACGCCGCTCTTCGCCGACCTCAAGCCCGGCGGCCGCTTCGTCGCCACCGACCTGTTCGCCGCCGGCGGCGTGCCGGTGATCCTCAAGCGGCTGGCCGAAACGGGCAACCTGCACGAGGACGCGCTCACCGTCACCGGCGCGACGATCGGCGAGGTCGCCGCCGCGGCCAGCGAGGCGCCGGGGCAGGAAGTGGTGCGGCCGGTCGCCGACCCGCTCAAGCCCGAAGGCGGCCTGGCGATCCTGCGCGGCAACCTCGCTCCGGAGGGCGCCGTCGTCAAGCTGGCCGGCACCGAGCGCACCAAGCAGACGGGCCCTGCCCGCGTCTTCGAGTCCGAAGAGGAATGCTTCCGCGCGGTCAAGGACCGCAAGATCGAGCCCGGCGCCGTCGTCGTCATCCGCAACGAGGGGCCGGCGGGCGGCCCCGGGATGCGCGAGATGCTGCAGGTGACCGCCGCGATCGTCGGCGAGGGCTTGGGCGAGAGCGTGGCGATGGTCACCGACGGGCGCTTCTCCGGCGCCACCCGCGGCCTGATGATCGGCCACGTCGCGCCCGAGGCCGCCAAGGGCGGCCCGATCGCCGCGATCCGCGAGGGCGACGAGATCACCGTCGACATCGACGCTCGCCGCCTCGACGTCGCCCTCAGCGACGAGGAGATCGCCGGCCGCGTCGCCGCCTACAGCTCACCGCCGTCCCCCTTCGGTCACGGCGTGATGGCCAAGTACGCCGCCACGGTCTCCTCCGCCTCTAGGGGCGCCATTACAACCTGAGCGCCTCTCAGGCGTAGCCCATGCGTTCGAGGATCGGGATCTCGCGAATCTGGGGAGGCTGCAGGTGGTCCCAGAGGATGCCGCGCGGGCGCTCGTACTGGCGCTCGACCTCGATCACGGCGCGCGGTGTGGCGATCAGGTCGACGGGCAGGTCGTGCGAGGTCATCATCAGGTGACGGCGCAGCACCTGGGTGGGGTGGACCGTGGTCGCCACCGTCGTGTGGTCGTCGATCTTGCCGGCGTCGATCAGGACGCCGTACTCGAGGTCCGAGTAGCCGCCGCCCTTGCCGATCCGGGCGCCGCTCAGGTTGACCGCGACCGAGCCGCAGAGGACGAAGTCGATCTCGGGCAGGTCGTCGAGCGCGGTCACCCGCCCGTGCTTCAGCGCTCCCTTGATCGTCGCCGCCTCTTTGATCGCCGCCTTGGAGAGCTTCTTCGGATCGAGTAAGCGGAAGGGGTGCGGGTCGCGCAGGCGCGGCACGGCCATGATCACGGTCTTGCCTTCTTCGAGCGCCATTCGCCTGGCGTGGGTCTGGGGCGAGTCGGGATTGGCCTTGATCACGCGGGCGCGCTTCCAGAGCCGGTAGCCGGCGAGCTTCTCGGCCGCCAGCTTGGCGCCGGCGAAGTTGGGGATGCGTCCCTCGGCGCCGGGGAAGCGGGAGACGCCTTCGCGGTCCATGGCCTTCCAGACCTCCTTGCGGACTTCGTCCTTTCCACCCCTGGAAGCCATCGTCCGGCGAAAGATATCCGTCGGAACGACCGGAGCGCCTGCCTAAACTTTTCCCGATGGGGCGTAAGGCTCGAATCGCGATCGTCGCGGCCGTCGCGCTCCTGCTGGTGGGCGCCTTCGCCGCCTTCGCCTACGACAGCTCGCAGAAGGACAAGATCGCCGACGGCGTCACGATCGGCGGCGTCGACGTCGGCGGCATGGAAGCGGCGGAAGCGAAGCGGGCGGTGCGGCGCCGGCTGCTCTGGCCGCTGCGCCACTCGCTGCGCGTCGGCTACGGCGGTCACCACTGGGAGATCTCCGGCAAGGAGCTGAAGGTCCACGCCAACGTCGAGGAGGCGGTCGAAGAAGCGCTCGCCGACAGCCGCGACGGCGGCCTGCCGACGCGGCTGGTGCGCTACGTGACCGGCGGCAGCCTCGACAAGAGGGTTCCCGCCGACGTCACCTACTCGCAGCCGGCGATCAACCGCTTCGTGCGCCGCGTCGCCCACGCCGTCGATCGCGAAGCGCGCAACGCGGCGGTCGAACCGGCGCCCGACTCGCTCAGCGTCGTCCCGGCGAAGAACGGGCGCAAGCTCCGCGACGACCTGCTCACGCGGCAGCTGAAGGCGGCGGTGCTGAACGCCGACGCCGAGCACACGATCGCCGCCCGCACCCACTACACGAAGCCGGAAGTGACCGGCGGGGAGGTCGCCGCCGAGTACCCGTCCTACCTCACCCTCGACCGCGGCTCCTTCACGCTGCGGCTCTGGAAGCACCTGAAGCTGGCCAAGACCTACACCGTCGCCGTCGGCCAGGAAGGGCTAGAAACCCCGGAAGGGCTCTACCACATCCAGGACAAGCAGGTGAACCCCTCCTGGCACGTGCCCAACTCGGCCTGGGCCGGCTCGCTCGCCGGCCAGGTGATCCCGCCCGGGCCGGCCGACCCGATCAAGGCGCGCTGGATGGGGATCTTCGAAGGCGCCGGCATCCACGGCACCGAAGAGACCTCCTCGCTCGGCTCGGCCGCCTCGCACGGCTGCGTGCGGATGTCGATCCCCGACGTGGAAGAGCTCTACGACCAGGTCGAAGTCGGGACCCCGATTTTCATCGGCGGATAGAGGCTCGCGCCGCCGCGCGGCGAAGGACTCGGCATGGCATGGGACGAGGAGCTTGCGGCCTATGACCGCGACCTGCGAGGCCGCGGGGCCGCGGAGCGGACGCGACGCGCCTACGCGGTCGACCTCGGCCAGTTCGTCGAGTGGGCGGGGGAGAGGGGCCCGGCGGACATCCGCCACCGCGACGTGCGTCGCTACGCCGCGGCCCTCTCCGCCGAGGGCGCGGCGCCGGCGACCGTCGCCCGCAAGCTGGCCGCGGTCCGCGGCCTCTACGACTTCCTCGTCCGCACCGAGCGGGCCGGCGACAACCCGGCCGAGCTCGTCTCCAGCCCGAAGCGGCAGGAGAAGCTGCCGCGCGTGCTGACCACGGAGCAGATGCGCGGCCTGCTCGAGGGCATCCCCGCCCGCACGCCGCTGGAGCTGCGCGACCGCGCGATGCTCGAGCTGGCCTACTCCTGCGGCCTGCGCTGCGAGGAGATCGTCAACCTCGACCTCGGCGCGCTCGACTTCGAGACCGAGCAGCTGCGCGTGCTCGGCAAGGGCTCGAAGGAGCGGCTGCTGCCGGTCGGCGAGCCGGCTCAGCGCGCCCTGCGGCGCTACGAAGAGCGCGGTCGCCACGCGCTCAGCGCCGACCCGCGCGAGCGGGCGCTCTTCCTCTCCAAGAGCGGCCGCCGGCTCTCCGCCTCCGACGTGACCAGGCGCCTGGCGCTCTGGGTCCGCCAGGCGGCGCTCGCCGCCGGCGTCTCGCCGCACTCGCTGCGCCACAGCTTCGCCACCCACCAGCTCGAGGGCGGCGCCGACCTGCGTACGATCCAGGAGCTGCTCGGCCACGCCTCGATCTCGACCACGCAGGTCTACACTCGCGTCGACGCGGCCCGCCTGCGGGACGCGTACGCTGCCACCCATCCGCGTGCCTGAACGGCCAATAACGTGCAAGCGACCGTAGAATCGAGCTAGCGGCGATGGAAACCGGGGTAAAAGAGGTCGAGCTGCGCGATCTTTGGCGCCGCTACAAGCAGGACGGCGACGCGAGCGCCCGCGAGCGCCTGGTCGTCGCCTACTCGCCGATGGTCAAGTTCGTCGCCGGGCGGCTGGGCGCCGGGCTGCCCTCGCACGTCGACGACGCCGACCTGATCTCCTACGGCCTGCTTGGGCTAATCGGGGCGATCGAGCGCTTCGAGCCCGAGCGCGGGATCAAGTTCGAGACCTTCGCGATGACCCGCATCCGCGGCGCGATCATCGACGAGCTGCGCTCGCTCGACTGGGTGCCGCGCTCGGTTCGCTCGCGGGCGCGCGAAATCGAGGCGGCGCAGGCGAAGCTGGAGCACGAGCTGCAGCGGGCGCCGAGCGAGGCGGAGCTGGCCAAGCGGCTTGGCATCGACGAGGACGAACTGCAGAGCTCGCTGCTCGAGATCGCCAACTCCTCGGTCTACGCGCTCGACGAGCTCTGGACCGTCTCGGACTCCTCCGGCGACCAGGTCTCCCTGCTCGACACGATCTCCGACCCGCGCGCCGAGGATCCGCAGGAGTCGCTAGCCAGCAGCGAGATCAAGGACCGCCTGACCGAGGCGATCGCCTCGCTGCCCGAGCGCGAGCAGCTCGTCGTCGCGCTCTACTACTACGAGAACCTCACCCTGCGCGAGATCGGCGAGGTGCTCGGCGTCACCGAGTCGCGGGTCTCGCAGCTGCACACCAAGGCGGTCATGCGGCTCAAGTCCGGCATGCAGGCCGCCTGAGCCCCGCCGCCGACGGGCCTAAAACCGACGCATAGCGACGGAAATCGGCCCGTCGGCTGGTGAATCGAGCCGCTCGGGGTGTACCTTCCTTGCGTGCCACACAAGGCCGCAGACCGGATTCGCAACGTCGCCCTGATCGGGCACCGGGGTTGCGGCAAGACGAGCCTGCACGAGGCGATGCTGTTCGAGGCGGGCGCGGTCGGGCGGCTGGGGACGATCGGCGACGGCACGACGGCCTCCGACCACGAGCCCGACGAGCAGGAGCGCTCGATGTCGATCAACGCGGCGCTGGCCTGCTTCGAGCACGGCGGTCGCGAGATCAACCTGATCGACACGCCCGGGGAGCCGAGCTTCGTCGCCGATGCGATCGCCGCCCTGCGGGTCGCCGACGCCGCCGTGGTCGTCGTCAACGCCGTGATGGGGGTCGAGGTCCACACCGAGCGGCTCTGGCGGCGGGCCGACGAGGGCGGCTTGGCCCGGCTCGTCTTCGTCAACATGCTCGACCGCGAGCGGGCCGACTTCTTTCGCGCGCTCGACTCGCTGAAGGCGTCCTTCGGCCCCCACGTGGTCGCCACCGAGATCCCGATCGGCGTCGAGCACGAGGTGCGCGGCGTCGTCGACCTGATCGACCAGAAGGCCTTCCTCTACGACGGCATCGGTCCGGGGGCGGCGCAGGAGGCCGAGATCCCCGAGGAGCTGCGTGCGCAGGCCGAGGAGTACCGCGAGAAGCTGATGGACGAGGTGGCGGAGAACTCCGACGAGCTGATGGAGCGCTACCTCGAGGGCGAGGAGATCGACCACGACGAGATCGTGCGCGTGCTCAAGCAGGGGGTGACCGAGGGCAGGATCTTCCCTGTCACCTGCGGGGTGGCGACGAAGAACCTCGGCACCGGCCGCCTGCTCGAGGCGCTGGTCGAGGACCTGCCCTCGCCGGCGATGCGCGGTGCGCTGCCGGCGCTCGACGCCGAGGGCGAGGCGATCGAGATCGAGCCCGACGAGGAGGGGCCGCTGGTCGCCTACGTCTTCAAGACCCTCGCCGACCCCTACACCGGCCGGATCAACCTCTTCCGCGTCTGCCGCGGCACGCTCAAGTCCGACTCGCAGGCGGTCAACGTCGGCAACGGACAGAAGGAGCGGGTCGGCCAGCTCGCCCAGCCGCTGGGCAAGGAGCTGAAGTCGGTGTCGGAACTCGGCGCGGGTGACATCGGCGCCGTCGCCAAGCTGAAGGAGACGAGCGCCGGGGACGTGCTCTGCGCCGGCGGCGAGAAGATCTCCTTTGCGCCCCTTGACCTGCCCAACCCGGTGATGGCCTTCGCCTACGAGCCGAAGTCGAAGGGCGACGAGGAGAAGGCGGCTGCGGCCGTGCGCCGGCTGACCGAAGAGGACCCGACCCTCGACGTGCACCGCGACGCGCAGACCGGCGAGCAGATCATCGCCGGCCTGACCCAGATCCACGTCGAGGTGATGGTCGCGCGGATGAAGAGCCGCTTCGGCGTCGAGATCGAGCTGCATCCGCCGCGCGTCCCCTACCAGGAGACGATCCGCACGCCGGCCAAGGCGCACGCCCGCTACAAGAAGCAGTCGGGCGGGCGCGGCCAGTTCGCCGACTGCCAGATCGAGATCGAGCCGGCCGAGCCCGGCGCCGGGCTCGATTTCGTCAACCTGATCAAAGGCGCCGCGATCCCCGGCGGCTTCATCCCGGCGGTCGAGAAAGGGGTCGAAGAGGCGATGGCCCACGGCACGGTCGCCGGCTATCCGGTGAAGGACGTGCGCGTGCGGCTCGTCGACGGCAAGCACCATGACGTTGACTCCTCCGAGATGGCCTTCAAGATCGCCGGCGCGATGGCCTTCAAGGAGGCGATGGAAGCGGCCGACCCGGTGCTGCTCGAGCCGATCGTGAAGCTCGCCGTCAGCTGCCCGGAGGAGGTCGTCGGCGACGTGATCGGCGACCTCAACTCGCGCCGCGGCCACCCGCTCGGCATGGAGCCGAAGGGCGCGATGACCGAGGTCAAGGCCGAGGTGCCGATGGCCGAGGTGCTCGACTACGCGCCGGACCTGCGCTCGATCAGCGGCGGCCGCGCCGACTTCACGATGGAGTTCGAGCGCTACGACGAGGTGCCGGCGCACCTCGCCGACAGGGTCGTTGCAGAGTCGCGTTCAGCGGCGGAGGCCGCTGCCTAGGCCCAGCGGTCCGCTGCTAGCTTGGCCGAGTGAGCACCGGAGAGAGCTGCGACGTCTGCGAGCGGACGATCCTCGCCGGCGAGCGCACCCGCAGCTACATCAGCCCGAGACTGGGCCCGCGCGTCGTCTGCG
>JBLMYD010000064.1:0-5728 GCA_050258095.1 Chloroflexota bacterium
TTTATGCCCCGTCGGCCTACAGGTCGCGGGCCCAGGACTCGAGGGCGGCTACGTGGGCCTCCTCGAGGCAGAGGTGGGGCTCGGTCGGCACCAGCAGGGTCGGCTGCTCGCGTTTCTCGGCCCACTCGTAGCAGCTCTCGTCGAAGCTGTCGTCGATCCAGGCGACGGGCCGGTCGGACGCGTACTCGTCGATCGGGCCGAGCTTCCAGTGCGCGGAGCCGAAGCGGGCGGCGCCCTGGAACGAGATGTGCGGCAGCTCCGGCAGCCCGAGCAGGTTGGGCAGGTAGTCGTTCGCTTTCTCCTCCCACCCCGTCGCCCAGACCAGCTCAAAATCCTCGCTCAGCCTCAACAGCCGCTCCCCCGCAGCCACCGAGATGCAGTGCACGACCCCATCCACCAACTCGAATCGCGCCAAAGACCTGTCGGGTGTCTGCTCAAACCCAAAGAGCGAGATCACCCCGTCGACGTCAACAGCCAGGATCGGCTGACTTCGCCTTTCTTCGCCGCTACGGCGAACAAAGTCGAACTCACCGGTCGTCCCACTCATGCTCTCATCCCAAATCCTCGCGCCTGGCGCCGCCTCATGGTGTCCTGCATCCCGGTCTCGGAGAGGGTTGTTGGACTCCTCCCGAACTGGCGGATACTCAAAAAGGCGGCCTAATCAGGCCGCCTTTTGTCAGGGCGGGAGGAGTCCAACAACCCTTTACCAGCGATAGTGCGCAAACGCCTTATTAGCCTGCGCCATGCGGTAGATGTCGTCCTTCCGCTTCCAAGCGCTCCCCTGCTGCTGCGTCGCATCCATGATCTCGCTGGCCAGGCGCTCGGCCATCGAATACTCGCGCCGGTTGCGGGCGTAATCGACGAGCCAGCGGACCGCCAGGGTGCGGGCCCGGCGCGCCGGCACCTCGACCGGAACCTGGTAGGTGGCGCCGCCGACGCGGCGGGAGCGAACCTCGAGCTGCGGCGTCAGCTGCTTGATCGCCGCTTCCAGGGTTTCCAGCGGGTCCTCCTTCGAGCGCTCGCCGACGATCGCCAGCGCGTCGTAGACGATCCGCTCGGCAAGCTGCTTCTTGCCGTCGTGCATCGTCTTGTTGATCAGCTGCTGGACGAGCTTGTTGCGGAAGCGCGCGTCGGGTTCGACCGGGCGGATCTGTGCGGCGGAGCGGCGCGGCACTAGGAAGCCTTCACTCCATACCGGGAGCGCGCCTGCTTGCGGTCCGAGACGCCGGCCGCGTCAAGTGTGCCGCGCACGACCTTGTAACGGACCCCCGGCAGGTCCTTGACGCGACCACCCCTGACCAGGACCACCGAGTGCTCCTGCAGGTTGTGGCCCTCGCCCGGGATGTAGGTGGTGACCTCCATCCCGTTGGTCAGGCGCACACGGGCGATCTTGCGCAGCGCCGAGTTCGGCTTCTTCGGCGTTACGGTCGCGACGCGGGTGCAGACGCCGCGGCGCTGCGGCGCGGCAACCGCCTTCTTGCGGCCCTGGGACGACTTGAGTCCCGGCGTCGCCGTCTTTTTCTTCGGGCGCTTGCGACCCTTCCGGACAAGTTGATTCGTATTCGGCACGGCCGCGCAGTGTAGAGCAGTCCGCCGAGAACCAGTCCCGCGGCCGCCGCCAGTTGGGCGTAGAAGGCCGGTTCCAGCACCGCGGTCGCCCCCGAGAAGCGGCTCGCCTGGGAGCCGGCGTCGAGGCCGGCGGGCAGGTCGACGATCAGAATCACGGCGATCGCGACGAGGCCGAGGACGACCACGGCGCGGGCCAGGCCGCGGCGGCCCGGGCGCAGCGCCAGCGCCCCGGCGAGCGCCGCGAGCACG
This sequence comes from Chloroflexota bacterium, assembly GCA_050258095.1. Classification (GTDB taxonomy): domain Bacteria; phylum Actinomycetota; class Thermoleophilia; order Solirubrobacterales; family 70-9; genus VRUE01. The sequence continues at coordinate 1,819 of JBLMYD010000064.1, forward strand.
GCGACGGCCACCAGCACGTAGGAGCTCGCCTCGCCGGCGGTCTCCGCGCCGACCGTCGGCGGCGCCGCGGCCGGCAGCCCGGCGTAGCCCGGCTGGCCGATCTCGACGCTGCGGTAGGCGACGAACTGAGCCACCGCGAGGCAGGCGGCCGCGGCGACGATGACGGCGCAGATCGCCCGCCGGGGCGTGATCACGGCGCTGGCGCGGGTCGCCCAGCGGACGAGCGCGCCGCTCGCCCGGCGCAGCAGGCGTTCGGCGCGGGCAAAGCCGCGCAGCAGGAGCACCGCCGCCGGCCGGCTGCGCCGTCCCACGGCGCGGACCAGCTTGACCGCCCCGGCACGCAGCCGCCGCGCCCAGCGCAGCAGGGGCGGGCGCAACCTCTCGACTTGCTTCGCCGCGCCGCGGTCCAGCTGTCGTGTGCGCTTCTCTGCAAACGCGAGCGCGGCGCCCGCCCGGCGCCGCACCGCTGCTATCATCGCGCGTCGCTCAGGCAGTCTCTTTGCAGTTCGCTTCGCCGGGCCCGACAGGGCCTTTTTCATGCGCCGATCGCGGCTCTTGCCGGATCGCTCGCTTTTGTCCCGTCCCCGTTTCAAGACCAAACCCTTACCTTAGGAACCATGGCACGCACATTTCCCCTGGAGAAGACGCGCAACATCGGGATCATGGCGCACATCGACGCCGGTAAGACGACGACCACCGAGCGCATCCTCTACTACACCGGTCGCACGCACAAGATCGGCGAGGTCCACGAGGGCGCGGCCGTGATGGACTGGATGGAGCAGGAGCAGGAGCGGGGGATCACGATCACCTCGGCGGCGACCGCCTGCGAGTGGAACGGGCACCGGATCAACATCATCGACACGCCCGGCCACGTCGACTTCACGGTCGAGGTCGAGCGCAGCCTGCGCGTGCTCGACGGCGCGATCGCCGTCTTCGACGCCGTCGCCGGCGTCGAGCCGCAGTCGGAGACGGTCTGGCGCCAGGCCGACAAGTACCGCGTGCCGCGCATCGCCTACATCAACAAGATGGACCGCACCGGCGCCGACTTCTTCAACGCCGTGCAGACGATGACGGACCGCCTCGGCGCCAACCCGCTGCCGATCCAGCTGCCGGTCGGCAACGAGGCCGACTTCGCCGGCGTCGTCGACCTGATCGAGATGAAGGCGCTGATCTGGAAAGACGAGCTCGGCACCGAGTTCGACACGGTCGAGATCCCGGCCGACCTGCAGGACCAGGCCGAGGAATACCGCACGCAGCTGATCGAGGCCTGCGCCGACTACGACGACGAGCTGATGGAGGCTTACCTCGGCGAGGAGGAGATCCCCCACGAAAGGATCGCCGCCTCCCTGCACCGCGCCTGCCTCGACACCAAGGTGACACCGGTGCTCTGCGGCTCCTCCTTCAAGAACAAGGGCGTGCAGCCGCTGCTCGACGCGATCGTCGAGCTGCTGCCCTCGCCGCTCGAGGTGCCGTCCGTCACCGGGGTCGTCCCGGCCGGCAAGGGCCAGGCCGAGGACAGCGAGGCCGAGCGCTCCGCTGACGACGACGCGCCGTTCAGCGCTCTCGCCTTCAAGGTGATGAGCGACCCCTACGTCGGCAAGCTCACCTACTTCCGCGTCTACTCCGGCAAGCTGGAGAAAGGCGGCCGCGTGCTCAACACCAAGACGGGCAAGACCGAGCGCATCGGGCGCCTGCTGATGATGCACGCCAACAGTCGCGAGGAGATCGACGAGTGCTACGCGGGCGACATCTGCGCCGGCGTCGGCCTCAAAGAAACGGGCACCGGCGACACGCTCTGCGCGCCCGACGCCCCGATCGCGCTGGAGAGCATCGAGTTCCCCGAAACCGTGATCGCGGTCGCGATCGAGCCGAAGACGAAGGTCGACCAGGAGAAGATGGGCAACGCCCTGCAGCGGCTCGGCGAGGAGGACCCGACCTTCCGCATCGAAACCGACGAGGAAACCGGGCAGACGCTGATCCACGGGATGGGCGAGCTGCACCTCGAGGTGATCGTCGACCGCATGCTGCGCGAGTTCAAAGTCGAGGCCAACGTCGGCAAGCCGCAGGTCGCCTACCGCGAGACGATCCGCAAGGAGGTCAAGAACGTCGAGGCGCGCTTCGTGCGCCAGACCGGCGGCCGCGGCCAGTTCGGCCACGTCGTCATCAACGTCGAGCCCGCCCCCGGTGAGGGCTTCGTCTTCGAGAGCAAGATCAAGGGCGGCGCCATCCCCAACGAGTTCATCGGCCCGACCGAGCAGGGCATCGCCGAGGCGCTGGAGAACGGCGTCAAGGCCGGCTACCCGATGGTCGACGTCAAGGTCGAGCTGGTCGACGGCTCCTCGCACGACGTCGACTCCTCGGAGATGGCCTTCAAAATCGCCGGCTCGATGGCGATTCAGGACGGCGCCCGCAAAGCCAGCCCGGTCCTGCTCGAGCCGGTGATGGCGGTCGAGGTCGTCACGCCCGAGGACTTCCTCGGCGACGTGATCGGCGATCTTTCGCGCCGTCGCGGCAAGGTGCAGGGACAGGAGCAGCGCGGCAACGCGCTCGCGGTCCAGGCCTTCGTGCCGCTCGGCGAGATGTTCGGCTACGCGACCGAACTGCGCTCGATGACGCAGGGTCGGGCCACCTACACGATGCAGTTCGAGCGCTACGAGGAGGTCCCCGCCAACATCGCGGAGGAGATCGTCGAGCACCGCGCGGGCGAGCCGGTCGGAGCCACCTCGTGATTCTGGCTATATTTCCGAGGTTCGCCTGGAAGCAGACAAATAACCCCAACTTCGAAAGGTAGAGCGGAGAGAGATGTCAAAGGAGAAGTTCGAGCGCGACAAGCCGCACGTGAACGTCGGCACGATCGGTCACATCGATCACGGCAAGACGACGCTGACGGCCGCGATCACGAAGACCCTCTCCACGAAGGGCGGCGCTGAAGCCAAAAGCTTCGAGGAGATCGACAACGCGCCCGAGGAGAAGGAGCGCGGGATCACGATCGCGACCTCGCACGTCGAGTACCAGACCGACAACCGGCACTACGCCCACGTCGACTGCCCCGGCCACGCCGACTACGTCAAGAACATGATCACCGGCGCCGCCCAGATGGACGGCGCGATCCTGGTGGTCTCGGCCGCCGACGGCGTCATGCCGCAGACCCGCGAGCACATCCTGCTCGCCCGCCAGGTCAACGTGCCGCACGTCGTCGTCTTCCTCAACAAGGTCGACCAGGTCGACGACGAAGAGCTGATCGAGCTCGTCGAGGAGGAGGTCAAGGACCTGCTCAACGAGTACGACTTCCCGGGCGACGACACGCCGATCATCAAGGGCTCGGCGCTGAAGGCCCTGGAAGGCGACGAAGAGGCCCAGAAGGCCGTCTTCGAGTTGGCCGACGCGCTCGACTCCTACATCCCCGAGCCCGTGCGCGAGCTCGACAAGCCCTTCCTGATGCCGATCGAGGACATCTTCTCGATCACCGGCCGCGGCACCGTCGCCACCGGCCGCGTCGAGCAGGGCATCGTCAACACCGGCGACGAGGTCGAGATCGTCGGCATCAAGGACACGACGAAAACGGTCGTCACCGGGGTCGAGATGTTCCGCAAGATCCTCGACCAGGGTCAGGCCGGCGACAACATCGGCGCCCTCCTGCGCGGCACCAAGCGCGAGGAGATCGAGCGTGGGCAGGTGCTCTGCAAGCCGGGCTCGATCACGCCGCACACCAAGTTCAAGGCCGAGGTCTACTGCCTGAAGAAGGAGGAGGGCGGTCGTCACACGCCGTTCTTCTCGGGCTACCGGCCTCAGTTCTACTTCCGCACGACCGACGTGACCGGGATCGCCAACCTCCCCGAGGGGACCGAGATGGTGATGCCGGGAGATAACGTCGAGATGACGATCGAGCTGATCCAGCCGATCGCCATGG
>JBLMYD010000065.1:0-9638 GCA_050258095.1 Chloroflexota bacterium
CGACGGCCTTGTTGGGCTGGATCGCATAGCCGGTCAGGCGGGAGACCATGCGGCTCGTGCGCGCCAGCTCGCGGGTGTTGATGCCGGTGCGCAGGCCGTGCACGTCCTCGCGGGTGCGGACCAGCATCACGATCTCCTCCAGCGAGCAGTTGCCGGCCCGCTCGCCGATGCCGTTGACCGCGCACTCGACCTGGCGGGCGCCAGCCAGGACCCCCGCGTAGGAGTTGGCGACCGCCAGCCCCAGGTCGTCGTGGCAGTGGACCGACATCTCGACGTCGCGCAGCTGCGGCACCAGCTCGTAGAGGCGGCGGAAGTACTCGGCGTACTCCTCCGGCGTCGTGTAGCCGACGGTGTCGGGGATGTTGACGACGGTCGCGCCCTCCTCGACCGCGATCGCGCAGACCTCGGCGGTGAACTCGACATCGGCGCGGGTCGCGTCCATCGGCGAGAACTCGACGTCCTCGCAGTAGGACTTGGCCAGGGCGACGGCGGCGCGCGCCTGGCCCTTGACGTCCTCGCGATCGGTCTGCAGCTGGTGCTCGATGTGGATGTCGGAGGTGGAGATGAAGGTGTGGATGCGCGGCCGTTCGGCGTCCTTGATCGCCGACCAGGCGGCGTCGATGTCGGCCTTGTGGGTGCGCGCCAGGCCGCAGACGGTCGGGCCCTCGACCTGGCGGGCGATCGCCTCGACCGCCTCGAAGTCGCCGGGCGAGGTGATCGGGAAGCCGGCCTCGATCACGTCGACGCCGAGGCGCGCCAGCTGCTGGGCGATCTCGACCTTCTCGGCCGTGTTGAGCGAGATCCCCGGCGACTGCTCGCCGTCGCGCAGCGTGGTGTCGAATATGTGGACGCGGTTCGCGTCGTCCCGCGGTGACATCTGATCCTCCTTCTCTACTTCGCTTGAATGACCTTTTTCCTCGCGGCTGTCGCGCCGCCCAGCGCTATTCCCCCCGAAGGGGGAGGAGAAGGAGGAGCGCAAGGCTGTCGAGCCGGTGCGTCATTCGTCGCTTCAGCTTAGCGTAGGGTGGCGATATCGCAAGCGAAGCCGCGCCAAGCTCGATCTCGCGCTCCACCTGGCTCGCCCTCTTCGCAATGGGGGCCGCCGTCGTGGTGATCGCCAACGACTTCTCGGCGATCAACGTCGCCCTGCCGAGGATTGAGGCGGATTTCCACACCAACGTCAACACGATCCAGTGGGTGATCAACGCCTACGCGTTGACCTTCGGCGTGATGATCGTCACCGGCGGCCGCCTCGCCGACATGTTCGGGCGCCGCAACGCCTTCTTCGTCGGCACCGCGATCTTCGCCTCGATGTCGGCGCTGGGCGGGGCGGCGCAGACGGAGACCTGGCTGATCGTGACCAGGACGGTGATGGGGATCGGCGCCGCCCTGATGTGGCCGGCGATCCTCGGCATGACCTACGCGATCCTGCCCGAAGACAGGGCGGGCCTGGCCGGCGGCATCGTCATCGGCGCCGCCGGGTTGGGCAACGCGGTCGGGCCGCTGATCGGCGGGGTGCTGACCGACGCGCTCAGCTGGCGCTGGATCTTCTTCCTCAACGTGCCGGTCGCGGCCTTCGCCGTCTTCGTCACCTACCGCCTGGTCAGGGTGACCGAGCCCGAGGCAGGCGAGCAGCGCATCGACTACCCCGGCATCGCCACGGTCTCGGTCGGGCTCGTCTCCCTGCTGGTCGCGCTCGACCAGATCGACGACTGGGGCATCGGCGACCCGCGGGTGATCGGGATGCTGATCCTGTCCGCGATCCTCCTCGTCGCCTTCGTCCCGATCGAGCGCCGGGCCGGGCGCGGCGCCCTGGTGCCCAGGGAAGTGATGGCGAACGAGAGCTTCCGCGCCTCCTGCCTGGCGATTCTCTGCATGTCGGCGACCTTCTTCGCGGCGCTGCTCTACCTGCCGCAGTTCATGCAGGAACGGCTTGGCTTCACGCCGCTCGAAGCGGGCCTCGGGATGCTCCCCTTCCTCGCCGTCTTCGCCTGCGTCTCGTTCGTCGCCGGGCCGCTGTACGAGCGGCTGGGGGCGAAGCTGCTGGTCTCGATCGGCGCCGCCTGCATCGCGATCGCGCCCTTCGTCTTCTCGCTGGTCGGCAACGACTCCGGCTACGGCTCGCTGATCGCCGGCATGGTCGTGCTCGGCATCGGCATCGGCAGCTTCTACCCGACCGCGACGACCGCCGGCGTGACCTCGGTCGACGAATCGCAGACGAGCCTGGCCGGCGGCATCATCTACATGTTCCAGATCGCCGGCGGCTCGATCGGGCTGGGCCTGACGACGACCGTCTTCTCGGCCCAGGGCTCCTTCGTCGACGGCATCGACGCGGCCTTCCGCCTCGACGCCGGCCTCTCGCTGATCGGCTTCCTGATCGCGCTCTTCTTCGTCGGCGGTCGCCTGCTGGGACGGCAACCCGCGACGGGCGAGGCGCCTTCGACCTAGCGCCGGCGTTACCGCTACCGCTTCCTGTGCTTCGAGCGCGCCTGCTGCAGGACGTCGTGCCCGGGGCCGCCGCGCAGCACGTCGTTGCCGGGACCGCCCTTGAGCACGTCGTTGCCGGGACCGCCGTAGATCACGTCGTTGCCGCCGCGCCCGACGAGCAGGTCGTCGCCCGGACCGCCGACGATCTTGTCGGCGGCGCCGCCGCCGCGCAGCACGTCGTTGCCGGCGGCCCCGTGCAGGGTCACCGGCACCCGCACGTCGCGCGAGACCGTGACTTCGTCGTCATGGCTGCCGCAGTTGACGACGAAGCCGGCGATCGGCGGCGCTTCGCAGATCAGCTCGTTGGGGTTTTCGGGCGGGTTGGTGCAGATCGTGCCGCCCACTTCGAGCGGCGTCGCCGAGTCGATCACGTAGCTGTAGCCGTCGGGGGTGGGCCAGATCCGGATCTTGTTCTGGGCGGCGCCGCCGGCAAGCACGACCGTCGTCGGTTCGGTTTCGGCGTGGGCGAGCGCGGCGCCGCACCCTGCCACCAGGGCCAGCAATGTGGCGACCGTCTTCTTCATCCCTCTCACCCCAACCGGATCCGCGCTGTCTACCCTGGAAACAACACGACCTTGCCGACGTTGCGGCGCTCGGCGATGAATTTGTGCGCCTCGCCGGCGCGTGAGAAGGGGAACGCCTCGGCGACGACCGGCTCGAGCCGGCCCGCCTCGAGATCGGCCATCAGCGGCTCGGTGAGCCGGTCAAGACTGCCCTCGCGGTCCCACCACTTGAGCATGTTGAGGCCGAAGACGCCCTTGTTCTCGTTCATCAGCATCAGGCTCTTCCACCACGGGATCGTCGCCAGCGGCATCTTCGCCATGCTCTTCAGCATCGCCGGGATGTCGCGCCCGCGCTCGGTCGAGGCCTCGGAGATCCCGTACATGACGAGGCGCCCGCCGGGCCGCAGCAGGCGATAGTCCTTGCGGAACGAGGTCGGGCCGAGCGCGTCGATCACCAGGTCGACGCCCTCGCCGCCGGTGAGGCGCATCACCTCGGCCGCGAAGTCCTGGTTGCGGTAGTCGATCGGGTGCTGGACCCCTTGGGCGCGAATGGCCTCGTGCTTGCCGGGCGAGGCGGTGCCGTAGGTCTCGGCTCCCGCGTTGCGGGCGATCTGGGTGGCGGCGATGCCGACGCCGCCGGCCGCGGCGTGAATCAGCACCCGCGTTCCCGCGCGCAGGCTGCCGACGACGACCAGGGCAGCGTAGGCGGTGCCGTAGTTGACGGGGAAGGTGGCGCCCTGCTCGAAGCTGAGCCGCTCGGGCAGGGGCAGGGCCTGCGCGGCCGGGACGGTGACGAGCTCGGCCTGGCCGCCGAAGCGAGTGCCGGCGACGACGCGGTCGCCGACCGAGAGCTCGCTCACCCCCTCCCCCACCGACTCGACCTCGCCCGCTACCTCGTAGCCCATCACGCAGGGCGGCTTCGGCGCGTCGGGATAGAGGCCGACGCGCGCCATCGTGTCGGCGAAGTTGACTCCCGCCGCCCTGACCGCGATCCGGATCTCGCCCGGGCCGACCGCCGGATCGGGCCGCTCCTGAACCTGCAGAACCTCCGGCCCACCCGTCCCCGTCTGCACCAGCGCCTTCACCGGCGCAAGATTAGAGATCTACTGCGCGGCCGACGGTGAAGCCGTCGAGCTTGAGGATCTTGGCGATCGTCGAGTCGTTGACGGGCGCGTCGGTGGTCAGCGCCATCACCGCACGGTCGCCGTCCTCCTCGGCGCCGACCGCGGCGGAGACGATGTTGACCCCCTCCTCGCCGAACATCGTGCCGACCCGGCCGATCATGCCGGGACGGTCGGCGTAGCGGAAGACCGCCAGGTGCTCGGCGAAGGGCAGATAGAAGCTCTCGCCCCAGAGCGAGACGAGGTAGGGCTCGTTGCGCGGCCCGACGCCGGTGCCGGCGACCTCGACCTCGTCCTCGCCCGAGCGCAGCGAGACGGTGACCAGCTCGGTGAAGTCCTCGGAGGCGGTCTCGGTCGTCTCGACCAGGTCGATGCCGCGTTCCTCGGCCATCTGCGGCGCGTTGACGAGGTTGACCGGCTCCTCGGTGTGGCCGGAGAGGATGCCGACGAGGACGGCGATGCCGAGCAGGCGCGTGTCGTGCCCGGCAAGTTTGCCGCGGAACTCGACCGCGACGCGGTCGATCGAGCCCTCCCCCAGGCCCTCGGCAAGCCGGCCGAGCTTTTCGCAGAGCGGCACGAAGGGCGCCAGCGCCTCCATCTCCTCGGGCCGGACGGCGGCGATGTTGACCGCGTTGGTGACGACGCCGCCGGTCAGCGCCGCCGTCACCTGCTCGGCGGTGACGATGCCGGCGCGGTCCTGCGCCTCGGCGGTCGAGGCGCCGAGGTGGGGCGTGACGACGACGTCCTCGCGGGCGAAGATCGGGTGGTTGGTGAAGGGCTCGGAGGGGAAGACGTCGAGCGCGGCGCCGGCGACCTTGCCCGATTCGAGGCCGGCGAGCAGCGCGTCGAGGTCGACCAGCTCGCCGCGGGCGCAGTTGACGACGCGCACCCCGTCCTTCATCGAGGCGATCGCCTCGGCGTCGATCAGGCCGATCGTCTCCGGCGTCTTCGGCACGTGGACGGTGACCACGTCGGCGCGCTCGAACAGCTCCTCGATTCGCGAGACGCCGTGGACGCCGAGGTCTTTGAAGCGCTCGGCGGAGACGAACTTGTCGAAGGCGATCACCTCCATGTCGAAGGCCTGCGCGCGCTTGGCGACGAGCTGGCCGATGCGGCCGAAGCCGACGACGCCGATCGTCTTGCCGTAGAGCTCGGCGCCCTTGAACTTGGCGCGGTCCCAGCGGCCCTCGACGAGCCCGCCGTGCGCCTGCGGCACGTTGCGGAAGAGCGCGAGCGTCAGCGCCAGCGTGTGCTCGGCGGCGGCGACCGAGTTCGATTCGGGCGCGTTGGCGACGACGATGCCGCGGCGGGTCGCGGCCGGGATGTCGACGTTGTCGACGCCGGTGCCGGCGCGGCCGATCACCTTCAGGTTCGAGGCGCGCTCGATCAGCTCCGGCGTCAGCTTCGTCGCCGAGCGGATCAGGATCGCGTCGTAGTCGCCGATCCGCTCGGCCAGCTCCTCGTCGGACATCTCGAGGCCGAGGTCGACTTCGAAGTTCTCCTGCAGCAGCTCGACGCCCGAGTCGGCGATCTTCTCCTTGACGAGGACCTTCATGGGCGCGCGCCCTCCACGTTCTCGACGACCCAGTCGACGCAGGCGGTGAGCGCTTCCACGTCGCTCGGCTCGACCGACGGGAACATGCCGATCCGCAGCTGGTTGCGACCGAGCTTGCGGTAGGGCTCGACGTCGACGATGCCGTTGGCGCGCAGCGTCGCGGCGAGCGCGGCGGCGTCGACCGAGTCGTCGAAGTCGATCGTGCCGACGACGAGCGAGCGCTTGGCCGGGTCGGCGACGAAGGGGGCCGCGAAGTCCGAGCGTTCGGCCCAGCCGTAGAGGTGGCCCGAGGAGGCCGAGGTGCGCCCGACGCAGAACTCGAGGCCGCCGCTGGCGAGCATCCACTCGACCTGGTCGGCGAGCAGCAGCAGGGTCGCCAGCGCCGGCGTGTTGTAGGTCTGCTCCTTGCGCGAGTTTTCGAGGGCCGTCTGCAGCGAGAGGAAGGCCGGCTGCCAGCGTCCGGCGGCGCCGTCGAGCTCCGCGATCCGCGCGATCGCGGCCGGGCTGAGGGCGGCGAGCCAGAGGCCGCCGTCGGCACCGAAGGCCTTCTGCGGCGCGAAGTAGTAGGCGTCGGCCTGGCTCACGTCGACCGGCAGGCCGCCGGCGCCCGAGGTGGCGTCGATCAGGACGAGCGCGTCGCCGGCGTCGGCCGGGCGCTCGACCGGGACCATGACGCCGGTCGAAGTCTCGTTGTGCGCCCAGGCGATCACGTCGGCGCTCGCGTCGGCGCGCGGCGCGGGCGCGTCGCCTGGATCGGCCTCGACGACGATCGGGTCACCGAGGAACGGCGCGCCCGCCGTCACCTTGGCGAACTTCTGCGAGAACTCGCCGTAGGTCAGGTGCAGCGCCCGCTCACGCACGAGCCAGGACGCAGCGGCGTCCCAGAAGGCGGTCGTGCCGCCGTTGCCGAGCGCGATCTCGTAGCCGTCGGGCAGCGAGAGCAACTCGCCGAGGCCACCGCGCACACGGGCGACGAGGTCGCGGACCGGCTTTTGCCGGTGCGAGGTGCCCATCAACTGCGACTGCCCGGCCAAGCGCTCGAGCGCCTCCGGGCGCACCTTCGAAGGGCCGCAGCCGAAGCGCCCGTCGGCGGGCTTCAGCTCTGCGGGGATCTGGGCGGTGCTTGTGGACGTAGTCATCTGTCGCATTCCTGTCGGGTTCCCGCCGTCTCAGGCATCGGGGGGCCGACAGATTATTGACAGGTCCGGGTGGACCACTCGCGGCCGATCCGCGTAAGCTGGCGACGATGAGCGACGCCCCCGAACCGGAAGTGACCAAAGGCGACGGCTACGCCGTCGCCAACCTCAACGACCTCGGCGAGGGCTACGGCTTCCGCAAGATCCGCAAAGAGCTGGGGGTCACGGCCTTTGGCATCAACGCGATCGTCCTGCCCCCGGCCTACGAGACCGGCCGCCATTACCACGACGAGCAGGAGGAGCTCTACTTCCTGCACAGCGGCCGCATCGCGATCGAGTTCGGCGACGGCACCGTCTACGAGCTCGGCCCCGGCGGCGTCGCCCGCGTCGACCCCTCGACCGTCCGCAAGATCAAGAACCTCAGCGACTCCGAGGACGCCGTCTACGTCATCGTCGGCGGCAAGGACGGCTACGTCGGCCGCGACGGCAAGTTGCCAGAGGGCGAGACGCGTTTCGGCGCCGACGGCCCGCCTGGGGCCTGACCCCTCGAACACAAGGACGAGCGAGCTCAGTCTTTGAGCATCAGGTCCGCCAGGTCGATGAGCTCTGAGGTTGCTTCACGCGCCTCGGCGAGACTGGCCTGCGGGGTGAACGATGCAGCATAGGAGACAACGTGACGCCGCTCGCGGGAAGCATCGAGCCTCTCAAGCAACTCCGTAGTGTCATCCTCGAATTGATCGAGGGCGGTTTCGAGCCGGAGGACGTGCGACCTATCCCCGGGCGTGACGCGCAGCCCGACTGCCTGAAGAATTGCGTCGCACGCGCAGATCGCGGCATTGTGCAGGAGCACGGCCTGGGACTCCGCGCTGAGATCCTTGTTGTCTGCGTCGGCCCGAAACTGAACAGCCTGGCTGAAGAATTCGCGGGCATGCATCCGGTCGGCATACACCTTTTCCACCCGCGCGTTCGTCATCGCGAAGCGATGCTAGTCAGGTCACCCACGAGGGGAGTTGTGGGGCCGTCTAGCACATGGCGCGCAAAGCCAGAGTTCGCAGCACGCAGACGTCGAAACTCGTCGACGTTCAGCACAGTCAGATCGATGTTGCGCCCAGCGGCCTTCCCGATCGGGCGGATCCGTCGCCTCAACTCCCGCAGGTCGGTATCGCCGATCACCAGGACATCGATGTCGCTGTCAGGCCGTCGCCTCTCGCCGGCCCAGGAACCGTGGATCACGGCTACTGGCACCTTTGCCGCTGTCAGGGCGGCACGCAGTTGCTCTTCGATGCCGACCGACCGGCGCAGCAGCTCGGCGAGAGGCTCGTAGAGCGGATCGTCGCTCGCAGCCTGAAAGCGATGCGGCCGAGCCTCCGCGTTCCGAGCGATTAGACCGGCGTCCGTGGCCCGTATCAGCTCGCGATGCACCGAAGACGGGGGGGCTTCGAGCACCTCTGCGAGGCTATGCAGCGTCCAACTTCGCTCGGGCTGAAGCAGCAGCAGGCCCAGCAAGCGCACCTGCATCTCCGAACGAAACAACGGCAAGATCGTCGGGGCCTTTGTTCGCATTAATGGGAAGTATATCCCATAAAAGAGAATAAATATGAAGCATCCCGCGACCCAACGACTCCGAGGACGCCGTCTACGTCATCGGCGGCGGCAAGGACGGCTACGTCGGCCGCGACGGCAAGCTGCCGGAGGGCGAAACTCGCTTCGGCGCCAACGGTCCGCCTGGTGCGTAGCAAAATCAGGTCTTCCACCGTGCGCTAGCTGTCCTCACGCTCTGAGACTGCGTCTCCTCCCCATTTCCTAAGAACTGCGCGCGCGGCAGCGATTTCCTGTAGCGGTACGTCCATTTTCTTGATGATCTCCGGTAGAAGGTCCATGAAAGCGCCACCAGATGGCCAACCGGGAGAGCCTGGAATCTTCTCGAACAATTCCCGCAAGATGACTATGCACTGGGAAACTTTTGTGAAATCGTTACTGTCTAGCTTGACCGCAAGGACACCTCGATACTCATCCCAGTTGGCAGTAGAGAACTCGTAGTAAGCAAACCACTTACCCTCGCGCTTGGTGTTCTGGAGACATGCTTCTGCGACCGAAATGTCACTAGCAACCAGGCGTGCGCCAGCTTTCACCAAACGTCTATCCTGACGCCATCCAAGAATCGTGTCCAAGATCGCACCCGCGGTCGCACCGACGATGGCCCTGCAACCGCACCAATTGCGGTCCAGCCAGACGACGAAAGGGCCAGCGGGACTGCACTATCTGCAACCAGTGCCTGCATGGTTTGATTTTCGCCCACCCGCACGCGCGGGGCAAGTCAGGCTCAGGAAGCTTAGGTCGTGAGCAAGGGCGGCGACGCTCCTTCCCCGGGAATGTCGCGACGCGGTCTGTCGTCTCAAGCCGATCTGACGGCCTGAGGCCAAGCAGGTCGGCGGACGCAGGGAGCGTGGCGTGCGCATAGCACGCGAGCGACCGAGGACGCCGAGATGCGCCGGCCTCAGGCCGTCAGATCAGAACTCCTGGTCGATCCAGGGCATCTTGTCGCGCATCTCCTTGCCGACGCCCTCGACCGGGTGGCTCTTGCCCTCCTCGCGCATGCGGGAGAGGTTCTCGCCGCCGGCGCGGTTCTCGGCGATCCACTCGCGGGCGAACTCGCCCGACTGGATCTCGTCGAGGATCTGCTTCATCGCGGCGCGGGACTCCTCGCCGATGACGCGCTTGCCGCGGGTCATGTCGCCGTACTCGGCCGTGTTGGAGATCGAGTAGCGCATCCCCTGGATCCCCTTCTCGTACATCAGGTCGGCGATCAGCTTCAGCTCGTGCAGGCACTCGAAGT
>JBLMYD010000066.1:0-59541 GCA_050258095.1 Chloroflexota bacterium
GGTTTTCGAGCGAGGCGCCCGTCACTTCGGTTTCGCAGGAGAGGACGATTTCTACTCCGGACGAGGTGCCCGAGAAGACGATCGGGTTGGCTACGGCCGCGATCGTCGATTTTTCGCCTTCGGCCAGCTTCAGCGATTCCCAGGTTTTGCTCACGGTTTCGGTCGCGCATTTGCTGTTGTTGTAGCGGCCGCCGGTCTGTTCTTTGCAGGCGAACCAGTGCTGGAGCGCGCCGGTTACAAACGTCTGGTCGGAGCCGTAGGTCGTGCCTTCGGCGTTGGTGGCGACGGTCCGGAAGTGGTATTTGGTCGCCGGTTTCAGACCCGAGATCGTCTGGGCGGCTTCGACCTCGCTTTCGCCGGAGCCGATTTCCGCGTCGGAGGCCGGGACCGAGTTGCCATAGGACGCCGTCGGTCCCCATTCGAAGCGGTAGTGGGTGGCGAAGCTGTCCGGATTGATGCCGGCCGTCAGCGTCGCTTCGCCCGCGGTGACCCCCACCTGCGTCTGATAGCCGATCGCCGGAAGCCAATTGGGCGTCGTAAGGGTCTGGTCGGCGCTGGTGTCCGTCCCGTAGGCGTTTTCAACCACGAACCGGTAGTGGTAGGTGGTCTGGCTTTTGAGGCCCAGGATCGTCTGGGACACCGGCGATTCCCCAGGTTCGCCTCCCACCAGTTCGTGATACGTCGCGTTGCCGTAGGAGGTAGTCGGCCCCCATTCGATCCAGCAATAGGAGCCGTAGCCGTTGGTCAGCACCTTCGCGTTCAGGGTCGCCTGGCCGGATTTGACTCCGCTCGGCGATTCCACCGTGACTTTCGGTTTGCCGTCGGTCGTCGTGAAGGACTCATATTCGCCATGGCTGCCCGCCGGATTGGTGGCGGTGAGCCGGTAATAGTAGGTGGTGCTTGGGCTCAAGCCACGTATCGTCTGGCTGACCCCAACGCTTTCCGTCCCGGCGGAGAGTTTCTTGGTTTCGCTGTGCGACATTCCGGGAATGGAGATGCCGTACTGGAAGCTGTATTCGGTCGCCAGTTCTTCGGGGTTGATCGTGCCCGAAAGCGTGGCGCCGTAGCCGGTCACTTCGCTTGCTTCTCCGGTGCTCACTACCGGGGGCGGGTCGGGGGTATAGAGGTCTTGGGAAACGTACTCTTCTTGGATGGCGTTTTTCGCAAAGAGGAAGACGAGGTAGTGGGTGTTCAGCGAGAGCCCTTTGACTTCTTCGCTAAACGGCACATACGATTCGCCGGTCGGAAGCGATTTCACCGGTGTGACGATTCCCGGCGTGGAGGTTTCGTTGATCTTGCGAACGTCCAAGTAGTAGGTGGTTTTTGAACCTTCGGGGTTGACCGCTCCTTTCACCACCGCTGAGGTTTTTCCAACTTCGATCTGATCGATTCGCGGATGGGGCACGCCTGGTGTGATGAACGTATTGTCGGGCGAGTATGTCGTCCCTTCCTGGTTTGTGGCGACCACGCGGTAGTGATAGACCGTGCGCGGCAGGAACTGCCAGTTCAGGGTTTCTCCGCTGACGGGCACAGCTGAGGTGCCCGATCCGACGCTTTTGTCGGGATAGGGAACGAGGCCGCCTTCGTAGTTGGTCGTTTGGCCCCATTCAAAGTGATATTTGGTGTCATAGCCATTGGGGTCGATCGATGCATGGAACGTGGGTGCGCCGGTTTCGAGTCCCTCGATTGGTTCAACGTTGATCGCGGGCCGCCAGTCGGGGGTGGTGAAGCTGGTTTCGGAGTTCCAGGGAATCGAGTAGCCGGTGTAGAGGCTGGTTGTGATTTCGCTGGTCGCGCTCAGCTTGACCGCGTATGTCGTTTCGCCTTTGAGCGATTCGACTTTGGCGCCATGATTGATGGCGCTGAAGGAGTCTTCGTCAAGCGGGCCGGCCGGGTAGGGGGCAAACGTCGTCTGGCCGCCCGGGCGGCGGAATTCGAACTGATAGCCGCCCGGATAGCCCGCCGGGTTGATCGAGCTGCGCAGTTCGGCGCTGTGGGTGGCCTCGTCGATGACCGGGCTCGTGACTGTGGCCGAGAAGCGGGCGGGAGAGGGATCCGATGTCGTGCAGGTGTTGCCTATAGCCGAGTTCTTGAAGTTGTCCTGGATCTTCTGCGCCCAGATGCCGCTGGCGATTTCGTCGGGGCTAGTGCCGTAGCAGTTATCGCCGATCTCCTGCTCTTCGCGCCAGTTGGGCAGCCATCCTTCCCAGCCCAGGTTGCCCTGGTAGCCGGCACGCGGGTCGGTCGCGCTCTCGGCCCACTCGTGAGAGGCGAGGATCTGCATCTCCTGCCAATCGAAGCTGGCACCGTAGAAATACGGGCAGCTAGCGAATTCTTCGTCGGGATAAGGCAGCAGGGTCCAGGTCGTGTTGTAGGCCGGGTCCCATTCGTGGAAGGCGCAGAATTCTCCCGGAAAGTAGGTTTCGTACTCGGGAGCCGGGACGATCACGTACTGGTCTCCGGAGTTCGGTGAACCCCAGCCCGGTTGGTGGTTGATCGCGTAGTGCACCTCGGCTTCGACGTCTTCGTAGCCGACGATTTCGGTTTCGCCGTCTTTTTCCAGGATGCCTTCGCGCGTGTCGCTGTAGGAGCTGAGGTCGGTTTCGTTGCCGATCGCGCCGCTCGTGTCGAAGTACTGGGTGAGGATTCCCGAGTAGGAGCTGTTGTTGAGGCTGCGGTAGAAGTCGAGGACGTGTTCCTTCAGCGCCGAGTGGTAGATCCAGCCGTGGCCCCAGAAGTCTACGAACACATGGGGGCGGTGCTGCACGGGGCCGCCGTCATAGCGGAGGGGGCCATAGAGACGGTAGTGCGAGGATGTGGCGCCGGCTTCTTCCGCTGCCTCTCGCTCTTCGGCTGCCCAGACGTGGGTGTTCATCGGGGCGAAGTGGATGGCCCTGCCCTTGGCCCACTTGGGTACGGGCGTATTGGGGCCAAGACCCTTGTGACCTACACGATTGGAGGAGGACTTTGCCTTCTCGTTCTTGGCTGCCCTGGGGACAGACAGCGCCTGAATCCACCGCGGAGCCTTCCCCGCGGAGGAGCCGTTGGTGAGCACCGCCAGCAGCAACGCCCCGGCCGCAATCGCGATCAAGGCAAGCGCTGCGTTTCTGGCAATCCTCATGGTTCCTCCCCTGGGTCGCTCAAGAGCGGCTGGGTCTCCTCAGCGCGCCTCGATCTGCCGCCTGTCTGCACGCAGCAAGCCTCGCGGAGGCGAGGAGCCGCGAGCCATGCCGATTCGGGAGAAAGGGCGGCTCCGGCTTCCCGATTGGGGACCGCCTACCCCTCTCGCTCGAGCCGCTCCAGCCGCAATGCGATCTCAAGGCCGGCGACCCTGGTCGCAACCGGATGTCCGATTCGCTCCTCGATCTTCCGCAGGCGATTGGCGACCGTGCGATGGCTGACGCCCAGGGCAGCGGCCGCCGAGGAGGGACCGAGGCCGCTGGCCAGGTAGGCCCGCAGCGTCTCGCGCAGCACCTCCCCCCCGTCGCGCTCGCCCGCCAGCGGCTCGAGGTAGAGCTCGCGCAGCGAGGTCGCCAGCAGCTCGTCCTGCAATGCGCAGGCCAGCAGGGCGACCTCGGCGTAGCGCACCACGGCCTCCGGGCCCCGTTGGGCCACCGCCATCGCCGCCTCGGCCTGGCGATGGGTCAAGCGCCAGCCCGCGAGCCCCTCGCCGGGCTCGCCGATCGCGAGGAGGAGCCCGCTCGGAAGCTCGGCGCGGGCCCTGGCCACAACGTCCTCGGGGTCGAGCCGGTGCCGCGATCCGAGCCAGGACCAGAGGATCTCTCCTTCGTGTTGAGCGGCGAGCAGGCGGGCATCGAGGGTGCGGGCGAGGGCCTTGCTCACCTCCCGGGCTCCCGGCCCGCGGTAGAGAAGGCCGAGGTGGCGGCCCTCGAAGTCATAGGCGAGCTCGGTGGTGTCGAGGGGCTCGCCGGCGAGCAGGCGCCCGATCCGCTCAGCCCTTCGCTCCTCGCGCGAGCTGGGGCGGGCGAGCTCGCGGCCGTGCTCCTCGCCGACCGCGGCCAGGAGGCGGTCGAGGGTCGCGGCGTGGGCCCTCAGCACGCGCTTCAGCGCGAGCGCGTCCGCAGACACCTCGGCCCGCTCGGCCTCCTCGATCAGGAAGTCGCCGAGCAGGGTGTAGCCGGCGACGTAGCGGCGCAGGACAGTGTCTAGGCCGATCCCGTTGCGGGCGGCGAGGCGGGCCTGGGAGAGCAGCGCGGTGGGGACCGGCAGGGGGCGCTCCTCGCTTCGCCCCAGGGCCGCGATGCCGTACTCGAGGGCGGCGCCGACCGCGGCGCGCAGGCCGTTGCGATAGGCGAAGTCGGCGGCGGTAGGGTCGGCGATCGCGTAGGTGCGGGTCAGCACCGCCTGTTCGATCTCGCCGCGGCGCTCGCCTAACCGCGCGGTGAGGATCCTGCGGGCCTCTTCGATTTGCACCCGGAGCGACGCCCCTTGCCGCTCAAGGCCAAACGGCTTCCAGCGGCGGGCTGGCCGCCTGGCCCCAGGGGGCGGCGATCGCGATCCTCCACTCGCCCCCCAGGCAGCGCAGGACGAGGCTGGGGGCGGGAGAGTGGGCGAGCCTCGCGTCGGGGACGCCATCGTGGGAGATCTGCCAGCGCTCGTGGGCGAGGGCGGTGTCTTGGGCGACGAGGACGCCGCGCAGCTCTATCTGCACTTCGGCGCCGGCGGAGATCAGCTCCTGCAGGCGGGCGCGGATCGCCTGCTCGCCGGCGGCGGTCGAGCCGTCTGACCAGACCAGGGCGGCGCCGGGGGCAAAGCAGGCCAGGGCGGCCTCGACATCGCCCTGGTTGATCGCCCCGCAGAGCGCCTCGCAGGCCAGGCGCGGGGTGGCGGCGAGGCGCTCGCCCAGGGGAGCATGGTCGCCCGCGGAGGGGGCGGGGCGCTGAGCGAGGGAGAGTCCCGGTTGCAGGTTCACGGCTCTAATGCTTTCGCTTCGTCTGCTTCTTTGCCTTGACGAGCTTGACTCGCACCTTGGTGCCCGCCGCGCGCACCGCCCCCGCGCCCGGCTTGGAGGAGCGCACGACGAGCTTGCCCTTGCCCTTGGGCTTCGTCACCTTGCCCAGCGCGCAGTGGGAGCGGCGCAGGGCCTTCTTTGCCTGCTTGACGGTCTTGCCCCGCAGCTTGGGCACCTTGCACTTGGTGGCGGAGGGAGAGGAGCTCTTGGTGAAGGTCGCGGTGACGTTGCGGGCTTCGTTCATCAAGACCTTGCAGGCGCCGGTGCCCGCGCAGCCCTCGCCCGACCAGCCGGCGAAGGTCGAGCCCGAGGCGGGAGTTGCGTGCAGGCCGACTTTGACAGTGGCGTCGACCTGCTTGGAGCAGACCGAGCCGCATTCGATCGTCCCCGTCGGTTTGCCGGTCACCGTGCCCTGCCCGCTGCCCGCCTTGTTGACGGTCAGGGTGCGGGTGCCGATCGCGACGAAGACGGCGTTGACGGTGCGATCGGAGTTGATCTTTCTTTCGCAGGGCCCCGAGCCGTAGCAGCCGCCGCCCGACCAGTGGCTGAATTCGGAGCCGGCGGCGGGGGTGGCTACCAGGGTCAGCGCGGTCTTGAAGACGTAGCTTTCCGCGCAGTCGCCCGGACAGGAGATGCCCGCGGGGAAGCTCTGCACCGAGCCCGTGCCGGTGCCCTTGAGGTTGACCGCGACGCTGTAGGTGACCCAGCCCGGTTCGAGCTCGAAGTCGGCGGTCACTTCCCTTGCGGAGCTCATCGTCACGACGCACTTGCCCGCTTCTATGGTGTCGCAGCCCGACCACTTGACCGCTTCGGTGTGCAGACCCGCCTCGCCCGTCAGCGTCACTTTCTGGCCTTTGGGGAAGTTGACCGCGCAGGCCGCCCCGCATTCGAGCGCCGCGGGGAAGCTCGTCACCGTGCCGGTGCCCGAGCCGGTCTTGGCGACACTCAGCGTCGGGCCTTCGACGTTGAAGAGGGCCCCGACTTCCCTTGCGGAGCTCATCGTCACCACGCACTTGTCTTCGGCGTTGACCGAGTCGCAGCCCGACCACTGCACCGGCAGGGTTCCCACGCCCGAGGTGCCGGTCAGGGTGATCGTCTGGCCTTCGCCGAAGATCCCAGCGCAGGTCGAGCCGCAGTTGATCCCCGAGGGGCTGCTCGTCACCGTGCCGGCGCCGAGGCCGCCCTTGGTCACTTTCAGCTCGACTTTGTTCAGGTTGAAGGTGGCGGTGGCCGATTTGGCCGCGCTCATCGTCACCAGGCATTTGTTTTCGCCGTCGACCGAGTCGCAGCCCGACCACTTGACCGCTTCGGTGTTCGGGCCCGGGACCCCGGTCAGGGTCACTTCTGTGCCGTGGTCGTATTCGGCCGTGCAGGTCGAGCCGCAATTGATGCCCGCCGGTTTGGAGGTGACCGTGCCCGTCCCCGTGCCTTTCTCTTCGACGACGAGCTTGCGCTTGATGAGCGGGAAGCTGGCAGTGACTTTCCTTGCGGAGCCCATCGTCACCTTGCAGCGGTTTTCGATCGTCACCGCATCGCAGCCGGCCCATTTGACCGCGGCGCTGTTGGGGCCGGCCACTCCCGCGAGCAGGACGGCCGCGCCTTCGGCGAAGGCGGCCGCGCAGGTGGCGCCGCAGTCGATTCCCGCCGGTTCGCTACTCACCGTGCCGGTGCCCGCGCCGGTCTTTTCGACCGTCAGGGTCTGGGAGGCGAGGGCTTGGGCGGGGAAAACGAGCGCGAGGGCGAGGGCGCCGAGCGCCGCCGCCCGCCTCATCGCCCGCCCCGGCGGTGGTGGCGGTGCCTGCGGTGGTGGCGCTTGTGCTTTCGCCCCTTGCCCTTGCACTTGACCCGCAGCACCGGCCGGGAGGCGTGGCGCTTGCCGTTCTGCCCGCCGAAGACGACCGTGGCGCGGTGCTTTCGTTCGCAGAGGTCGGCCGAGTTTTCGAACAGGCCCTTCTTGCCGCCGTCCAGTTCGACGTCGGCGCTCGTCACCGGGGCGTCGGGGACGGCGGCGAAGGTGGTGCGCAGCTGGCCTTTGACCGAGTCGACGTTGCCGACCAGGTCGAAGTCGACCTGGGAGTTGTGCAGGGCGGCGACGACGTCGGGCAGGCGGCGTTCGGGGTTGGAGCGCAGCATCACCGGCCCTTCCAGCGGTTCTGAGAGCAGCGGGGTGACCGCCCGGGCGTGGCCGTAGATCGAGCCCGGCGGGCAGGCGGAGCCGTTGCCCGCCCCTTCGGCGAACTGCACGCGGGTGCAGATGTTGTTGAAGTGGGCGTTGGCGATGAACTCGCTGTGGGGCAGGAGCACCTGGGCGGTGGCGACGCCTGCTTCGCCGATCCCGTTCATGGAGAGGTGGGTGATGAGCTTGGGGAAGCCGCCGCGCCTGGTGGCGCCGATCAGGCGCGTCGAGAAGCGGGGCTTGAAGGGCAGCGCGGCGCAGTCGGCGGCCTGGAAGCGGGTCGTCACCGTGACCGGGTTGTCGTCGGCTTCGGAGGTGAAGTCGAGGCCGGCGCCCAGGACCGTCGATGCCGTCGAGGTCGGCGTGCAGTCGGTCGGGTTGAGGACGAATTCGGGCTTGTCGACGTAGGCGCGGATGTCGCGCAGGTCGACGGGCACGCCTTCGATGATGTGGGGGATCGGGTCCGAGCCGGTGGCGTCGACGAAGACTTCGGCGGTTTCGGGGTTGATCCGCAGGGCGTCCCTGACGACGACGGTGCCGAGGTCGAAGGGCCCTGCCTTGGCGGCGGTGATCGCGACGATCGAGAGCGGGCTGCCGTGGTAGGGGCCGGCAAGGTAGAGCTTGCCGGGGACGTAGACCAAGACGTTGCCGACCCCCGCGCCGACCAGGGTATGGCCGACTTCGGAGGCAGCGGGGCAGGAGGGGTCTTCGAGCTCGTGGGTTCCGCCGAACATCGCCCCTTCGCGTGCCTTTGCTTTGGCGATCCCTTCCTCGGGGCAGTAGGGGACGTCGGCGAGCTTGCCGGTCACCCCGGGCGGCAGCTTGATCGAGAAGTGGGTGATCTCCTGTTCGGCGTCGCTGCGCGAGAGGCGCAGGTAGAAGGGCGAGAAGGAGCCGGCGGCGTTGTTGAGCGTGCCGGCGAGCAGGCCCGGTTTGAAGGGCGGCAGGCCGCCCGTGGGGCAAGCTCCCCCTTCGGCGCCGTGTTCGATCTGCAGGGAGGCTTTCAGCTCGAGCGCTTCGGCGTCGGATTTGGCCGAGAAGGGGGTGGCGTGGATCACCGTCTGGTATTCGCCGCAGGAGCGCGGCGTGACCAACGGGGCCCTCACCCCTTCGCGGAAGTGCAGCTTGAAGGAGGAGTAGGGCAGGGGAGGCAGGCCCTCGAAGGTCGAGTTGATCTGGCCCGTGGTGTGATCGAAGCGCACTTCGCCCGCCTGCTTGACGAGGATGCCGCGTTCGGGCGCCCGCGCCACCAGATACAGGGCGGTGAGGGTGCCGAAGGGGTTTTCGTAAGGGGCGGCGACGTAGATCGCGCCTTCGATCGGTTCTTCCAGCAGCGGACTGAGCGCGGTCAACGAGCCGAGCTTGGAGGACTGCGGGCAACCCTGGCCCGCCCCCGTTTCCAGCTGCTCGGATTCGTACTGGGCTTTGGTGCAGATCCCCGTGCCTTCGGCGAAGGAGGGGTTGACGGTGACGCCTTCGGGCAGGGTGACGACGACCTTCTTGGGCTCGGTTTCCGCCACCCCGCCGGGGCTGAGCAGGCCCTGGTTGGGCAGTTTGGCTTCGAATTCCAGGCCCGATGGGTTGGCGGTGTTGCGGGTCGTCGGCTGGGCGGAGAATTTGGGCGCGAAGGGGACCGCTTCGCAGCCCGTCAGCGAGGACGGTTCCCCAGCGGCGTCGAGCAGCTGCGCGGTTTCGGAGACGAAGGCGCCCGGGGCGAGCTTGGAGTCGACCGAGACCTTCACCTGCGGCGGTTCCGCGCAGCTGGCCGGCATGGTCAGGAAGGGCAGCAGCGAGGCATCGGAGTGTTCGCCGCCGTAGTTGCCGCGTTCGGGGTCGTGGGAGGGATCGGCCGGCACCCCCCAGACCGTCGCCGTCACCGAGGAGACTTCCAGCGGCAGGTTGAGCGCCGAGATCCGCGCCGCGTAGCCTTCTTCGGTCTTGATCGAGGCGAGCTGCAGCGAGGTGAATTCGATCGCCGAGAAGCCGAGTTGCAGCGGGTGGCCGGGCCCGGGCGTCAGGTTGAAGATCGGGCCGTAGACTTCGCTGTGACCCGAGGGAAGGATCAGGCGCAGGACGCCGACCTGGGTCGAGGGCGAGCAGGCGGGCAGCGGTCCTTCGAAGTCCTGGCGCGGGCAGCGCGGCACCCCCAGCGGGTTGCCGACCAGGCCGGGCGGCAGGTCGACGATCGTGTCGCGCATTTCGCCGCCTTCGGTGAAGCCGTTTTCGTCGGTGTTGAGCTCGAAGTGCAGCTTGGAGGCGTAGGGGTGCGAGGAGGCCTGCGTTGCGAGCGTGCCGTTCTTGTTCTCGAAGCTGAAGCTGAGGCTGCCCGGCTTGATCCCGAAGTCGGCCTGGGCGGCGGCGGGCAGCGCCAGCAACCCGAGCAGGGCGAGCGAGAGGATCAGGCGGCGGGCCTTCATCGGGCGCCTCCACGGTTGCGCTTGGCTCGCCTGTGGTGCTTGCGGTGCCTGGCCACGCACTTGCCGTGACGGCGCACCTTGCCTTTGGCGCAGGGCCTGCGCGTCACCGGCGGTTCTTCTGCCACGTTGCCGGCGCCTTCGAAGCTAGAGGAACCCGGCGTCGGGTCGTTTGGCGGCGAGACCGGCGGCTGGCAGGCTTCGCCCTGGCATTCGCCCCTCTGCGTTTCCGATTCGGCGGGGATACCACCGAATTCGCGCGCGTCGTAGAGGTCGATCAGGTCGTCTCTGTCCTTCAGCGCCAGGCGGTCGCGGGTGGTGAAGAAGACGTTGCGGCCGCTTTCGTCGGCGGCGAGGAAGTTGGAGTCGACCGCTTCGTGGCCGGCGGAGATCAGGCTGACGCAGCCGCCTTCTTCCTCGCAGCTGCCGACGCCCTCGGGCTCGTACTCATAGACGTCTTCGACCCCTTCGTTGGTGTCGGCGAGCGAGAGCGAGTCGCTGCTGTCGAAGATCAGGCGACCGGAGTCGAAGAGGTAGCGGGATTGAGGCGGGCTCGGGCTCCCACTCTTGACCAGCCGCAGGGTGCTGCGACCCAGCGGCCTGGCGCCGGTGGGGTTGCAGGAGGGGCAACTGAGCTCTCCGGTCTGGGAGTCGAAGAAGAAGACCTCCAAGCAGGGGACTTCGGTGAAGCTGCCTTTATTGTTCTGTTCGCAGGGGCCGACGTTGTCATAGCCCGTCAGCGG
Organism: Chloroflexota bacterium; assembly: GCA_050258095.1. GTDB lineage: Bacteria > Actinomycetota > Thermoleophilia > Solirubrobacterales > 70-9 > VRUE01. The sequence continues at coordinate 10,306 of JBLMYD010000066.1, forward strand.
TGCTTGTGAGAGAAAGGTGAGATAGCGGGCTTTGGGGCTCGCCTCGGCGAAGCGCTTGGAAGGCAGGGGCACCCAATCGCCCCCCAAAGAGCCCCCTATGTTGATGGCGTTGTCGGCGGGGAGCAAAGTCGCCACGAAGCGCGTCGTCCCTTTGTCCCAGGAGTAGAGGTTGTCCTTTGTGGCCTGGGCGGCTTCGCAGATTTTTCCCCCTCTCACGCCTTCGCGGCAGCTTTCTTCGGCCCCGGTGAGGACAGCGGTGTCGACGAAGTAGAGGTGGGTGAGGTCGTTGCTCTGGCCCACAAGCCCGACGAAGCCGCCTTTGCCGTTCGTCAGGTCGGTGGTGGTTTTGGCTTCCAGGTCGTAGACCCTGCCGTTGGCGAGCAGCACACGGGAGCCGTCGCTGGCGGCGGCGAGGAACCCCGCGCTCGGCCCCGAGCCGGGGATTTCCCGCGTCGCTTTCGCGTCTTCGCGGACGAAGACCTTGCCCGCTTCATTCGACCAGAAGGCCCGCCGGCCGTCGGCGGAGATCGCGTGGGCGCTGCCGACGCCGAAGAAGCCCGGCGAGGCGCTGGCGTTGCCCGGAGCGACGCTGACCAGGCGCAGCTGCCCGGTCGAGCGTTCCCATTCATAGAGGTCGCAGGGGTGGCCTCCGCATGTTTCCCCGCCCGCCACTTCGGGCGCCGCCGGGGCCGTGGCGGTTTTCGCGGTCAGCGCGTCGTTGGCGGCGAAGAAGACGCGCGAGAGGTCCGCCGAGGCGCCGGCGTAGGCGAGGTGGAATTGGCCGGCCGAGCGGTGCGGCGGTTGAGTGACCAGCAACGGGCTCACCGCGAATGGGAACGTGGTCGGCTGGGCGTAGAGGTTTTCGAATTCTTCGGGGGCTTCGGGGGAGAGGGAGGGAGCCAGTCCCAGATTCTGGCTCAGCACCCCTTCGCCGAGGTCTTCGCTGAAGGCCTGGTAGGTGGCGCCGGTCCTGCTGAGCGGCAACGAGGGGGTGGGGTCGACCGTCTGCCAGCCCGTGTTGGGGTCCCGGCGCGCGACGTACTCGTTAGCCAGGGTGGCGCCTTCTGTGCCGAAGGCGGAGCCCTCGTAGGCGATCGCGTTGCCATCAGGGGCGCTCTGCATCACAAAGTCCCCCAGGAAGGCCCCCGGCTTGCATTCGTAGTCGCAGCTGTAGGCCCACGGCTGGGCCGGGAAGACCTCGCCGCCGTTCTTCTGCGCCGGGCTGACCAGCTCCCAGGCCCGGTGGTCGGGCAGGCCGGGCAGGGTCGCGGGGAAGGTATGGAGGGCCTGGGCTTCGCCCTCGACGGCGCAGACTTTGGCCGGTTCGGCCGGGGCGCAGTTGCTTTCCGCCACGGCCCGGTAGCGGTAGGCGGTGTCGGGTGAAAGGCCCGCCACCGTGGCAGAGATCGACAGCGCTTCTTTGCGGTTGGGCAGCGTGCCGCCGCCGAGCGGCGCTTCCGCCGCCCCGGCGAAGCTGCCTGCGTCTTCTTCGTACTGGGCCTGCGTCTCGTACTCGAAGCGCCAGGAGGTTTCGATTCCTTCGGGGTTGACTTCCGCGTGCAGCTCGGCGCTCGAAGCGGTCACCTTGGCAACCGCCTCGCCTTCGACTTTGGCCGGCCTCGGTGCCGCTTTCGGCGGCGCGAAGACGTAGCCCAGCGCGGACTGGCCCGGTTCGCCGGTGCCCAGGGTGAGCGGCGGCACCGGCCCCGGCGCGCCGCCGTAGAGGATGCCCGGCGCCCGCAGCGCTTCCACTTTGTCGACGGGGTCGAAGGCCAGGCCGGTCAGTTCGGCGCGTTCGGGGGTGACTTCGAACTGCCCCACTTCGGCTTCGCCTTTGGGCCCTTCGAACTTGCCTGTCGCCGGGTTGCAGGGCCCGAGCTGGTGGACGGTCTTGGTTTGGAACCCTTCGCTGACCTTGGTGCTGTAGAAGAAGGGTTCGCCGGTCAGCGGGTTGACCGTTATCGAGGTGATCCCGCCTTTTTGGAATCGGTAGGTGCAGGCTGGCGGGTCGGCGGGGTGGGCCGGGTCGTAGGCTTCGACGAAGGCGCTTTCGGCTACCACGTAGAGGTTGCCGGCGGCGTCCGCAACCGGATGGAACGCGACATGCCCGCTCGTTACCGCCAGGTCTTCGCCCGTGCCCGCGTATTCGTATTCGCCCGGTCCGTTTCGCTTGAACGCCATCAGCCGCCCGAGGTGGAGGCCTAGCGCTTCCTTGTCGGCGAAGTAGATCGTCCCCCGCACGCCAACTGCGATACCTTCCGGGGCATTGGAGCCTTGGCCGTGGATCTTCGCCGGGCTTTCCGCAATCGTTTCGCCGAACGGCGCAATTTCCCCGAAGCGCCCCAGTTCTTCCGATCCGTCGGCGGTGAAGGCGGCGATCGCTTTGCGGCCGGTCTCGCTAGTGCTATGGTAAACGATGACTTCGCCGGTTTCTTGGTTGACCTCGACGTCTCGAGTCGTTGCCCCCGATTTCACCCGCGGCTGGCAGGGGTGTTCGGCCTTGCCTTCTCCGTCCACTCCCAGCAGCGGTCCGCAGCGGTTGTTGGGTTCGCCGGCTTTGGACGGGATCGTCCACGCCTCCTCGAACTGCAGGCCACCTTCTTTGGGGAAGAACATCACCACGGCTTCCCCGGCATTCTGCTGCAGGGTTTCTGCGTTCGCGTAGACCGTCCCTTTCGGCACCCCACCGGCGCCGGTGTAGTTGACGGCCATGCCGGCGACGCCGCCGAGTTGCGTTTCTTCGGTGAAGACCTTTTCTTTTTTTCCCGTGAATGGATTTTCAATTTCTTCGGTGACCGGCTTGCAGGCTTCTTGCAGGCCGAAGGCGGGCCCGCCGGCGAAGCAGCCGACACCTTCCAGGGTCGCGGCGCTGGCGAGAGCGGCAAAGGTCAGCAGGCAGAGGCAGAGCGCCAGCGCCCCGAGGATCGCCTTCGCCGTCGTGTGTCCCCTGCTCGTCCCGTGTCCCCTCATCTCGCTGCCTCTCCCTGGTCTTGTCTTTTTGGCCTCCGCCCCGGGCCACACATGTGGCCCGGGGCTTTGGCTTGCTTCTCGGGTTACTCGTGCTTCGCTGCGGCTCCTATTCGAGCTCTTCGAAGGTGCCGGTGACGGTCTTCGGTTCGCTCATTTCGATGACGCAGTTGCCTTCTTCGTCTTCAGAGTCACAACCGCCCCACAGCACCGCGGCCGAGCCGGGCGCGGCGAGCGATTTGAGCACGACGGTCTTGCCCGCCTTGGGCTTCGGTTCGGTGAGCGGGCCCTGGTAGATGACGCTCTCTGAGGTGCAGAGCGCTTCGCACTTCAGCCCGGCGCCCTTGACGGTGCCGAAACCGGAGCTTTCGCCCTTGGTCACGGTCAGCGTCTCGGCCGGGTTGATCGTCTTCGTCGGGCCGGCGAAGACGGCTTTGACCGTTTCGGCGACGTCCATGGTGACGACGCAGACGGCTTCGGTCGATTCGTTGCAGTCGCCGCCTTCCCATTTGACGAAGGAGTTTTCCTTCGCCGGCTTGGCGGTCAACTGGATCGCCGCGCCTTCGGGCATCGAGGCGACGGCCTCGGTGCAGTAGGAGCCGCAGCCGACCCCCTTGGGCTTGGAGAGCACGGTGCCGGCGCCGCTTTCATAGGGGCCCTTGTGGACCGTCAGGTCGAGGTTGGGCAGCGGCGCGTATTCGGCGGAGACCGTCTTGGCTTCGCTCATTTCCACGACGCAGCTGCCTTCGCCGTTGACTTCGTCACAACCGACCCAACCGGTGAATTCAGAGCCGAAGGCCGGGGCCTGTTTGAGGACCACGGTCTTGCCCGCCTTTTCCTTCGGTTCGGTCAGCGGGCCCTGGTAGAGGACCGTCGTTTCGGTGCACTGGGCTTCGCAGCCCAGGCCCGGTCCCTTGACCGTGCCTTCGCCGGAGCCTTCGCCCTTGTTGACGGTCAGCGCCGTCGGGTTGAGGATTTCCTTGGAGATGCCCGAGAAGACCGCTCCGACTTCTTCGTTTTCGGTCATCGGGATCGTGCATTCTTCGCCGACGACCCCGGCGCAGGCTCCCGTCCATTCGACGAAGGCCTGTTCCTTGGCGGGCTTGGCCTTCAAGAGCACCGGGGTTGCCTCATACATCGAGGCGACCGCTTCGGTGCAGGCCGCGCCGCACTTGATCCCCTTCGGCTTGGAGACGACCGTGCCGGTGCCTTCGCCCGTTGCCGGGTTGGGCGACTTGGTCAGGGTCAGGGTGCGGCGGTTGGTCGGGCCGGCGGGTTCTTCGCAGCCGGCCAGGATCATTTTCATGCTTTCGCTGAACGGATCGAAGACTTCTTCTTCGATCGCCGTGCCTTCTTTGCAGAAGGTGGCGGTCATTTCGAATTCTTCGAATTCGCCCCCAGATTCCTCGTAGGCCTGGCATTCCAACCGGGGGTTCGGTCCCTCGAAAAAGCCTGTGTGATGTGGGCAGTTGTAGCCGAAGCCTTCGTATATCGCGCCCTTTTGCTGCGTCCAGCCGCCGAATTCGGAGCCCGCGGCCGGGCGGGCGATCAGCCACTCGGTGTCGACGCCGGTCAATTCAGTCGCCACGTTTTCGCAGACGCCGCTCGCCGTTTTACCGTTGTAAGAACAGGCCATCGGCGGGGTGCCGGGTTCGCTTACTGGCGGTTCCAGTTCTTCTTTGCCGCCGGTGACTTCGCCCGAGCCCGAGCCGGTGACGTTGACCTTCACGGTCGCTTCGGCAAACGCCTGCGCGGCCGGAACCAGGAGCAGGGCTCCCATTGCGGCGAGCAAGATGGTGATTCGTCTCACTGCGTCTCTCCTTGTCCTGAGCCCCCTGCCGGGCCGCTTCCCCGCGGTCCTGGGCGACTCGCTTTCCCTGTTGTTTTCCGCGGCCCGTTACGCGAGCCGTACGGCGACCGATCAGAAAAGCTGAAGCAGACGCCGGTGTTTCCTAATTCGCCACAGGGTAGACGCCAATGTTTCTCGTGTCAAGGGTTTCTCGTGTCAAGGGAGTGTTCCGCCAGTTCCCCGATTGATGTCGCCATCAAATGGCGCTATTCTCTGTCTACGTGACCGCCACCGCCACCATCCGCGTCCCGCGCGAGACCCGCGACCGGCTCGCCGCCCGCGCCCGCGAGCGCGGCGTCTCGCTCTCCTCCCTGCTGGTCGAGTTCGCCCGCCGCACCGAGCGCGCCGACGCCCTGCGCTCCGAGCGCGAGGCGACCCGCGCCGACTCCGGCAATCCCGACGTCGGTGCCGAGGAGCGCTACTGGGAGGCGGTCCTCGGCGATGGCTTCGGCTGAGCAGCCGCGCCGGGGCGAGATCTGGCTGGTCTCGCTCGGCGCCGCTCGCAGGGGCGAGCCGGGCAAGAACCGCCCGGCGATCGTCGTCTCGGTCGACGAGCTGGTGGCCGGCGTCGAGGACGAGCTGATCGTCGTCGTGCCCCTCGCCGGCTCGCGCGCCCCTTCCAAGCTGCGCCCGCCGGTTACGCCCGCCGAGGGCATTGCGGCCCCGAGCGCCGCGATCTGCCGTGGCGTTCGCGCCCTCTCCCGCCGTCGTCTCCTGCGCCGCGTCGGCGCGGCGAGCCCCGAGACCCTGACCGAGGTCGAGGACGGGCTGACAACCGTCCTCGGGCTCGACCTGCGCGGGGCCGGCGCTAGCGGCCGAGCTTGAGCTTGACCGTGCCGGCGGTCAGGCCGGAGCCGACCGCGCGCACGCGCAGGACGTGGCGCTTGCGCAGCTGCTTCCGGAGCGCCGGCGAGAGCTTCACCTTGACGACCTCCGAGGCGCCGTCGGCGAGCGCGAACGGGGATCTGCCGACGACGACGAGCCTGCCCCGCCGGCGGAGCTTGGCCTTCAGCTTCAGCACGCCTTTGCAGGGCCCGCCCGAGCAGGTCAGCCTGACGCGGGCTTTGCCGCTGCCGACCTTTGCAACGGCCGCGGCCCTGGCCTTTCCGGGCGGAGGGGGCGGCTTGGCGCTGAAGGTCGCGGTGACGGCGACGTCGGCTTCGCCGATCGTGACGACGCAGAAACCAGTGCCCGAGCAGCCTCCGCCCGACCAGCCGGCGAAGGTCGAGCCCGCGGCCGGGCTCGCCGTCAGCGTGACGGCGCCTTCGGCGAATTTCGCCGCGCAGGCGGAGCCGCAGTTGATGCCGGCCGGGGAGCTGGTCACGGCGCCCGAGCCGGTGCCGGCCTTGGCGATCGTCAGCAGGTGTGTGATCGGGACGAAGGACCCTTCGATCGCCGAGTCTTCTTCGATGAAGAACGTGCAGAGTTTCGTCTTGCCGTTGCAGGATTTCGCCGAGCCGGTGCCGCCTTTGAAGCCGGCGAATTCCCAGCCCGGTTCGGGGCTGGGCACGAGCGTGACCTCGGCTCCGAATTCGAATTCTTCTTCGCATTCGTCGGCGAATTCGGGCGGCAGGCCTTCTTCCGTGCAGAGGACTTCCCCTTCGCCGGTCGCTTTGACGGCGAGCTTGGGGACGATTTCGTCGAAGCGAGCCTCGATGTAGGAGTCTTCTTCGAGCGTGAACGAGCAGGCACTCGTTTTTTCGTTGCATTTCGCCGCCGAGCCGGTGCCGTTTTCGAAGCGCACGAATTCAGATTCGGGTTCTTCGGGCACCGGGATCAGCTTCACGACCTTTTTGCCTTCGAGTACGAGGTATTCGCATTCGAATTCTTCTTCCACGAAGCCTTCTTCTTTCCATTCGCAGATGACTTCGCCTTCGCCGGTGCTGGCGAGCGATTCGCCGACTTCGAGCGCGTATTCGGCGGCCGAGGCGGACGAGGCGAAGGCGAGGGTGGCGGCAACCACCAGCACGACGAGGAGCCCCGCCTTGCGCAGCAGCGCGATCACCGCCGGCCTCCCAGCCTAAGCTTGAGCGCGCCGGCGGCCACGCCCGGGCCGGCGGCCTTGACGCGCAGGACACGGCGCCTGCGCAGCTGCCGCCTGGCGGTCGCGGAGAGCCTCACCTTGAGGACCTCCGACGTGCCGTCGGCGAGGCTGAAAGCGGTCTCGCCGACGACGACGCGCCTGCCCCGCCGGCGGAGCTTGGCCTTCAGCTTCAGCATGCCGTTGCAGGGGCCGCCCGAGCAGGTCAGCCTGATGCGGGTCTTGCCGCTGCCGACCCGCGCGCGCCGCGCCGCCCAAGCCGTTCCCGCTCCGATCGTCCCTTCCTGCGTGCCTTCCGTCCCCTTGCTCGTCCCTTCGGTTCCTTCTTTCGGTTCTTCGGTTCCTTCTTTCGGTTCTTCCGGTTCGGGCGGCGGGTTGACGGTGAAGGTCGCGGTGACTGTCACGTCCGCTTCGCCGATCGTGACGACGCAGGCGCCGGTGCCCGAGCAGCCTCCGCCCGACCAGCCGGCGAAGGTCGAGCCGGCGGCCGGGCTCGCTTTCAGCGTGACTTCTTTGCCCGCGGCGAATTTCGCCGAACAGATGGAGCCGCAGGAGATTCCGGCCGGGGAGCTGGTCACGGAGCCCGAGCCGGTGCCTTTCCTTTCGACCGTCAGTTTGCGCATGGCCGGGACGAAGGTCGCTTCGATCGTCGAGTCTTCTTCGATGAAGAACGTGCAGAGTTCCGTCTTGCCGTTGCAGGATTTCGCCGAGCCGGTTCCGCCTTTGAAGCCGGCGAATTCCCAGCCTTCTTCGGGTTCGGGAACCAGCGTGACCTCGGCTTCGAATTCGTATTCTTCTTCGCATTCTTCGGCAAACGCGATCGAGAGGCCTTCTTCCGTGCAGAGGACTTCCCCTTCGCCGGTCGTCTTGACGGCGAGAGCGGGCGTGATTTCTGCGAAGCGGGCCTCGACGTAGGATTCTTTTTCGAGGTAGAACCTGCAGAATTCGGTCTTGCCGTTGCAGACTTCCGCCGAGCCGGTCCCTTTCTCGAAGTCGACGAATTCGGAGCCGCGTTCGGGGATCGGGATCAGTTTGACCAGCGCTTTGCCCGGCAGTTCGAGTTCTTCGCATTCTTCTTCTTCTTCTTCGAAGGCTGCTTCTTCTTCGTGGTACTTGAATTCGCAGAGGATTGCGCCTTCGCCGGTGCTGTCGAACGGTTCGCTGATTTCCAGCACGTGGTAGACCGGTTCCGCGGTCGCCACCGTGGGAGAGACGGCGCCGGTGACCGCCAGGGCGACGACGAGCGCGAGCGCCGGCCGGCCGATCCGCCGGGCCCCGGTCATCTTCGCCGCAGGCTGAGCTTTACGCGGTGCGGCTGGATGCCGCCGCCGGTGACGCGCACGCTGAGGCTCCCTGCCTTACGCAGCAACGCTGTCCCTGTCTGACTCAACCTCATCCCCCGAGTCGATGATACGCCAGCCTGCAAGCTCACGGAGATCTTGCCGATCATGACGCTCCTGGCGCGGCGCCCCGAGCGCCGGATCCTGGCGATCAGCTTCAGCGTCCCCTTGCAGCTGCCGCCGCGGCAGGAGAGCCGCAGCAGCGCCCTGTGCCCTTTGACCGCGATCGGGTTGCGGACCGAGAGCGTGCCGTGCTGCGGCGAAGTGCGGGCGAAGGTCGCGGTGACCTTGCGCGCTTCGTTCATCAGCACCCGGCAGGCGCCGGTGCCCGAGCAGCCCTCGCCCGACCAGCCGGTGAAGGTCGAGCCGGCCGCGGGGATGGCGTGCAGAGCGACTTTGGTCGGGGCTTCGACCTGGGCGCTGCAGGTGGAGCCGCATTCGATCGCGGCGGGTTTGCTCGTCACCACGCCCGAGCCGTTGCCCGCCTTGCCGACCGTGAGCGTGCGCGGGCCGACCGCGGCGAAGACGGCGTTGACCGTGCGGTTGGCTTTGAGCTTGGTTTCGCAGGTGGTCGCGGTGCCGAAGCAGCCGCCGCCCGACCAGTGGTCGAACCGCGAGCCCGGGGCCGGGGTCGCGACCAGCTTGACTTTGGTTTTGGAGAAGTAGCCTCCGGAGCAGTCCGAGGGGCAGTCGATGCCGGCGGGGGCGCTGGTCACCGAGCCCTGGCCGGTGCCCTTGACCCGCAGCGTGAGCGTGTATTCGACGTACTGGGGATCGAGGGTGAAGATCGCGCTCACTTCCTTTGCCGCGCTCATTTCGACCAGGCACTTGCCTCCCGGTTCGGACTTGCAGCCGGCCCATTTGACGGCTTCGCTGTGCGGGCCCGGGGTTCCGGTCAGCGTCACATTCGTCCCATGCGCGTAGGAGGCCGAGCAGGTGCCGCCGCAGCTGATGCCGGCCGGTTCGCTGGTCACGGTGCCCGTGCCGGAGCCGAGCTCGTTCACGGTGAGCGGATATTCGGTCGTGTTGAACGTGGCGGTGACCGACCTCGCCGTGGCCATTTCGACGGCGCACTCGCCTTTGGCGGTGACTTCGTCGCAGCCCGTCCAGGACACGGGTAGCGCTTCCGCGCCGGGGGTGCCGGTGAGGACGACCGTCGAGCCCTTGACGAAGCCGGCCGAGCAGGTGGCGCCGCATTCGATCCCGGCCGGGGAGCTGGTCACGGTGCCCGTGCCGGAGCCTGCCTTGGTCACCGTCAGCGGTCGTTCGATCAGGTTGAAGGTCACGGTGACGGTTATCGGTTTCGAGCCGATCGTCACAACGCATTTGCCATCGAGCTTCGGCGCGCAGCCGGACCAGCTGAAGTATTCGAGTTCCGCCGTGTTCGGGCCGGACGTGCCGGTGAGAACGACTTCCGTGCCTTCGGCGAAGGGGGCCGAGCAGGTGGCGCCGCATTCGATCCCGGCGGGGGAGCTGGTCACGGTGCCCGCGCCGGAGCCTTTCTTGCCCACGGTCAGCGTCTGGGTTGCCGCCGAGGCCGTCGCGGGCAGCGCGAGGGCGAGGGCCAGCACGACCAGAGCGAGAAACGGCACGGCGAAACGGCCGCGCGAAAGGCCGGCCGGCCGAGCCGAGTCTTCGTTCAGTCGGTGCACCTATCTCTCCAAACGTCTGCCGGGCGGTTTCCCTGACACCCCCGGAGCCCCATTTACCGGCCCAGACGTTAGGACAGATGCGTACCAGATGTCAACTGGTCGGATACCGATGGTCCCTCCGGTGCGAAATCCGCCCAGAGGGAGAGATCGATCTCGGGGAACGCGGCGGCGAGCCGGTTGACGTCCTCGCGCAGCTCCGTCACGACGGCGCGGTGCGCTTCCGCCGGCAACGGGGAGCGGCTCGTCAGCCTGCCGACCGGGCGCTGCACCTGCGACGGCTCGAGCTCGAACGGGGCGAGGCCGAGGAACTCCAGGGTCTTCCCGTAGAAGGCGAGCGGGTCGGCCAGGCAGCGCTCGTACTGCAGGACGAGGATCTGCGAGCGCGGGAAGTGGTCGCCGAGACGGTCGAGCTGCTCGGCATAGCGGCTGCGGGCCAGGGCGCTGCCGGCGAAGAGCTTGCGCTGCCAGGGTTGGCTGCCGTGCAGGGCTTCCTCGTGCGCGATGCCCGAGGAGAAGCGTTCGACCGGGTCGCGCAGCATGACCAGGATGCGCGCCTCGGGGGCGGCCCGCGCCAGCAGTCGCGGCGTCCAGAAGTCGAACATGTAGCGCGGCGTCCACTCGCCTCTGAGCAGATCGCCGGAGCGCGGGAAGAGCGCGTGATAGCGAGCGACGTCCTCGGCGCCGAACTCGCGGTCGGCGAACCGATCGAAGTAGTGCAGCTCCTTCTTGCGCTCCACGCCGTAGTCGACGCCCGGGTGCTGCAGCAGCAGCGAGAACCACCACGACGTTCCGGCGCGCTGCGCCCCCACCCCGACGAAGTCGGGCGGGCCGGGCGGGCCTGCCGGCTCGCTCCGGGAGGGCCGGCGGCGCGCATCCCGCCCGCGGGAGCGAACCCGATCCCAGAACCCGGCCATCTTGCGGATGCTAACCGTCGCCGCCGCCGCCGGAAATCGAGACGTCGGGGAGGCCGGCGACCTCTCGCCTCACGGTGGGCGCGCCGCTGAGCAGGTCAAGGCGACGCGGCCCAATCCGTGACGACGCTGCTTCTCGACGCGAGCGTTCTGCTCGCCGCTTTCGACCCCGAGGACGATCACCACGAGCCGGCGCGGGCCCTGCTGGAAGATGACGACGCCACCCTCGCCACGCTCGACCTCATCCGCTATGAGGTAGCCAACGTCGCAGTGCGGGCGTGGCGCGCCCCGGAGTTGGTGGCCCCGCTGCTCGCCGCAGTCGAGAAGCTCGCCAACGATGGTGGCGTCCTCACATCCACAGGCGCCCTACTGGCGAGGGCGGCCGAGATCGCCGAGCGCCACACGATCTCCGTTTACGACGCTGCCTACGCAGCAGTTGCCGACGAAACCAGCCATCGCCTCGTTAGCTGCGACGAGCGCGACCTGGTCTCCAAGGGACTCGCGGTCCTCCCCGTGAGCGCACAACCGGGATAGCCCCAATGCCCAGCGCGAACCCGCTGCTGACCCGGGAGGCTGCTCTCGGCGATCCACTGCTGCAATTTGGCGCTCCCCCACCGCGATCAGGACGAGGGCGGGTTTCTTGGCCTCCTCGTCGCCGGTGAGGACTGCTCCCCATTGACCGGCGGGCTGAGGGCGGGAGCGCCACTGTCGCGCAGCGTCGCCACCATCGGCTCGATCGCCGCCCGCGCTGCCGGCGTGCAGCGGGCGAGATCCTCCGTCAGCACCTCATCGACGACCCGGACTTCAAAGCGCGGACCCGCGCCCGCGCTCACGAGCGCCTATCCCTCGCCGTCGGTGGGCAGCGAGCCGAAGTGCCGGTCGAAATCCTCGGGACTCATCGGCGTGGTCCCGGTTCGCTTGCGGATCTCCTCGATCGAAGTCGCCTTGGAGGGCCAGTCGGGCGCATAGATCAGCTTCGCCTCGGCCGCTTCCTCATCGGTCATCGACTTGACCTGCTCGATCAACTCAGCCTTGGTCATGGGCAGATCGTACCGCCCGCCTCCCCTGAATCTGGAAGGAGAACCTGATGCGCAAGTTCGCCTGGTACGGACGGCTATCGACCAAGGACAAGCAGGACCCGACCATCTCGCTTCCCTCTCAGCGCAGCGAGTGCGCCGAGAAGGCTGAGGAGCTGGGTGGGCGGATCGTCTGCGACTTCACCGACCAGGAGGCCGGGCGGCGCGACGATCATGTCGGCTGGAGCGAGCTGGTCCGCGAGGCCAAAGAGCCCGACGCGCGGCGCTTCGACGCAGTGATCGTCTACTCGACCTCGCGCCTCAGCCGTGAGCTGTTCCACGCGCTCGCCTACGAGCGGGAGCTGGCCCGGGCCGGCGTAGAGGTCTTCTACGCCCGCAGCGCGGGCGACCAGACCAGCCCCGAGGGTCGGCTGATCCGCCACATGTTCCAGGCGCTCGACCAGTTCGAGGTCGAGAAGCTGGGGCGCGAGGTGCGGCGCGGGCAGACCGAGAACACGAAGCAGGGCTACCGCAACGTGCGGCCGGGCTCCCTACGGCTACCGGCTTCGGCGCGAGCCCCATCCCGACCCCCGCTTCCTCGCCGGCTCGGGCTACAAGGAGATTGCCGACCACCTCAACCGGCCGGGCGGCCCTCCCCCGCCCCGACACGTCGACTCCAAGCGCAACACCGCGGGCAAGTGGTCGAAGACGACGATCCGCGCGATCCTCGAGAACCACGTCTACACCGGGCGCCTCTACTGGAACAGGCTCGACTTCCGCGCCGTCAAGCAGGGCGAGGGGCCGCTGGTCCGGCGCAGCCCCGAGGACTGGATCGAGGCCGAGCAGCGCCACGAGGCGCTGGTCTCCGAGGAGGACTTCGAGCGGGTTCAGGTCGAGATGAAGGCGCGCAGCGCCGGCCAGGCCGGGAACCGCCGCCGCTACAAGCAAAAGCGCTTCTACCAGCTGCGCGGGATCGTCCACTGCGCAACCGGCCACAACCCGCTGCGGATGCAGGGCAAGCACCGCAAGACCAGCACCTACTACACCTGCGGCTACCGACTCTCCTACGGCGACAAGGCCGCCGAGGCGACCGGGCACGGCAAATGGCAGTACGTCCGCGAGGACAGTTGCTGACGCTGATCGACGCCTTCTTCGCGACGCGGGTCTTCGGCACCGACCGCCTCACTCACTTCCGCAAGCAGAGCTCCACCCTGGCGGCGGAACAGGAGAGCAAAGACGGCACCGAGCGGACCCGCGCGGTGCGCCGGCTCAGCGAGGTCGACCAGCGAATCGAGCGCCAGCTCGGCGCGATCGAGGCCGGCGTCGATCCAGCGCTCGTCGGCGAGCGAATCCGCGAGCTGAAAGCCGAGCGCCAGGAGGTCGAGGCGGCGATCGCCCAACTCGACCTGGAGCAGCGAAACGGCGAGGGGTTCGACGTCGAGGAGGCGGCCGCGATCCTCGACTCGCTACCCGACCTCTCAAAGCCGCTGGCCGAAGCCGATCCCGAGCTGCGCCGCTCTGTGTTCGAGGCCTTCCGGCTGCGAGTGGAGATCGACCGAAACGCCGGCCTCGTACGACTGAAGGCGCTCGTATCGAGCGCCTTCAGTCAAGCGAAAGACCTGAGCGACGTTTGCGCTACTACGGCCTATAGCGGGGGCGGGATTCGAACCCGCGACTCCGCTGGGATCGGCTGGAATCTGTGGGGCATGTTGCCCCATTCGTTGCCCCAGGGGCCGGACGCAGAGATGGCCCGATACCCTTCAGGCGTGACCATCCGCGAGAAGGTTGAGAGGCTGCTTGATCGGCTCTCCGAGGACGAGCTTTCGGTCGAGTACGAGCGGCTGCAACAGGCCGTCGAGGGCGGACGTGCCACCGATGACTGGGGCGACCTGGAGCAGTTCAGCGCACGGGCGTCGCGCGGCGTTCTCCGCCACATGACCGAAGACGAAGAAAGGGTCGGCCTCTCCTGGGAGGAGTTTCGGCCGCAGTGGGACGCGGCGAGGTCTGGTGGCACGAGCCGCCGGATGAAAAGCCCCGCCCCGTTCTCGTCCTCACGCGCGACGACGTGATCGCCCGCACGCTCGATGTCGTCGCCATGCCCGCGAGCAGGACGGCCCACGACTGGCTGACGGAGGTTGAAGTCGGACCCGACGACGGCATGCCGACGACCTCCTACCTCGTCGCCGAGAACACGCTGTCCGCCGAGAAGGCCTATTTGACCCAGCGCATCACCGAACTCGGCGCGGCAAAGATGGATGTCGTCTGCCGGGCGCTGGCGACGGCTACAAGTTGCGACCTGATCCACTCTTAAGTTTAGTTCTTCCTATCCGCTGGTTGCCGGGGCAAACCAGCGCCGCAGAACCCCTCTCATACGCGGGGTTAGCTTGGCGGCGAACCAGGTGCGCGCTGTCAAGAGGTTCCAGCCCGTCACAAGGTTAGCGGCTCCATCTGCGGCTCCGACTGCGGCTCGCGCCCCTGACGGACCAGACAAGCGCCAGGCCGCTTTGGACCTGGGCTTGCGACACCGGCGTTCCGCTGGCATCTATGTATTCAGCTTCAATGAGCGGGGGTCGGCGGTCAAATGCCCCTCGGCTCCCCTTTGCTGGGATGGCGGCAGCGGTCGGGTCAGCCCGCTCGCTCGCCGAGCCGCGCCAGCAGCTCCTCGCAGGTCCGCTCGCCGTGCCGGAAGCGCTCCCGTCGCTCGGCCTCGGACTCCTGCGGCTCGCGCTCGCGGCGCGCTTCGCCAGGCGCGCGCCTGGCGCCGTCGCGCAGCCGCCTGAGCGCCCTGGCGAGCTCCTGGGGCGCCATCGTCAGCTCGACCGGCCCCCCTCGGCCCCTCGCCCAGCCGACGTCCTCCATCAGCCTCAGGTCCTCGCCGAAGCCGACGCACAGCTCCTCCAGGCCGACGCCCTCGGCACGGGCCAGCTCGCGCGGCTCCATCGCCAAGACGAGCAGGCGGCGGAGCATCAGGCCGTGCAGGGCGTCGCGCTGCTCTGGGTCGATCGTCAGGGTCGCGCTCACCGGCGCTCGCCCGCCCTTGGGTCGAGGGCAGAGAGCAGCGCCTCGCAGGCGTCGCGCCCGACCTGGAAGTACTCGTTCGTCCTCGCGTCCTCTGCTGCCGCCTCGCGCTCGGCGCGCGAGCCGGCCAGGACGTGCTCGGCTTCGCCGTGCAGGCGGCGCAGGGCTTCCATCAGGTCGTGGGCCTCCATCGTCAGCTCGAAGGACTGGCGGTCGTCGTCGGGGTCCCAGCCGATGTCGGCCAGCAGGCGGAAGTCTTCGCCGAACTCCAGGCCGAGGCGCTCGGCCAGCATGTACTCCTCGTCTTTCTCCAGGGCGATCCAGATGTCGCCGATCGCGCCGAGGTGGTTGCGGATCAGCTCGTAGAGGCCGTCTCGCTGCGCTCGGTCGATCGTGGCGGTGGGCTGGGGCATGGCGTCCCCCTTCGGTCGGGCACCGAAAGAGCCGCCGTGGATGCCGTCCCGCCCCAGGGCGAGACGGGTACCGTCTCTCTCGCATCGAAGGCGCTGTCTTCGGTGCCGGGCCCCGGGGCGTGTCGAGCGTCGCCGGGGCCGTTGTTTTCAGGTTTGCGGCGCGAACGTAGGCGGACGGAGAGCCCGTCTCAAGGCCTGGCGCGAAACGTCACGCGCTTCTCATGTTGCCCCAGGCGTTGCCCAGAGCCGATTTTGGACATTCCGGACGCCACCCAGAAACGCTGAAACCCGCTTGGAAAGCGGGTTTCCGTCCTATAGCGGGGGAACGACCCGGTCTTAGAAGGGCGCCTCCGGTGCCTCTCGAATCGGTCGTGAAAACCACTGCTGAAGCCAAAAAACCGCGTCGAAGATAACTGGCCAAAAAAAGGAGCGCGAAAAGAGGCCTTGATCTGGGCGGCATGGCGGGCTACGTTCGCCGGCCGCAAGACATAAACGGCCCCGGCGGCGCGCAAACGCCCCGGGGCCTGGCACCGAAGACATCGCCTTCGATGCGCGACCGATTCTCCCAGAGCACCGCGTGCTCGCGGGAGATGATGGCTCCTCGATTCGAGGCGGCTCTTCGGTGCCCTACCGAGAGGAGGGCCATCCACCTCCCCGATCGCAGCCACCGCTGGGCGCAGAAGCTCCTGGCCCGGCTCGGCGAGGCCGGGCTCGCCGGCTACATCGAGACTCCCCACGGCACGCCGCGCCGCCTCTGGCACGTCACCGAGCACGGCGCTCGCCTGGCGAGGGAGGCGGGCGTCTTGGACGGCGAGCCGCGCCTAATCGGCGCCGAAGACGCGGCCGGGGCGCTTCAAGCCCACACGCTCGCGGTCAACGACTCGGCGATCTGCTTCCTCGCCGCCGCGCGCGAGCGTGGCGACGAATTCGGTCCCTTCGCCTGGCGCCAGGAGGTCTCCCACCCGCTCAACTACGGGCGCGGCCGGCGACGGCGGGCGCTGATCGCCGATGCCGTCTTCACCTACCTGCGCCTCGACGGGAACGGGGTCGCTATCGAGCAGCGCTTCCTGGAGATCGACCGCGCCACCCTCTCGGTCGATCGCCTCGCGGCCGAGCTGGTCCGCTACGCCGAGCTGCACCGGCTGGCCGGCGAGGATGGCGAGCCGCTGTGGCGGTCGCGCTATCCGGTCTTCCCGCCGGTCCATTGCGTCCTCGCCGGGGGAAGCCGGGCGGTGTTGGAGCGCCGCCGCTCTACCGCCATCGCCCTGATGCGAAGCGATCCCCAGCTCGCCCGCGCGCCGGGGGTGGCGATCTCCTTCTGCCTGTTCGAGGACCTGCAGGCAGAAGGCGCGTTCGCGCCGATCTTCCGCGACTTCCGCAACCCCGAGCAGCCGATCGACTGGCTGGGAGGCTGATCGCGCTGCTCTACTTCATAGAGCAAATCTGCTCTCTGTTATGGAGCAGGGCTTGAAACCCGGCCGCAGGAAAGGCGTCGGGGGCGGGCGCGCCAAGCAGCGGCCCAGCCACGACCGGCGAGCCGCAACCCCGGTCAACGACCTCAAGGCCCACGTCTCGATCGAGCAGGCGCCGCCCGGATCGGCCCTGGACGAGCAGCTCCGGCGGGAGCAGGCGAAAGCGATCTTCGACCTGCTCTTGGCCTATCAGCGAGCTAAACCCGACAGAAACGGGCAGGAATGTACCCGCTAATATCCATGATATGTCTGACGTGGATCACGATGGCCTCTACTACAAGGCAGAGGCCCAGGCCGGGTACTTCACCGCCCCTCAGGCGGTGGCCGCCGGAATGGACCGCAGCACGTTGAGCCATCACGCACGGCCGGGAGGGCGGTACCTGCGGATTCGACAGGGGCTCTACCGGCTGCGACATTTCCCCTCAAGCCCTTACGAGCACGTCATGGCCGCCTGGCTGCCCCTGCGCGACGCGGGAGCAGTCGTCTCGCATGAGAGCGCGCTCGAGCTCCACGAGCTCTCGGACGTGATCCCTCGCGCCATTCACCTCACGCTGCCGCGCTCAGAGCGGGGGCAGCGCCGCCGCACGGGCGTGCGCCTTCACACCCTGAACCGACCGCCGACGAAGCGGGAGGTCTGCCAGATCGCCGGCCTGCCGGTGACGCAGCCGGAGCGCACGATCGTCGACTCGCTCGCCACCGGCACCCAGCCCGAGCAGATTCAGATGGCGATCCGCCAAGCCCTGGATCGCGGAATCACCACTCCCCGGCGACTGCGCACCGCGGCGTCGCGCAGCTCGGTGCGGGTCGCCAAGTTCATCGAGCGCAGCTTGGAGGAAGCGAAGTGAAACTTCCAGCGTCCGCTATTTCAAAGCTCAGCCGGCGTGACGACGAAGCCGAGCCGATCGGCACCCCGACGCAGCGGGCCGTCGAGCGTGACCAGCCGGCAGTCGAGAATCTGAGCCAGCGCCACGTACTCGGCGTCATAGGTCCGGCCCCAGCCGAACTGCTCGGCGATCTTCCAGGCTGTCCGCCCGAGCTCGGGTTTGTCGACCCGGCGAACCGGACAACTTTCGAGATGCTCGTGTTGGCGCTTCGCGTGCTCGGCGCTGACCTTCCCGTTCAGCAGCCCGAGGTGGATCGTCGAGCGGGCCTCCGACCACATCAGGGCCGGAGCGACGAGATCATCATCGCCCAGCGCTTTGAAGCCGTCGGCCGTGCCGACCGAGGTGACCGTCACCGTCGCATCGACGACAAGAGTCAACGTCGGCCGCGCCGTGCCTCATGCAGCAGCGCGACCCAGTTCGGCTGCGGCGTGCCGTCCTCAAAGGTCTTCCATGCCTCCGGCAGCCCGACGATGTCGTCCTCAGCTTCGGGCTCGTCGACCACGATGATCCGCGCTCTCGGAACCTGGGGCTCGCTCAACTCGTCCACCTCACGATGCAACTGGTCACGCGTTGCCATGCACGCCAGTTTACCGGCCCTTTCAGCCGTTCCTACCGACTCCACGAGGAGCACCTGATGCGCAAGTTCGCCTGGTACAGACGGCTATCGACCAAGGACAAGCAGGACCCGACCATCTCGCTTCCCTCTCAGCGCAGCGAGTGCGCCGAGAAGGCCGAGGAGCTGGACGGGCGGATCGTCTGTGACTTCACCGACCAGGAGGCCGGGCGGCGCGACGACCGGGCGGGTTGGAGCGAGCTGATCCGCGAGGCCAAGGAGCCCGACGCGCGGCGCTTCGACGCGGTGATCGTCTACTCGACCTCGCGGCTCAGCCGCGATCTCTTCCACGTCCTCGCCTACGAGCGCGAGCTGGCGCGGGCCGGGGTCGAGATTTTCTACGCGCGCAGCGCGGGCGACCAGACCAGCCCGGAGGGGCGGCTGATCCGGCACATGTTCCAGGCGCTCGACCAGTTCGAGGTCGAGAAGCTCGGCCGCGAGGTGCGGCGCGGGCAGACCGAGAACACCCGCCAGGGCTTTCGCAACGGCGGCCGCGCGCCCTACGGCTACCGGCTGCGGCACGAGCCCCATCCCGACCCGCGCCGGGCCAAGGCCGGGGACCAGAAGTCGCGGCTCGTCGCCGACCCCGAGCAGGCGCCGGTGATCGGGGAGATGTTCCAGCGCTTCCTCGCCGGCTCGGGCTACAAGGAGATCGCCGACCACCTCAACCGGCCCGGCGGCCCTCCCCCGCCCAGCCACGTCGACTCCAAGCGCAACACCGCGGGCAAGTGGTCGAAGAGCACGATCCGCGCGATCCTCGAAAACCACGTCTACACCGGGCGCCTTTACTGGGGCCGGCTCGACTTCCGCGCCGTCAAGCAGGGCGAGGGGCCGCTGGTCCGGCGCAGCCCCGAGGACTGGATCGAGGCCGAGCAGCGCCACGAGGCGCTCGTCTCCGAGGAGGACTTCGAGCGGGTGCAGGCCGAGATGAAGGCGCGCAGCACCGGCCAGGCCGGGAACCGCCGCCGCTACAAGCAGAAGCGCTTCTACCAACTGCGGGGAATCGTCCACTGCGCAACCGGCCACAACCCGCTGCGGATGCAGGGCAAGCACCGCAAGACCAGCACCTACTACACCTGCGGCTACCGGCTCTCCTACGGCGACAAGGCGGCCGAGGCGACCGGCCACGGCAAATGGCAGTACGTGCGCGAGGACAGCCTGCTGACCTTGATCGACGCCTTCTTCGCCAGCCGCGTCTTCGGCCCCGATCGCCTCGCCCACTTCCGCAAGCAGAGCTCCACCCTGGCGGCAGAACAGGAGGGCAGGGACGGCGCCGAGCGGGACCGTGCGGGCCGCCAGCTCGGCGAGGTCGATCAGCGGATCGAGCGCCAGCTCGGCGCGATCGAGGCCGGCGTCGATCCGGCCCTCGTCGGCGAGCGAATCCGCGAGCTGAAAGCCGAGCGCCAAGAGGTCGAGGCGGCGCTCGCCCAGCTCGACCTGGAGCAGCGAAACGGCGAAGGGTTCGACGTTGAGGAGGCCGCCGCGGTCCTCGACTCCCTGCCCGACCTCTCAAAGCCGCTGGCCGAAGCCGATCCCGAGTTGCGCCGCTCGGTGTTCGAGGCGTTCCGGCTGCGGGTTGAGATCGACCGAAACGCCGGCCTTGTACGACTGAAGGCGCTCGTATCGAGCGCCTTCAGTCAAGCGAAAGACCTGAGCGACGTTTGCGCTACTACGGCCATAGCGGGGGCGGGATTCGAACCCGCGACCTTCGGGTTATGAGGATGAGCCGCGAACTCGTCTGGACTACGTGGAGCCCGGTTTCAAGCGGTTTTCACGAGATAGAGCTACGTGGGGGTCGTCTGGAATCCGTGGGGCACCTTGCCCCATTTCTTGCCCCAACAGAACCAGGAGCGGATGACTGTCCGGATGCGGGCGCTCAGTTTGCGCCGCTGCTCTTCGCGAAGCAGGAGCGGCCAGCCAGGCCGCGGAGACCCTTCCAAAATCTCACAGGCCACCGAGCTTCCTCCCGATCGACAGCGCTGGCCCCACCACCGACAGCACCGGGGCGCGCCAGCGCTCGCTCTCCTGCACGACGTCGGCGACCAGCCCCCTCAGGCGCGACATGTCCCGTTCGGCGCCGCCCGCCGCTGCGATCTTGTAATAGAGCTTCCTCGCGCCGGGCGGGAGGTCGTCCTGAAAAGCCGTGAGGTCGCGAAGGAAGAGGAGCGGCCCCACCTGCAGGAAACTCAGCTTGAAGAAGTTGCGGACCTTGGCTTTAGTGCTGAGGCGGGCGCGGGTCAGCCTCGCCCCGAGCGTGAGGAAGTCCTCCGTGTAGGAGCGGGCAACGATCCCCTGCAGGAGCGCCAACTCGGCGGGACGGATGAGCCACAGCAGAACCCGCTTCGTGCGCCGTGCACGCGGGCCGTCGGAACGGTCGTGCTCCGGCAGGTATGCGAGGACTCCGCGTCGCCTGACGAAGCAGACGTCCTCGCGGAACAGGCCGTAGTCGGTCTCCTTGTAGCTGTTGAGGATGTCGGGGGCCAGTCTCTCCCAATTGCCGACGCCCCGCGACAGGCCCGCGAGCGGCCCGAAGTCGCGCTGCGGGTCGAGCCGTCTGTCCACGTTCGTAAGCAGTGTGACCGAGTAGCAGTCGGCGGGATCGAGCTCGAAGTCCCGCGACGGGAGGAGGCCGCCAACCAAGCGCTGACCGAATTCGCCGACCAGCTCCCGCGCGGACCACGGGCGGCCACCGTGCATCAGACAGGCCTCCTGTCCGTACCTGGGATCGAGACGCGCGAGTTCCTCGCCCAGCGCGCCCGGGTCGGCACCGCCTGGGAAGTGCCCGGCGAGACTGAACCAGACGACCGCGCCGCCGTACGGGAAGACGTTCGCCGTTAGGCGGACATCCCACTGCGCACCCGGAACGGCGCCGGGCAACACGGCGGGCTTCCAGTTCGAGAAGACCCGCCACGGAGAGTGGCTGAAGCGGGAACTCACCGCCCGTAGGCAGGAGCCGTAGCAGAAGTCCTCCGCCACGCGCCTCGGCCGGGGGTCCCAGGAGGGGACTGCGCCGTCATCCCCGTGGCCGTGGAAATAGTTGAAGCGCGGAAGTGGCCCGCGCCCGACACCCGGAACAAACCACCGTTCCATCGCCTCGGCGCACTCCGGATCGTCGCTGTGGGGCGGGCCGCTACAGTCCGGCGGGCAGGGCTGGAAGACGCTCGCAAAAGGTCCCTGCGGCCAATGATCGCCCCTCACGATCGAGGGATCGAACCAGCCGGCGAGCACTATGTGGCGGACGGCGGATATGCGCATCGTTCAGGAGCGCAAGGGCCCGAGACGAACTCTTGACCCCAACCACATCTCTCATGCTATGTCGGCGCTCGCGAGCCAGCTTAGCGCCCGCATACGAGCGCAGCGTAGTACCCTCGCAGACCTTCGATAACCCGCTATGGACACCTGTGGGGTCGGCCACCTGGCTCGGGGCGGCCAGGGCATCCGCCTCGCTACCCTGATTGTGGAGGTCGGTCGAGGCAGGGATGACGGGGGTCTGACGAGGAAGGCCCCATGACCGTCGGGTTCCCACAAGGACGGTCCGCTTATGAGGATTGTCCGTGAGACCCGCTGGACTACGTGGAGCGCGGATTCAAGCGGTTTTCGGGAGATCGAGCTACGTGGAGATCGTCTGGAATCCGTGGGGCACCTTGCCCCATTTCTTGCCCCAGCGGGTCGCGTTTGAGAGCACCGCCGCCACCCTCCGAGCCGGCCGTCAGCGGCATCGGATAGACATCGCTCGGAGATGGCAGAGATGATCTCCCAACTGCTCGCCACCGATGCCGCCCGGGTCAAGCTCGGGGCGCGCGACATCTCGACCGCCGAGGCCGAGCAGCTGCCGCGCAACCGCCACGCGACGGCCCGCAATCCCGGCGGCAGCGGGCAGGAGGGCGAGCGGCTTCTGCTCATCGGGCAGACGGACGGGGGACGGATGCTCACGCTGGTGATCGAGCGAACCCTCGATCCGACAACGTGGTTGATCGTCACGGGCTGGCCCGCAACCGACCGCGAGCGTAAAATCCTCGATTGAGATGGCAAAGGACCCGTGGAGAGACCCCGATCCTCAGCCCGGCGATTTCGACGCTGAGCTTGAGCGCGCCCAGATCGAGATGCACGAGGGCAACCCCGACGCGAAGCTCTCGATTCTCGTCAACGTCGAGGGCGACGACGCCAAGCGCCTAGAGCGCATCGCCAACGAGCGCGGCCAGCAGCCGGGCGAGGTCGTCTCCGAGCTCCTGCGCAGCGCCTGAGCGACGGTCCCGCAGAGGTCCGGCCGAGGGCGGGGAACATTGGGTTTGGCGAGGGAACTCAATGACCGTCGGGTTCCCACAAGGACGGTCCGCTTATGAGGATTGTCCGTGACTCCGCTGGACTACGTGGAGCCCGGTTTCAAGCGGTTTTCGGGAGTTCGAGCTACGTGGAGATCGTCTGGAATCCGTGGGGCACCTTGCCCCATCTGTTGCCCCAGATAGCTGCTCGTAGCAGAGAGTGCTACAGTCGTGCACATGGCACGCACCGTTTCGATCCGGGAGCTGAGGAACTCCACTTCGGCCGTTGTCTCCGAGTTGGAAGCCGGTGAGCGACTGACGCTGACGGTCAACCGTCGCCCGGTTGCCGACATCCTCCCCCACGTCGAGGATCGCGATCCTTGGGTTCCGGCCAGCGAGCTGCGCCGCATCGTGACCGAGGCGCCCGCCGACACCGGCCTGCTGGACGATCTCGCCGACGTCCGCGGCGCCGAGCTCGACGATTGAGTCGGGCAATCGCCGACACCTCGGTCTTCATCGCCCAAGAGACCGGGCGCGAACTCGGCGATCTTCCCGAGGAGATCGCCGTCTCGGTGATTACTGCGGCCGAGCTGGAGCTCGGAGTACTCCGAGCCACCGATTCCGAATCGCGGGCGACGCGGCTCGCCACTCTTTCGCGGGTCCAAGCCACCTATCCCCTGCTTCCAGTTGACGCAGAGACCGCAAGCTGCTTTGCGCGCATCGCTTCGGCCGAGCGGTCTCGCGGCCGACGCCTCCGCCGCCATGACACCTGGATCGCTGCTACCGCGTTGCGTCATGGCGCTGGAGTGGTGACCCAGGATGCTGATTTCTCCTCCTTCGAGGCAGTGGAAGTCATTCGAGTCTGAGGGACGGAGACCCGCAAGGTGCCAGGCGCTAACGATCAGAGGACGAATCTGAGCACGCCGTCATGCTGTCGTAACCGGATCGGATGACGGAAGTCGAGGGCATGGGATACGAGGCGGAGATCAGACAGCCACTTGATCGTGCTGCTTGGGAGCAGCGCGAGATCTACGCCCATCTTGGTGTCGCCCTCTACTTCTGCCAGGTGGTCGAGGTGGCCCTCGTCACTCACCTTGCCACCCTGCAAGGGGCGACCGCGGGACGCGGCCTGACGGAGACCGAAGTGGACGATCTGCGCCGCCGGCAAGCGTCGCGGCGATCTCCTGCACGTCCTCACCACGGCCGATCAAGAGCTCCGCGGGAAGCGGCTGGTCGGTCGGGAAGAGGATGGCGCTTGACTCGCGGGGCACAGGCCAGACCTTATCAAGATACGTCGTAATTGACGCATCATGCGCCTGGTTGAGATTGTCACCGAGTTGGCCCGTCCTGCGGTCGAGACCTGATTGCGCTCTGACGGCAGAAGGAACCCCGGTCGGATCGGGAATAGGCGTGCTGCGGGCGGCCACTCGCAGCCCGACGAGCGGATCCGACCCAGGCCGCTCGACCTAGATCATTGTATGAAGGGCCCATCCCAAGATTGGCCCTCGTACAGTGCGATCTGCGCGACTCCGTCCACTGTCACTTCCATGGTCGCGCCATCGATCAGCCAAGCCGACCGGCGGCCCAGCCTCAAGCCGCCACCAAATGCAATGAGTGGTGCCAAGAGGAAATGGATCGACAGAAAGCGCAGCATGCCGATCGCAGACTCGTTGCGTCGGCGGAGTGCCAGGCAGAACCGCGTCAAACTCGCCCGTGAAGAGGGTCCGACGACAATGACCAGTCCGTCACGGCCCGCCCGGCACCTCAGTCTCTCCAGAGCCGCCCGCGGGTCGGGTACTAGGTGAAGGACGTTCGCAGCAACTACCACTCGCGGCTCCGCGCCACCTCCACTCAGTTCCTCAATTGCGGAATCGCAGACGGCAAGACCGGGAAGGCGCGCGGCAAGGTGACGTCGCATGCGGGCGTCGGGCTCAAACGCACAAACATTCATCCCCGCCTGGTGAAGGTGCAAGGTGTAAAGGCCGGTGCCAGCTCCGACGTCGTCAACGGGCAAGCCGGGAGGGATCAGACTGACCACCCGCGCCGCCAAGTGATCGGTTAGCAGGTTGTCCCAGGCGCGATCGTAGAACCTAGGATATACGCGCCACAGGAGTCGATGGAACGGTCGCGGCTCAATAGATGAACCACTTCCCACCAGCGAGAATATAGAGGCCGTACGCAATCGCGCCGAGGCCGATCAGAGGTGACCCGTGCTGGAAGGCGAGAACTGCGAGACCCCCGCAGAGCACTAGGTACACGCCCCTAACTATGAGCTCCATCGTAAGACCCGCGACATCCCAGAACCCACGTGACGACTTCTTCGGGGCGCGACCGCTGCCCGGAACCGGCGCGGTTTCCGCGATGGGCCGATCCTCGCCGAGGCTGGCGGGACCGAATCCCTGCTCCAGCTCGGCCGCGTAGACGGCGGCACCGGTCGCGCCTTGGACGTCCTCTCCGTGATCGACTGGAAGCGATCCCTCCCTGGCGGCAGGGGTCGCGTCTACCTCCTGGGGAGCGCCACACGCGCCGCAGAATCGGTCGTCAACCGCCACCGCCACGCCGCAATTCCCGCAGAAGGGTCCGTCAACCATGCTGAGCTGCCGTTTCAACTTCCATTCCGAGGCGGCATCCTAGTCGCCTGTACCTTGACGCCGCCAAGGGATGCCGCCGTGAACGAGGATTGGTAGGGCGGCGCCACGAGCCCGACCTAGCCGATCGTCTGATCCACATACTGTTGGCGGCGCAGCTCGAGGCGCCGCTGCCACCACTGGCGCACTTGCTGCCACCAGGTGTCCTCGAAGGACGGCCGCAGGCGAGCCTGCAGGACGATGGCGCAGGCGGCGATCATCAGGAGGAGGGCGATCGCGACCTGCAACTCTCCGTGGTTGAAGAAGTTGGAGCTGTAGGGGCTGATTCGTTCATATTCGGTGTTGGAGGCGATGCGCGCGTTCATCCCGATCGCGTTGCCGACGCCGGCAAAGCCCCACTGGGCGGCGATCAAATGTGAAAGCCACTGGATGGGCTGCCCCAGGTCTCTGGTCGTGACGATCGCACCGGCGAAGAGCAGCTGGGGCAAAAGGATCAAGGGCAAGAAGCTGGTCGCCTGGTTCTCGCTGCGGGCGAAGGCCGAGAGGGTGAGACCGAAGCCCATCCCGACCCAGCTGATCAGCACGCATATCTGGAGCACATGCAACTCGGCGTTTGCCGGGGGGTTGCCGAGCGGGCGCAGAGCGAAGACGATCCAGATGAAGAGGACGGTCTGCAGCGCGGTGACGGCGCCGATCACCAGCCCCTTGGAGAGCAGGTAGGCCTCGGTTCGGACGCCGGTCGCCAGCTCTCGCGTCAGCACGCTGCGCTCGGCGACGATCTGACGCACTGAGGAGATCGAGCCAAACCACAGCGCCACGGTCACCATCAAGAAGGCGAGCTGGGCGCTTTGGGCCGCGTGTTCGGCTTCGCCGAATTCGCTGTAGGAGAAGACATCGGAGTGAAAGAGGAAGGCGGCGCCGAGCCCGAGGATCAGGACCTGCGCGGCGAGGATCGTCGCGTTTCGCCGGTCGCGGAGGAACAGGATCGAGTAGCGGCGCACGAGAACCCTCACCTGGGGCATGATCCGCCGCCGGGGGACCTCCCTTGAGGAGGCCAGGCGGGCCGGCGAGATAGATGCCTCGACTCGCTTCGGTGGCTGCTCGGCTCTCTCGGCCTCATCGGCGAGCTTCGCGTAGACCTCCTCGACCCGCTCCACACCGAATGCCGCTGGCACTCCCTGTGGCGGCCCGATGTAGGCGAGTCGACCGCCTGGCGCCATCACCGCGACGCGGTCGCAGAGATCGAGGCTCTGGGTCGCGTGGGTGACCAGGAGCACTCCCTGCCCGCGGTCGGCGAGCCTGCGGGTCAGCTCCATCAACCGGCGCTCAAGACCGGGATCGAGGCCGGTCGTCGGCTCGTCGAGCAGCAGCAGCTCGGGGCCGCCGATCAGCTCGAGGGCCACCGCGGCGCGCTTTCGCTGCCCGCCGGAGAGGTTGCCGATCCGCCGCTCGCGGATGTCCTCGAGGCCCACCTGGCCGAGTACGTCGGAGATCGCCGCCTCGCGCTCCTCGGAAGTGTGGCCTTCGGGCAAGCGCAGCCGGGCGGCGAAGGTCAGCGCCTCCTCGATACTCAGCAGGTGGTGCAGCGTGTCGTCCTGCGGGACGTAGCCGATGTCAGCCTGGCGCAGGCCGACATCCTCCCCGCGGACCGAGACGGAGCCGGCGCTTGAGGGTCGGATCCCGCCTACCGTCTTTAGCAGCGTGCTCTTGCCCGACCCACTGGGGCCTACGATCGCGACCAGTTCGCCGGGCTTGAGGGTGAGGTCGGTCGGCTGCAGCAGGGTGGTGGCGCCAACGATGACCTCTACTCCCTGTGCTTCGAGCAGGCCACGCTCCGCCAACGGCGCCGCGGCTGGCACCGGGGGCACTACTAACTCGACATCGGCCTGCACCGCGCCACAGTTCTCGCAGAACTTCCAGTCAGGCTGGATTACTGCACCGCAACTGGTGCAAAACGCCCCCGTGCTCATCGCGGGTGTGAGCCTACAGTGACAGCCGGTACATGCAGCATCCCGGGGGTGCCGCTAGGCTTGCGGCGTCTTGAGCCGGCTGGGGGTAAAAAGCCCGCGCAACTTGGGTGCCCTGGCGCTGCTTCTCGTGCTGGTGGGCTTGGTCGCCGGCTGCGGAGGCTCCGAACGCAGCCCCGAAGCCTACTGCCGCGCGTTTTACGAAACCGCCGCTCCCATCCGCAAGTCCTACGTGGAAGCGGGCAATGAAGTCGAAGAGGATCCCCTGCAGTCGATCGTCACCCTAATGGGCTCACCGGGAGACCTGAGCGTGATCTTCGACTCGATGGTCGCCCACGCCCCCGATGACATCCGCGCCGACACCGAAGCAACCCGCGACGCGATGAAGAAGGAGCAGGAAGCGGTCGGCGAAGGCCTCTCGGACCCGCTCGGCGCGCTCGGCAAGAGTCTCGGCGCCGGACTCACCTCCTCTGGCTCCTTCCAGCGAGTAAACGACTACCTGGACGAACACTGCCCGGTCAACTCGGAATTCGCGCAGAAGATCATCAGCGAATCCGAATGACCGACCTCGACGCACAGCCACCGCAGGACGAGGAGCGCTCCTGTCAGCAGTGTGGAGAGTCGCTGGCACCCAAAGCGGTGTTCTGTCGCTCATGCGGGGCGAAATACGAGCCACCGGCGCCATCAGAGCCCACCGCCGAGGAGCAGAAGACAGAGGCGCGTGACGCAGAGGCGAGCGTGGCGGAGCCGGTCGAGCCGATCTGTGGCAAATGCGGGGCGACGCTGGCCGCCAGCAGTGCTTTTTGCCGCGCTTGCGGGACCCCGGTGCCCGCGGACGGAGCTCCCACGCAGAAGCTCGACGCGCCACCGTCACGACCACCAGCTTCCCCGCCGCCTCCGAGCCCTCCCCCACCGCCGCCTGTCACGCCAGCGCCGCTCGCTGGGTCGGGAGACTCGCGGAGCAAGATGCCGATCGTCATCGGTGCGCTCATCCTCCTGCTCGGCGCCGGGGTGGCGGTCGCGATCGTGGCGAGCAAGAGCTCGAACGCGAGCCACCCGACCGCCCTTTTTGAACGGGCTGGGGCAGAAGGGGCCGAAGAAGAAGAACCGGGCGGCGAAATGGTCGAAACCGAAGAAGAAGCGGTGGAAGAAGAACCCGTGGAAGGCGGGGAAGAAGTGAGCTCGGCGGGCTTCCCCGAAGTCTCGCGCTCGCGGATGAATGAAGAAATCACCTCGCTGTTGCAGGGCTACCACGAAGACGTGGTGGAAGAAGACTTCCAGGGCGCGTGGGCCATGCTCTCCCCGCGCAAGCGCCGCCAGTACCTGCGGGAATACGGTTACCAAAAGTGGGCGTCCGCCCAGGCAAGCCTCTCCCCCTACCTGGACCCATACGGGCTGGAAGCCAACGTGGTCTCCCTCGAAGGCGAAGGGGTCGCGCGCGTCGACGTCACGGGCATGGGCTGGAGCAAGGCGGGGGCGCCGTGCTCGGAATGGTCGGGCCTCACCTGGGCCAAGTACGAAGGCGACGAATGGGCCTATGACCCCGGCTACTCCACGACGTCGGCGCGGCGCGCCACCTGGCGGCCGCGCAGCGCGCGCCTCCTCGGCGGCGACTGCGCCGAATGAGATCCGGGCGCAGGCGCGGCGCCACCGCGCTGTTGGTGCTGGTCGCGATCGCGGCCGTCGCGGGCTACCTCTACGGCTCCACTCGTGGGGGCTCTTCGCAGGCCCGGTCCTCGCAGGCTCCGGTCAAGGCGCACCCCCAGGCCTCCTCGCGCGAAGCGGCACAGCGCGCTCATCTGGGCGCCGAGCTCCAGCACGGTGTAGACGCGGCGGCCGCCCTCGGCGGCACCGCTGAGGCGACGATCATGCTCGACGGCTGGCCGACGCCGCTCATCGTCAGCTCAGAGGCCGACGGGGAAGGCCGGTTCATGCGCATGTGGAGCATGAGCAAGGTCTCGACGATGATCGCGGTCCTGCACGGCCTCGGCTGGGGGCGCCGACCCGGACGGCCGATCCCACCCGAGCTCGACGAGGCCCTGCACGGTGCGATCACGCGCTCGGAGAACTGCCGCCAACGGCGCGTCGTGCTCGAACTACAGCGCCTCTCCGGCGGTACCGCCGCCGCCAGGAGGGCCCTCCAAGATGTCTTCCGCGAGGCTGGCGCGGAGGTCAGAGTCGGGACCCAGATCGCCCCGCCAGAAGAAAACTGCCTCGCATACCTCGAAACCCAGACCGAACTGGCCGAACCATTGGCGCCGGCGCTGCTGTTGGGCACCTCGACCTGGCGGGCCGGTGACGCGGTGCGCCTGGTCCACGCGCTCTCGATCGGCACCTACGGTGCCGCGATCTCACGTGAGGTCTTGGGACTGATGCGCCTGCCCAAGCAGCCGAGTCGCGAGGTGGATCCGGGTGAACTCACCGCCCCGCTGGATTGGGGCGCCGGAGAATCCCTGCCGAGCGGAACCCCCTATAAGTCCGGGTGGGGCGGCAGCCTCAACGGCAACTTCCTCGCCGGCCAGATCGCCCTCGCTGAGCTGCCCGGCATCGGTCGGGCGGCGCTTGTCGGCGTCTTCCATCCTGACCGCCAGCCCTCACGCGACGATCCGGGGATCACCGAGGCCCCCCAAGCACTCGACGCGATCTTCTCCTCGCTCGGTCGATAGGGAGTCCATCCCAGCTTCTGCTGGGCGATCGCCCTTCGGGCTGGGTGGCTAACCCCGCTCTTCGATGAACAGCGGGGATGTCGAATAGGTCGCGGGTTCGCCCTCGTTGCAGAAGCGGTGCTGTTCGTCGCCAATGAACAGGCAACTCCATTCCGAGGACGCTTCGCCGCTGAGGATTCGTTCACTTGCACTCAACGCTTCTGCGCAGCTCATCGAGGGAACCGCCCTGACGACGAACTTGCCCTTTACCATGCCGCAGTTGCGAGGCGTGTTTGGGTCCACTTCACCTTCGTCGACAGGCACTTCTCCTTGTTGGGCCTGGCTTTCAGACGGCAGCTGAGTCCCGCTCGATCGAGAGCCCGACTGCGTGCTGTCGGAAGTCCCTGACCCGCACCCGGCCAACCCCAGCGCGACGAGGATCACGAGCGGCAATGTGCGGCGCAGGTTCCAAGTGGGTCCCATCTAAGCCGAGGCAGTCTAAGGAACTACGGGTCGGCCAGCATCTGGATTTCCGGCCTTCAGCAGCGAAGAGCGAATAGGGTTCTGGAATCCATGGGCGGGGAGAGCACTGTGTACTGCGGTTCCTGCGGAGGGGCGCTGTCAGACAGCGCTCGCTTCTGCCGCTCCTGCGGCGCCTCCCAGGAGGCATTCACGGCAGAGCAGCCACACCAACCGGCGCCAGCGCCGGCCCCTCCTGCGTCCGCTGCGCCGTTGCCGAGTCCACAGCCGCGCCAGCCCGCGCCGCCGACCCAACCACCTGCGCTCACGCCGAGCCCCGGCGCCTGGCCCCAGGCAAACGCCAACGGCTACCAGAGCGCGACTGGCTACCGCGCCGCCGCCTACCTGGCAATCGCGGGCGGCATCGGGATGTGTTTCATGGTGCTCTACGCGATCGTCTATGTGCCGTTGCACCACCACTTTCCCCTCGCCTTCGGTGAATCGCTTCAGTTCGGCGACCTGCTGGCCTTCGGCGGCGGCGCCCTGGCGGTGGCGATCGGGGTGCTAGCGCTGCGACGTGCGCCGGCGAACCCGGGCGCAACCGGCGCCGTCCTGATCCTCGCCGGCCTGGCGTCCGCGATCCTGGTCGCGGTCTGGGCCTTCCCTGAAACGCTCCACCTCGACTACTTCTTCGAGCGCCCGTTCTATTTCGGCTTCGTCTACTTCTGCGAATTGGGCAAGGCACACATCGGCGACAGCTACGAGAACGGCTACATCCAGGTCCCTCTGCTGATCAGTTCCGCGGCGGTGTTCCTCGCGGGTTGCCTGATGGCCTTCGCCCGTGGCAACCGCCCGAGCGCGCGCACCTGGCAATGAGCGAGGACGCGACCGTCGGCCCCGCCGCGTCGGCAGGGGATGGGCGAGTCTGTCAGCGGTGTGGGCACTCGCTGTCGGGGGGCGCTGATTTCTGCCGCAGCTGCGGCGCTCGATACGAGGAGCCCCCGACCGAGCGACTCGCCGCCCCGCCGCCCGCTCCGCCACCGGTGGCGCCCGCCGTGGGCGCTGGGCCCGCGGGCCCCAGGCGCCCTCGAACTTCCGGGCCGATCATCTTCCTCGTCGGCGCGATCGTGCTGGCCGCAGCGGGGATAGCCGCGGCGCTGTTACTCAGTGGCAATGACAGCTCCTCGACCAGGACCGACCTCACGCGAAGTAACGGGGTGAGCGCGGCGCGAGGCGGCTCCAGCACCTCGGCGCCGCTCGCGTCCGGCTCGATCGAAGCGGGACGCTATGTGCAGGCGGGCTCCTTCAAGTTCGTGGCCGACGCTGACAAGGAGCGCCGTCGCTTGGCCGCCGCCGGTATCGATGTCGACGTCGTGACCTCCAACTCGGCGCAGGAGCTGTATCCCGGCTTTCAAGTCCTGCTCGGCGGTCCGCTGCAATCGGGCTCCGAAGAGGCGGCGCTGCTGAAGAGCCTCCATCGAAACGGCGTTCCCTCCGCCTTCGCGCGGCCGCTCACACCGGCCCCACCCCACGCCCAGCTCGGGGATGGGACCTGGACCGGCAAGCTCGAAGAGAGCAGCTCCAGCCGCCCGAAGCTAGATCGCACCCTGCCGCTCACCTTTGTGACCTCAGAAGGCGGGAAGAAGGGCCTGCTGATCTTCCTCGACATCAACTGCGTCGCCGAAGTGCAGACTGAACCATCCACTGGGCCCGTGCTCAGGTTTCGGCGGAGCTCCGGGTGCTTTGCGGGCAGCTGGACGATACGCCCATCCAACGGCAAGCTGATGCTGACCTTCCTACCGCCCGACAGCGACCTAATCGTCTTGGGCGAACTGCACCTTCCTTAAGTCGCCTCAGCGCTCAGGAGCCTAGGGTGGCCTGTTGGTGTCCGCACTTCCGGCAGAAGCGGTCGTGAGGGCGCAGCGGAGCACCGCAGCCTTCGCAGAAGACCGACCGAGAAGACTCCTCGGGCGGCTCGGCACTCTCCGCGGGGCCAGCGGAATCGGGCTCGGTCGATGGGCTGGCTTCTGCGGCCGGCTCGGGCTCATCTGGAGCCGCGGGCGGCTCGGGCTGAGCGGCCGCCGCGGGGGCGGTGGAAGCGGGCTCAGCCTCTGGCCCGGCGCCAACGGGCGACTCGGGCGCGGGCGGGCGGACCGGCGGGCTCGGGAGCGACGCGGGAGCCGGAGGCGCGGCATTCGGAGCTGGTCCCGGCGTCGGCACGGGCGCCGGAGGGGGCGGGGCAGCTGGTGGATATCCGCCAGGCGCGCCAGGACCGCTCGGCAGAAGTGCTTTTAGCCGGTCGATGGCCTTCCCGTCGGTGGCGACGTATCCGCCCGCAGCGATCCCCAGCGCAGCGAAGAAGCCCAGGAACGCACCGGCCTCGACGCTGCCGCTGGTCGAGCCCCCCTCGATCCCCGGGGTCGAGATCGGGTCGATCAGCCGAAACAGGATGAGCAGCGCGGAGAGGCAGCCGAGGACGAAGATCGTCAGGCCCCCGGGGATGTCGCCGATACTCATCTCCCTGGCCTCAGAAAAGGCGACGCCGAGCGTCGCCACGATCGAGATCGCAAGGATCGGACTTATGTAGTGCAGCGACTCCCAGGCGTTTGATGCGGTGTAGCTGAAGTTGAACCAGCTGAGAAACATGCAGATCAGCAGCGCGAGCGCGGATCCCGCCGCGATCCTCTCGCCCTGACCGAGCCGCTCGATGTTCAGGTTCATCCTTGCTTCCTCCTATTGGCTGGTCTGCGTCGTCATCGCCCACCAAGCGTTGACAGCGTCCTTGATTTGCCCTCGTCGCGGTTTCACCGTATGAGAATCGGAGTCGAGTACGCGGAAGGGCACCACATTGAAGCTCAGCGGGCTGCCGCTCAGCTTCAGACCCGGGATGCCCAGTCCCCGTTTGGGCACGTCCAAGTAGCCCGCCGTCTCGCGCAAGGTGAAAATCGCACGGGCGAGCCGCGGATCGTCGGTGCCCATCGTCTGAGCTTTTTGTCCGGTCTGAGTTTTGATTGGGAGCCCTCGCTTGCCTCGAATCGTCGCGAGCGTAGCGACGCACACGGTCGGCACTACCTATAAAAAAGACCCCGCCAGAGGCGGGGTCTTCCAGCAGCTCTTTTTCGATAGCGGGGGCGGGATTCGAACCCGCGACCTTCGGGTTATGAGGATGAGCCGTGAACTCGTCTGGACTACGTGGAGCACGGTTTCAAGCGATTTTCAGCCGACCGAGCTACGTGGAGATCGCCTGGAATCCGTGGGGCTCCTTGCCCCATTTCTTGCCCCAGCCTAGCCGCTGGTATACCTGGGTATACTGACTGCATGGCAAAGGTCATGGTCTCCCTTCCAGACGATCTCCTCGCTGAGGTGGACGCTGAGGCGCGCCGTGGCGGCACGACCCGCAGCGCCGTTATGAGGGGGTTCGCTGATGCAGCACTACGCCAACGCCGCGAGGACCGAGCGGCGGCAATGCGATCGCTGCTCCGCGACGCTTCGCCCCATGGCGGCCGAGCCGCGGAGCAAGTGAAGGCAACGCGGCCCGGCCCGTGACGACGCTGCTTCTCGACGCGAGCGTCCTCCTCGCCGCCTTCGATCCAGAGGACTACCATCATGAGCCAGCACGGGCGTTGCTGGAAGACGAGGGGGCAACTCTCGCCACGCTTGACCTCGCCCGCTATGAGGTTGCCAACGTCGCCGTGCGAGCATGGCAAGCGCCGGAGTCCGTGGCGCCGCTGCTCGCCGCAATCGAGAAGCTTGCCGACGACGGCGGCGTCATCGCATCCACCGACACCCTCTTGGCACGGGCCGCAGAGCTTGCCGAGCGCCACGCGATCTCGGTCTACGACGCTGCTTACGCCGCCGCCGCAGACGACGCCGGCCATCGCCTCATCAGCTGCGACGAGCGCGACCTGATTTCAAAGGGTCTCGCGGAGCGTCCCGGCTCCGGCCCGACCTCTCGTGATCCTTGACC
Source organism: Chloroflexota bacterium (assembly GCA_050258095.1). Lineage (GTDB taxonomy): Bacteria > Actinomycetota > Thermoleophilia > Solirubrobacterales > 70-9 > VRUE01. The sequence continues at coordinate 44,370 of JBLMYD010000066.1, forward strand.
CAGCACACCCGGCCGTCCTCGAGCCAAAAGTGACAACGACTTTCACCATGCGAATCAATCGAGGGCCAGAGACTCGGACCGGCGTCAACCGCGCTGAGACGCCATCTTGGGTGATGGGTCGACTGCAGGCTGACGACAATTCGATGGCCGCGCCCACAGGGGCATTCGAACGCCGCCCACTTCAAGGCTGAGTCGGGCCCGCAGACGGCGAGACTGTGACGATCGAGATTGACTGGCAGGTCCGGCAGCTCCCTGTAGCGGGTGATGCGATCAATTCGCGGACGGGTGACGCGCCGTCGTCGCCACCAGTCGATTACTCGTTGTCTGAATCTGCCCACAGCTGCCCCAAGAAAGGCACTTCGTCTCCCCTGCCCCAGGTTGCGGGGTCGATGCAATAGTGGCCGGGTTGTGGGTCGTGGTGCAGGGCGCTGATCGTGCGATCGTGCAGTCGTACCAGCAGCTCACTCGGCGGCTCTGGCTCGGCACCGAAACCGAAGAGGCGATCCAGCATCTCGCTGACGGCGAGGGCGCCGATCAGCGTCGTATACGAGCCGACCGAAGGGTCGGGCTCGCCCAGACCTGGCACGTAGCCTTCGCCAGCTAGGCGCTCGCGCTCTGCGCTAGGCAAAGCCTCGGCGGCGAGCTGACTGGGGTCGATCCTGCCGCGACAGAAAAGGCATGGTGCCCCCGGGTAAACGGTGGTGACCCGGCCAAAAAGGCCGCGAACGGCCTCGCCCTCGGTGTCGACTAGAAAGGCAGTGTCGATGACAGGGATCAAATACCAGTAGGAGAGCCGGGAGAGCACAGCACGGCCGCCATTGTCGTCGGTGCAGCCGAAGACGATGTCGCATTCGCGCAGTCGACGGGCCGCGGCAAGCTCGGTGAGCCTTGCACTTAGAGGCTCCACGGTTGCGCCCGTCCCGATCCGCTCGGCCGCCGCGGCCGCGATCTCCACCTTTGGACGATCGATGTCGGCGGCGGCGGACTCGTGAATCCGCGTCAGGTTGCTTTCGGTGAGGACGTCGTCGTCGATGAGGGTGATGTGACCGACGCCAAGCCGGGTTAGCTGCTCAGACACCGTCGATCCGGTTCCCCCAACTCCGACGACGCCGACATGTAGATCAGCGAGCATTGCCTGCCCCCGTGCCCCGAAGGCCCGAATCTGGCGATCGAAGCGGGCAGCATCAGGGTCAGCAAGGTCGGCAGTAAGTAGGCGGAAACGGGCGCCAACGACCCGCAGGCGGTCAATGGGAACCGGACGATCAGCGCGAAAGACGCGGCCGCTGAAGCTCTCGGCGCCAGGTCGACCTCCCAAAATCAACGATCCGTAAAGCTCTTGCCCGGTGCGAATCTGGGCCGGATCGCGCAAACCCTGATCGACCTCGTCGTCATAGCGAGAGGGCGCCGGTGCGGAGCCGGGGTGGCTGTGAAAGAAGATCGGAACTGCGCCATCCTCGGCGGCGACGCCGAGAGCTGGAACGTAGGCACGGGATCCGATCACTAGGCGATTGGACTCACGGACCTCGTAGCCGTCCTCGGAAACCCAGTAGATGGCGCGGCCAAGGAGCGTCACCCCTTCGCCATCGATCGCCGTGCCAGCCAGAATGAAGCCCGCTGTCTCGACGGGCAGATCGAGGGTTCCGACGAGTTGTGTCCAAAGCTCTTCGGTGAGGGCCAGGGTAGTCAAGCCGTTGCCCCGATTTCCTTGGCGAGGCCCCGGTAGATCAACGCCAGGTAGCTACCGAGGTCGTCACGGCCTGCCTGCCACGCCCCGCCCGACAAATGCCGAGAGAATCGCTGCCAGGTACGGCCCACATAGTGCTCCATCTGCTCGGCGGCAGGCGGATAGCTGCCTGTGGCGGCTACCCGGACAGGTGGATCGCACCAGTACATGTCCGGCTGGGCGTCAGGAAAGCCCATTGGCAGGCGCAAAAGCAAGTCGACCTTGTCGGGCTGATAGCCGGGCGGCAATGCCCAGCCTTTGATCACGACGCAGATCAGACCCCCCTCCTGGATGACTTCATAGTCGAGCCCGAGCTGGTCAAGATGCTCTTTGTCAGTCGGCGCCAGCATTCCCACCGGGCGCGATGTTGGCGGGAGCGGTGAAGAAATGCATGCCCTCCTTGAGCTCGACGATCTGGTCATCTTTGATCAGCGGGTCGGGGTCCGGACCCGGCGCGGTCAGGAACAAATCGCGGTCTGGCCCGACCAGAGGGTTCGGCAGGGCTCGCAGCTGGGCACCGGTGATCGTCGGGCCCTCGACCTCGAACTTTTCGCGGTCGATCTTGATCTCGAACTTTTTGTGTTTGCCCTTGTCGTCGTTCATGGCAGCCTCCTGAGTTGCGGAACAAACGTCAGCCTAGACGGCGTCTCGGACAGCATCGCGAAGGCTGCCGTTTGAGGCATCTTTCAAGGTTGCGTCCGCCCGCCTCTTTAGCGTCCGGTCCATCGACGGCGGCGGAAGGAGAACGATGGAGTTGAGAGTGGCGCTTGATGAACTGCTACCAATCAAGGAGGCTTCGCGGGGCCTCGCTCAAGCGGTAGACCGGCTGGAGCGCAAGGAGGCTGAGCAGCTGGTGATCACCAAGCGCAGCAAGCCGAGCGCTGTGATCGTCGGGGTGACGCGCTACGAAGCCTTGCTGCGGAGCCACGTCGATAAGTCATCGGACTAGGTCACGGGGTTCGGGCCCTGCTGGTGTTCGAGGAGTTGGCGAATCTCCGCCCGAGCCAGCGGACGTGTCTCGATCAGAAGCCGCGAGAGCCGCCCGCTGGCCTCCTTGACTGAGTCCTCAAGCTCTACGACGGTGAGGCAAGGCGGGCGCGAACCTTTCTGGGCCTCAGCGAGGGACAGGGTACTCTCGAAGATGATTGCGCCATGGCTCTTCGGATCGTCGCTCGCGACTCGAAAGGCGACATATGACTGGCTTCGCATGGTCAACGCTGTGGCGACCTCCGGTGCGACCTTGCAGCGCTGCTGCTGCGCCCTCAGCCACTGCCGATTGGGGGTTGAGCCGCCGCCTGGCGCGGGCAGCTCGGTCTCCGCCGCGCGGCCAAGCGCCCAAGCCCGGCCCAATACCCCCTCGTCGTGGGGAAGGCATTCTCGGCCGAGGCTTTGTTCGAAGGCGGGCCGCGCCGAGTGGCGACCAACGAGGGTGAATCCGTCCTCCTCTTCGCGGTAGAGACTTACACGCTCGTTGCTTGCGTAGTTCGCCTTCCTCGCCAGACTTCGAAGTTCGGTCTGCGCCAGGCGCAACAGGGCGGCGCTCCCGAGCTCGGCACGACAGCGCAGCATCGGCTCTTCGTCACGCAGACGCTCAAGCGGAATCGTCCGCTGGGCGACGAAGACTGCGCCCGTCAGAAGCAGCAGGGTGCCGATCGCAATCATCACCACCGTGGCCGCCGGCTCCCAGCCGAAGAGCCCGATTTTCCCTTTTAGGTGCCCGCTGATCGCAAGCGCAACTGCGCCTGCGACCGGGAGGGCCACCTCGGCGGCGCGATACAACCAGCCTCGGACACGGGTCCACCCCCCTGCCTTGACATCGGGCACCATGGGAGGATGCTCTCATGCAGAGGTGGCGAGAATCCAGCCTTGCCGACCGGTTCTAGCCACTCAGGCAATGCCCGACGACCAAGCTGAAATCGAGATCAGGATCAATCGGCAGCTATTTCGGGTGCCGAGGCAGTCACTAACCGGCTCCGAGTTGCGCCGCCTCTCCACGCCCCCAATCGGCGCCGATCAGGATCTGTTTCAGGTAAGCGGTCCGGGGGGCGGAGGCGATGTTCTCATCGCCGACACGCAGGTGGTCGATTTCGATACCGGCGTCGATTTCTTCAGCACGCCGCGAATGATCTTGGCTGGTCTCCTGTGACAGCAGAGTTGAGCTGAAGTATCAACCTGGCTCTTATGGCCATCAATCACGGCCAAAGCCGCTTCAGGCCCTTCTCGTACACCCCATAGATGTACGGACCCGGCTTGCGAGCCTGGCTGAGGATTCGGTGGCGGTTCGAGACAAATCGCTCGGTCTGCTCTGCACCACGCAGATTGCGGTTGGTCAGACAGAAGACACGGACTGCCGCTTTGGTGAGGGCATCGCGCTCGGCGGGGCGGCGGCGGATCGCGTCGTCCTTGGTGAGGACGATCCAGTCATTCTTGCCAGCATCTCGCAGCCAAGCCTCGTCGACGAGAAGCTGGGCGCGCTTCTCCCCGTAGATGTCGGCCATCGAATGGACCGTGAGCCCGGCGTCGCGAAGGCCCTCGACGATGCTCTTGCCAAGGCTGCGATCGACGAAGAACTCGGCTGGCTTCTCTTTCGGACGAGACATCGCCGCGAGTTATCTGGCGCGGCGCCCTCGTCGGCCCACTGCTCAGGCTGCCGTCCGGGTTGCGAGCCGGATTACGTCCTCGACCTCGTCAGGAGGGACGCCGAAGTCCGTTGCGATCTCGGCGACGGAATCGCCGGCTTGGAAGCGATCGACGAGATCCTCTACGCGAGCGCCGCCGTGGGCGACGATCGGGAGGCCAAATGCGACCCTCGGATCGACAACCACTTTCGCGTTGCCGTAGGTCGGCAGCCGCACCGAATCCGCCCAGCCGTCGCCTCCGTAGTGGATGCGCTTCAGGTAGTCCTTGACGACTCCGGAGAACTGGCGCTGCTGGGTGCGGACGACAACCAGCTCCATGACCTCGCGCTCGCCACGCTTGTTCGCGTAGTCGAAGAGAACCTCGGCCCCGTCGGTATAGAGGCGCTTGGAGGCGAGTGCGTGATCGACGCCGATCTCCTTTTCCAGAACCTCCACGGCGGGTCGAATCCGCTGAAGCGGAACCCCAGCCCTCCGGAAACTGGAGAGCACGAAGGCCTCGGCGAAGCCGATGAAAGGCACCGTCGCCTCCCGGCCGTGTGGCGGAAAGCAGGTGATCAGCGGATGCTTGGCTTCCGGCGGTCGCGCCCAGCGCTGGATGTTCGACTTGGGCACGTCGAGATAGCCAGCCGTCTCGCGCAGCGTGAAGATCGCACGGGCGAGCCGGGGATCGTCTGCCCCGAGATGAGCCTTCTGTCTCGCGTGAGTCTTGATCAGAGCCTTCCTTCGAAAGAAACTCAGAAACATCAGAAACTCCGGTTTCCGCTGCTTTCGATCGTAGCGACGGCTGCGGTCAGCGCTCGCTGGGCAAGGCCCAAAACGACCTCATTTTGACCTCACCTTGCCCCAGCGCTTGCCCCACGGCCGATTTTGCACTCTATTGTCTGTCAGACAAGACAAACAAAAACCCCGCATTTGCGGGGCTTCCGTGAAATAGCGGGGGCGGGATTCGAACCCGCGACCTTCGGGTTATGAGCCCGACGAGCTACCTGGCTGCTCCACCCCGCGGCGGTCCGCTCATGCTAGCAGCGCGAAGGGGGGCCATCTAGAGTGCCGCGGGCATGACAGAGGGTTCTCACAGGGTCGCCGTCATCGACATCGGCTCGAACTCGACGCGGCTGCTGGTGGCCGATGTCGGGGACGAGCGGGTGGTCGAGCTGGAGCGGCAGAGCCGGGTGACGCGACTGGCGCGGGGCGTCGACCTCTCCGGCCAGCTCTCGGCCGAGGCGATCGAGGCGGCCTGCGGGGCGATCGCCGACTACGTCGCCATCTGCCGCGAGCAGGCGGTCGAGCGGATCGAGGCGATCGCGACCAGCGCCGTGCGCGACGCCGCCAACGGCGATGCCTTCGTCGCCGAGCTACGCGAGCGGTTCGCGCTCTCGGCGCGCGTCCTCGACGGCGAGGAGGAGGCGCGCCTCACCTACACCGGCGCGACCTTCGAGGACCCGCCTGCGGAGCCGACGCTGGTGATCGACATCGGCGGCGGCTCGACCGAGCTGGTCGTCGGCACCGGCAACCAGATCTCCTGCCACGCCTCGCTGCAGGCGGGCGTCGTGCGCCACACCGAGCGGCACGTCGCCAGCGATCCGCCGACGCCGAACGAGCTCGAGGCGCTCGCCGCCGACGCCCGCGCCCTGATCGAAGGCGCGATCGGCTCCAACCCGGCCGCGACGGCCCGGCGGGGGATAGCGGTCGCCGGCACGCCGACGTCGCTCGCCGCTATCGACCTCGGCCTCGAGCCTTACGATCCAGCTCAAGTACATGGGCGTACTCTAGACCTGAAGACGATTCAGCGCCTGCTCTCCCAACTCGCCTCGACCCCGCTGGCCAAGAGGGCCGAAATAGCGGGAATGCACCCCGATCGTGCCTCATCCATTGTCGCCGGTGTCGTAATCCTCGTCGAATCGATGCGCGCGTTCGGCCTCGACCGGGTACAAGTCTCCGAGCACGACATCCTCTACGGCGTGGCGATAGCGGCGTTTTCAGCTCTAGAATGCGGGTAAGCTCGCATTTCTAACCCGCAGCAACTACTTGGTCCCGAGTGGACAGGATCGGCGTCACCGCCGCTACACAAGGGCAATGCGGGCGACTTAACCCCCATAATTAGGTAGGTATAGCCTACCTAGTTTTTAGGGTCCGAGAACCGGGCGACTAGACGCAGCGGATAGAGGGGCAGATAATCGATTCATCGGGGACAGGTGGGGATCCTTCCCCCCGGAAACCGATACAGGGTTTGGACGATTGCCGCATCATGGCGCCTCCCGCCGTCCGAGCCCACCAAATAAGGACTGGTCCCTGAAGACGTACCCCTGCCCGTCCTGAGGGACCAACTCGAATCGGCCGCCAGAGATGGCGGCCGATTCTCGTCCGGGCGGTGCTCAGGCCAGGTTCGACTTGCGCGGGTAGACGACTTCGGGGTCGGTGAGCACGTTGACGAGCGTCGGCCGCCGCGACTCGAAGGCGCGCTCCAGGGCCGGACGCAGCTCGCCGGGCTCGCGCACGAGCAGGCCCTGGCAGCCGAGCGCCTCGACCATCTCCTCGTAGCGCGTCTCGGGCCGCAGCTCGGCGGCCACCGAGTAGCCGTAGAGGAACTTCATCGGGTGGTGCTCTAGCGCCCAGATGCCGTTGTTGCCCATCACGCCGACGACCGGCAGGCCGTGGCGCGCCATCGTGTCGAACTCGATGCCGGCGAAGCCGAAGGCCCCGTCGCCGAGCAGCAGGCAGACCTGGCGCTCGGGGTGGGCCAGCTGGGCGGCGATCGCCTGCCCGGGCCCGGCGCCGAGACAGCCGAACGGCCCGGGGTCCATCCAGCAACCGGGCTCGTAGGTCTCGACGAAGCGGCCCGCGTAGGAGACGAAGTCGCCGCCGTCGCCGACGACGATCGCGTCGCGGTCGAGCACTTCGCCGAGCTCCCTGTAGACGCGCACCGGGTGCAGCGGCGCGCGCTCGTCGTCGAGCTCGGCTCGCTCCGCCGCCCGCTTCTCCTCCTCGACCGCGCACAGTCGCTCGAGCCAGGGGCCGGTGCGGCGCTCGGCGCCTGCCACCGCCTCCACGATCGCCGTCAGGCTGGCGGCGACGTCGCCGACCAGGTCGAGGTCGGGCGCCCGGTTCGCGGTCAGCGCATTGGGCGCCGCGTCGAGGCGGATCAGCTTCGCATCCCCAGCGACGCTCGCCCCGAAGCCGAGCCGGAAGTCGAGCGGCACGCCGATCACAAGAGCGACGTTGGCGCCGCCCAGCCCCGCGCCGCGGGCGCGGCTGAAGGCCAGCTCGTGATCGGCGGGCAGGCAGCCGCGACCGAGGCCGTTGAGGAAGACCGGGATGCCGAGCGCCTCGGCGAGCGCCCGCAGCCCTTCCTCTCCCCCGCCCCAGTAGAGCCCGGTGCCGGCCATGATCGCCGGCCGCTCGGCGGCGGCGAGCAGCGCCGCGGCCTCCTCCACCCCGTCCGCCGCCCGCCGCTCCGCCGCGACCGGGTCAGGGACCTCGACCGCCGCCTCGCTGAAGACGACGTCGAGCGGATAATCGACGAAGGTCGGGCCGTAGGGCGCGGTCAGCGCCAGGTCGAGGGCCGCCGCCGTGCCCGCCGCGATCCGCCCCGGCTCCTTCACCGTCTCGGCCGACTTGACCAGCGGCGCGACGAAGGGCAGGTGGTCGATCTCCTGCAGCGAGCCCGACCCCCAGCGCAGCTCGGGCGCCCGACCGCCGAGCACGCAGACGGGCGAGCAGTTGGCCTGCGCGCCGGCGATCGCGCTGACGCCGTTCGTTACGCCCGGCCCCGCCGTCAGCGCCGCCACGCCGACCCGCCGCGTCGCCTTGGCGAACCCCTCCGCCGCGAAGACCGCGGTCTGCTCGTGGCGGACGTCGACGATCTCGATCCCCTCCTCGCGACAGCCGTCGTATATGGAGAACAGGTGTCCCCCGGAGAGCGTGAAGAGATGGCTGACGCCACGCGACTTGAGCGCCTTGGCGACGATTCGCCCGCCGTGATCCTCCATGCAAGCGAGCCTATAGAGCCGACGGCTACCATCGCCTTGCCCGGGTGGCGAAACTGGCAAATGCGACGTCCTTAAAAGGCGTTGCCCCACTGGGGGGCTTGCGGGTTCGAATCCCGCCCCGGGCACTGCCGCCGCGGCCCTGGGCGCGGCCTAAATAAAAAGGCCATAAAAAATGCCGATGTGCCGCAACTACCGCGGTGCTACGGTGTCTTTAAGTTAGACAGACAAACGCCTTCCCTGGCTTCTCTCTCTTGGAGGTTCGCATGGAGGCTTCCGCTCTAACCCACGCCAGTCGCCGCGGCCTCCTTGCCCGGCGTTCCCCACTTCTCAAACTTCAAGGCGACGAACGCCTGATTGCCATGGCCAGGGCTGGCAATCCGGGCGCCTTCGAGGCGATCGTCGACCGCTACCAGGGGCGTCTGCTCGGCTTCTGCCGGCAGATGCTCGGCTCCACCGAGGACGCCGAAGACGTGCTTCAGGAGGTCTTCGTCAACGCCTACCGGGCGATGCTCGCCGACGAGCGCGAGATCAACCTGCGCCCGTGGCTCTACCGGATCGCGCGCAACCGCTGCCTCAACCACCTGCGCAAACCGACCGCGGAAGCGCAGGAATCGATGGACATGGTGCCCACCGTCGAGGCCGCCTCGACGGCGGAGAAGGTGCACAACCGCGAGGAGTTCCGCCAGCTGCTCGCCGATGTCGGCAAGCTGCCCGAGACGCAGCGCTCGGCGCTGCTGCTGCGCGAGATGGACGCGATGTCCTACGAGGAGATCGCACAGGCGATGGAGACGAGCGTGCCGTCGGTCAAGTCGCTGCTGGTGCGGGCGCGGATCTCGCTCGCCGAGGCGAGCCAGGCACGACAGCTGACCTGCGGCGAGGTCCGGGTCGACCTTGCCGAGGCAGCCGAGGGGCTGCGCAAGCTCTCCGGCCCCGTGCGGCGCCACGTGCGCGACTGCGAGGAATGCGCCGACTTCCGCGCCCAGCTGCGCTCCAACGACAAGGTGCTGGCGGCGCTGGTCCCGGCGGGACCGCTGCTGGCGTTCAAGGGCTTCATCCTCTCCAAGCTCGGCCTGGGAGGAACGGGTGCCGGTGGCGCCGCGACCGCGACCGGCGCGAGCGCCGGCGGGGCCGGCGCGGTCAGCGGGGCCAGCGCCGTCGGCGCCGCGATCGGCTCCGGCGGGGCCGCCAGCGGGCTCGGCGCCGTGGGCGGGGCGATCGGCACCAAGGCCGTCGCCGGCGTCGTCACCGCCGCCGTGCTCACCGCGGGTGCCGTGGAGGTCAAGCAGCAGGTCGAACCGACGGCCGTCAACCAGGCGCCGCCGATCACCCGCACGCATCGCAAGGCGGCCACCGCGCTGGCGCCGGCACGTCATGCCTCGCCGGCGAAGGCGCAGGCAGCGGCCGACCCCGTCGCCGGCGAACCGGCGCCTCCGGTGCCCAACAGCGCCGAAGCGGAAGCGGAACCCCTCGCCACGGAAGAACCGGCCACCGGCGGAACCGGCCAGACAGCCGGCGGCGGCCCGCAGGCGACGGGCAGCAAACCTGGAGGCGACCTCGACGGCGCCGAACCGTCCGGCGCGGGCGCGCCGACCGGCACCGGCACCGTGGTCGTGACGGTCGGAAGCGGTTCCACGGAAACCGGTTCGCCGGCCCCGGCCCCGAGCACTTCGTCTCCTCCCCCGCCACCTCCGCCCTCCTCGACGGAAAGCGGCGGGACGGGCGCGACGGGCGCCGCGCCCACAGCTCCGGCGTCCGAGGAACCCGACGCCTCCGCTGACTCGCCGACGCCCTAGACCGAGAGCGACTCTCCCGGGGCGAGGACGGCGACCTTCGACGACGTCTTCGCCTCGACCTCGGCCTTGAACGCCTCGGCGTCGGTCTCGATCGGCGGGAAGGTGTTGAAGTGCATCGGGATCACGGTGCCGGCGCCGATCATCTCGGCCGCATAGACGCCGTCGTAGCGGTCCATCGTGTAGTGGCCGCCGATCGGCAGCATCGCGATGTCGACCGGGTTGCGCTCGGCGATCAGCTTCATGTCGCCGAAGAGGCAGGTGTCGCCGGCGTGGTAGACGGTGACGCCGCCGAGATTGATCAGCAGCCCCGCGGGGGTGCCGGTGACGGTGCCCGACGTCGGGCTGTAGGGAGCCCCCGAGCCCGGCAGCGTGCTCGTATGCCAGGCGGGCACGAGCTTCACCCAGCCCCAATCGAAGCGGACCGTGCCGCCGAGGTTGGGGTCGTGGACCTTGGCGACGCCCTGCTCTTCGAGCCAGTTGGCGACCTCGACGATCGCCACGCACTCGGCGTCGTTGGCGTTTGCGACGGCGACCGCGTCGACGATGTGATCGGCATGCCCGTGGCTGATCGCGACGTGGGTCGGGTTGACCTCGTCCGCGGTCGCGACCGCCGCCGGGTTGTTCGGCTTGAGGAACGGGTCGACGAGGACGCTGACCTCGCCGTCGCTCAGCTCGAAGCACGAGTGACCGTGAAACTTGATCTCCATCTAGCTCTCTCCTTCGCTCTCGGGTTGCCTGCTCATCTCCTCTTGCAGCGCCCAGCCGACCGCCACGCCGACCATCATCCCCATCCTCGCCTCCTCGGCGAGCAGCGAGCGGACCGCCGCCAGGCGCTCGTCGGGGTCGGGGATCGTCGCCGCCTTCAGCGTCTCGGCCTCGTGCGGCTCGCCGAACCAGCCTCCCTCGGCCAGCGCGGCGGCGAGGACCTTCTGTAGCTGGGGCGCGGCGCGGGCGACGACGCGCTCGGCCTCGGCAAAGCGCTCGCCGTCGCTGAGCCGCTCGATCGCGGCTTCGAGTCGCTCGTCCTCACTGGGCATCGCCCGATCCTACGACGTGCCTCCAGTTGAGTACCCATAGGGGCCTCGCAATGGAGGCACGGGTGGGGGCTGACTTACTCGTGGTGGAGAGCCGCGGCGGCGAGGCCGGCGAGGCCGCCGACCGCGGCGCCGACTAGGCCGGCCCAGACGTCGGCGCTCGAGTCGAAGATCGGCAGCGCCAGCAGGACCGCGGCGGCGACGAGCACGCCGACCGCGTCGTAGTCGTCGTCGATCGCGCCGTGCACCTCGGCGCGCCTGATCGCGAACCAGGCGGCGAGGGCGCCGAGCGCCATCCCGTTGCCGCCGGCGATCACCGCGATCCCGCCCTGGGCGTTGGCGACGCCGCTGGCGACGAGCATCCCCAGCGAGCCGCAGGCGATCAGCAGCACCGCGGTCGAGGTCGTGCCGAGGCGCCGCTCGAGGCCGGTGGCGAAGATCGCCAGGCCCACCGCGACGACGAAGAGGTAGCCGACGTCGACGTAGGCGAACGGGGCGGTGAGGAAGCGCCACCACTGGTCGGCGAAGGGGACGACGATCCCGCCGTAGGCGTCGAGCGCGCTCCCGGTCGCCTTCTGCAGGAGGATCACGACCGCCGGGCCGAGAATCGCCGCCATCGTCGCGTAGGGACGGAAGGGGCGGGGAGCGTCCGCGCGCGCCGGGCGGCGGGGAAGTAGGCGCCGGTGCGGGCGACGGCGGGGCTGGGCCTCGAGCGCGTCGCCGCGGCGTTCGAGCTTCGGCGCCCGCTTGCGCAGGCGAGCGCCGCAGTAAGGGCACTCCGTGACGTAGGGACTGACCTCCGAGCCGCAGTTCTTGCAGATGACGCTGAGCTCAGTCTCGCTCATGGCCATTCGAGGATAGCCGCCCACCGGCAAGCGCTCGAACGGCGGCCCGGTGGCATACTGAGGCCCTACCCCGTCTTCGAGGAGGAAACAGCGTGGAGTTGAAGAGCCTGACCGAGCAGAAATCGCTGCTGGCCACCCTGGCCCCCGGCAAACGAGCGCGCCTGCGGCGCCTGCTCTTCGAGTTCGGCCCCGGCAACGGCACCCTGATGCTGCTGCCGATCGACCAGGGGATCGAGCACGGACCGCGCGACTTCTTCCCCAATCCGGCGTCGAAGGACCCCGACTACCAGTTCCGCCTCGCCGCCGAAGCCGGCTACTCGGCGCTCGCCTGCCAGATCGGGATGGCGAGCAAGTACTACCCCGACTACGCCGGGCAGGTGCCGCTGATCCTCAAGGTCAACGGCAAGACCGACATCCCCTCCTCGGCCCACGCCCTCTCGACCTGCAACGCCAGCGTCGAGGACGCGGTGCGGCTCGGCGCCGACGCGGTCGGCTACACGCTCTACGTCGGCTCGCCGCGCCAGGACGAGGACCTCGCCCAGCTGCGCGGGGTGCGCGAAGACTGCGACCGCTTCGGGATGCCGCTGATCGTCTGGTCCTACCCGCGCGGCGAAGCGATCGACGCCAAGGGCGGCGCCGGCTCCTTCTACGCGATCGACTACGCGGCGCGAATGGCGATGGAGATGGGCGCCGACGTGGTCAAGCTCAACATGCCGAAGATCAACCCGGACAAGGACAAGGACTCGCCCGCGCCCTACGACGAGATGCAGGTCGACGAGGCGGAGGCGATCCGCCAGTGCGTCGAGTCGGCCGGGCGCTCGCTGGTCGTCCTCTCCGGCGGCTCGAAGGTCGACGACGAGACCGTGCTGACGCACTGCCGCGAGATCATGGAGGCGGGCGGCTCGGGCGTGATCTTCGGCCGCAACGTCTGGCAGCGCGAGTGGAACGAGGCGCTGGAGATCATCGCCCAGATCAAGGAGACGCTGCTCTCCAGCGTGCGCCGCACCCCGTAATCCGGTGCAACGTTTTTGGGGCCAATATGACCCCAAACGCGTTTCACCCGGGGGGTGAAGTCGTGACGCTCAGGCCTTGTAAGTGAGTGCAACACGGCTATAGAGAACGTGGGCGGCTTGGCAGCCTGGTCTTGCTCGCGGTCGTCGCCGCGCTCATCCTGCGGCCGTGGGAGGGCGGCGCGGAAGACGAAGGCCCGGCGTCGGCGATGGCCTTCGTCGTGCGGGTGATCGACGGCGACACGATCGAAGCGCGAATCGACGGGCGACTCGAGGACGTCCGCTACATCGGCGTCGACACGCCCGAGACGGTGAAGCCGGACACGCCGGTGCAGTGCTTCGGGCCGCGCGCCTCGGCCTTCGACCACCGGCTCGTCGAAGGACGCCGGGTGCGGCTCGTCTTCGGCGTCGAGCGGCGCGACGTCTACGGGCGGCTGCTCGCCTACGTCTACCTGGGTCGGCGCCTCGTCAACGCGATCCTGGTCCGCCGCGGGCTGGCGCGCTCGCTGACGATCCCTCCCAACGACCGCCTGGCACCGCTGTTTCGCCGCCTCGAGCTGCGCGCCGCGCGCGTCGGTCGCGGGCTCTGGGGGGCCTGCCCGCCCTGAGCCCGTCGTGACGCATCGCACATTGTCCGCCCTGCAAAGCGTTCTGCGGCTTTGCTACGGTCCCCCGCGGCCTGCGGGCCAACCATCATGAGAATGCGTCAAAGCATCTCCCAGTTCGAGACGGCCTTCGAGCAGGAGACAGCCCTCGAGCGCCACAGGCGCGAACAGCTTCGCCGTCGTGCGGCCAACCGCTCGCGCGCGCGGCGGATCAGCCGCAGCCAGCAGGAGAGCAAAGTGCGCTTCAGCGTCCTCGCCGTCTGCCTGACGGTGACGGTCGTGGTCGTGGTCGTCTCGATGTTCGAGGCGCTCGCCTTCCTGATGTCCTGACGCCGCCCCGCGCCCGACCGCCGCGGTTGAATAGACTCGCGCGCCGATGGCAAGACGCTCGCTGAAGCCACAGCTGAACCAGATCCGCGCCTGGGTCCGCCAGGGCCGCACCGACGCCTGGATCGCCCACCAGCTCGAAGTCAGCACCTCGGAGCTGCGCGAGTTCCGCAAGCAGCACGGCTTCACGCCGGACGAGGAGGAGGCCGCCGCGGGCGAAGTCGACCTGCGCGACGAGATCGAGGCCGAGATCGAGGCCGCCGCCGCGGCCGAGGAGCCGGTCGAAGACGAGGAGGAGGCTGAGGCCGGAGAGGGCGACGAAGGCGAGCGGGAGAAACCGCGGCGCAAACGGCGTCGGGGGAGGCGCGGCGGGCGCGGGCGTCGCAAAGAGCTCGAGGCGACCTTCGACCACGGCGAGAGCGACGGTCATGGCCTCTGGCTCGACCCGTCGGTGGCGGACGACCCGGTCTACGCCGAGAACTGGGCGGGCAAGCGGGAGGTCACGGTGCGGATCGAGGCCGACCAGATCGTGATCCGGCGCGCCGGGGAGTCCGCCGCTCAGGACGACTCGGACGAGTCGGAAGACTAGGGTCCCCAAAAGCCTGCCCCGGCAGGCTTTTGGGCGTGTCGGGGACTCGACTGAGGGGCGCGTTTGCCGGGCCGCAGCCGGCGGGGTCGAGCTTTGAGTTGAGCTTCCAGACGGTGACCGGGCCGCTGTGGATGATTGGAGCTGCTGCGGGCTCGTTGCGGAGCCAGTTGGTCTCAGGGGAGGCGATCGGCTTGCTGGGGCTGAGGAAGTTGAGGAAGGGGGCGGTGATCAGGTATTCGAGGTCGGCGGCGTTGACGGCGGCGCGGAAGGCGGCGCAGGTGGGGATCGCGTTGAAGGCGCCGTGGGGTCCCTTGACACCGAGGTAGGCGACGTGGTTGGAGAGATCGGTGCCGTAGAGGCCGTACTGGAGGAAGCCGGCGGTGGTGCCGGCGATGCCGATCCGGGCGTCGCTCTTGTTGCGGGCCCAAGCGTAGGCCGCGTCGAGGTGCATGCCGGGGATTTCGGAGCCGGGGGCAAAGCGGTCGCGGAGGTAGTGGCGCTGGAGCGGGTAGCCGAGGGCTGCGATAAGGAGGGCGAAGGCGATGAAGGCGCCGACGACGAGGGACGAACGGGATTGGCCCGCGGGTCCTGTCGTGGGGGGGGGGGGGGGGGGGGGGG